>MUIB01000004.1 GCA_002084135.1 Spirochaeta sp. LUC14_002_19_P3 | reverse complement strand
TTTGGTGCCGGTGGTGCTTCGGGGCGCGGCGGTATGCTGATATGGCCTCTCTTCGGGGCATCCAATCAGCTCTTGGCATCCCTTACACTGCTTACGATTTCCATCTTCCTGGCGCGTTTGAAGTACAAAACCATCTACACCATGATACCGATGGTATTTCTTTATATAATGACCTCGATAGCGCTTCTTATCCAAATCGGCAGCTTTTATCGAAGTGGAAAATACTTCCTCTTAGTGCTGGCTCTGATTATTTTCGGAGCTGCGCTGTGGATTGTTGTTGCCGCGGTATCGGCCTATCGCAACCGTGACAAGACTCAAGTCGCTAAGGGCTAAGCTGTCCGGCTGGTTCAGGGAAGCACCAGCTTTCTTACTGAATACTATGCCGCTCCCTACCGGGGGCGGCTACTTCAGGAGAAGCGGGACAAGGAATATCTGATTCAGCTGTCCTGCTTTATGGAGCTTCTCGGAGTGGAAAATCCTCTGATTTATTATACCTGGGAACTTCAGGGCACCTCTAAAAAACCCATTGAGTTCTTGACTCGATCTTTTCCGCCGCTCTTAAGTTGTCAAAATGCTCACGTAGCTTAGGCTGGCTCCACTTTTGCCGCCCGACAAAAAATTTCTTCGTCAATTTCCTAAAGCTGTTTTTTAGAGGTGCCCTTAATAATCCCCTCTCCCATCTGCCTGCCTGTGCGTTGCACGTAGACAGGCGTAATCTGCGGATAATACATCCAAGCCTTCCTCCCCCAGTATTGACTCGTTTTAATAAAATGTATATAAATCATGAAACATTGAATTGATGCGGTTTCAGGATATTGCTGAGATGAACTTGCCGAATTTGTTTCCTGTGTAATCGCATCCCATTATGATTTCAAGGAGCTAAATGGGTGAATACCATTGTGTTAGTCGTTATAGGCATTGCCGCCTATGTTCTGGGTGTAATACTGTATTCGCGGTTTATTCGCAAAGGGATCTACAAGCTGAGCGAATCTTTTAAAACACCCGCGCATGAGATGCAGGACGGTGTGGATTATGTCCCCACCAATCCCTATATATTGTGGGGGCATCACTTCACGTCAGTGGCTGGAGCAGCCCCAATAATCGGGCCAGCTATTGCCGTTATCTGGGGATGGGGTCCCGCAATGCTGTGGGTTGTTTTCGGGACGATATTTTTTGCCGGAATTCACGATATGGGCGCGATATGGATTAGTGTGCGACATAAAGCGGAATCCATCGGTACAATATCAGAAAAAATTATGGGACGCTCGGTAAGCCTGCTGTTCACCCTCATCGTATTTTTGGTGTTGCTGATGGTGAACAGTGTATTTGCCGTAGCCATTTCCAACAGTTTTGTGGCCAATCCTACCAGCATTGTGCCCTCATGGGGTGCCATTGTTGTTGCCATTATTATTGGCCAGCTCATCTACCGCCTTAAATGGAACTTGCCACTGGTAACCATTGTTGGCGTTGTTGTTCTTTATCTGCTCGTTTTCGCCGGAACAGCGCTTCCATTCAGTCTCCCGGAAACCTTCATGGGGCTCTCTTCGGGCGCGGTATGGATTATTATTCTCTTTGTATATGCGGCACTGGCTTCATCGCTGCCGGTATGGTCTCTCCTGCAGCCCAGAGATTATATCAATGGTATCCAGCTCTTTATCGGGCTCATTGTTCTCTATCTGGCCTTCATTATTGGCGCACCGCAAATAGCCGCGCCCATGTTCAACAGCGAGCTGCCCGCCGGAACTCCGCCCATGATACCCCTTCTGTTTGTTACCATCGCCTGCGGTGCCATTTCCGGTTTCCACGGCCTGGTAGGCTCGGGAACCACCTCCAAGCAGATCGACAAGGAATCCCATATCCGCCTGGTTGGCTACGGCGGTTCCCTTGGTGAAGGACTGCTCGCACTGGCATCTCTTCTGGCGGTTTCGGCTGGCTTTGCCTCCATGGGTGCCTGGCGGGAAACATATTCCGCCTTCGGCAGCGGAGGTTTGAACGGCTTCATTCAGAGCGGTGCCAATATTATTAGCAGCGGCCTGAAACTGAATCGGGATTTTGCGGTAAATCTTCTGGCTGTAATGGGTATTCTTTTTGCTGGCACCACCATGGACACCGGTGTT
>MUIB01000097.1 GCA_002084135.1 Spirochaeta sp. LUC14_002_19_P3 | reverse complement strand
CCAACCCCCCGCGGGCCAGGGGCTTAAAGGAGGCCAGTGAAGAACTGGAATACCTCAAAATGTCCGACGAAGAACGCCGCCAGTATGAACGCTTTATTGAAAAACGCCGCTACGATGCCACCATGTACGAAAGCACTTATGTAAAAGGCTGGAATGAAGGCGAGCAGAAAAGCAAGCAGGAAACAGCAAAGAGCCTTAAAAAATTCGGTATTGCAGTGGAAATCATAAGTGAATCCACTGGCCTTACAGCAGAGGAAATAGAAAAGCTGTAAAGTTGAGCCGTGTAATTCTGGAGGTTTTAGTCCTCCAGCCTCCCCTGCCCAAATTCTTTACTTGACAAAAATTCGTATAATGGGGTAGAATATGGAAGAAAAAAAGTATATCCTGGGGACCGAGTATTACCTCTATGAAAAATTAGGAAAGATAGAAAGCGATCTGGAATATCAAGGGAAAGCCATAGATGTGCTAAAGAATGATATGAACAAACGGTTTGATAGTGTGTATGTCTTCTTAGGCTTTGCGATATTAGCAACATTGATAACAAGATTGAATTTTATTTAAGGGTACCTTTAAAAAACCCTTTTCAGGCCGGAGGTTTTAGGCTGGAGGTTTCAGTTTCCATCTTCCTCTGTGCGATATCTAAAGAGGTGTTTCCAGGGAGGGGGCACGGAACGATTATCCGGGCGGCATTCTACAGGTATTGATGGTATGATTCTCGCCGCGCCAGAGGTCAGTATAAAAATGAAGTGCCTGCTGGGCATGGGCTTGCAATTTTCAGCTTGTTGGTGGATGATTCAGGGGTGAAAATTGGGGTGTTATTGTCCGGCGGTGTGGATAGTTCGGTGGGGCTGGGGCTGCTTAAGTCCAAGTATCCGGATGCGCGGATTACGGCGTACTATTTGAAGATTTGGCTGGAAGATGAGCTGGCGGGTTTGGGGAGCTGTCCCTGGGAGGAGGATTTGGCCTATGCCCGGGGGGTGTGTGAGCTTTTCGGGGTGCCGCTGAAAATTATCAGTTTGCAACGGGAATACCGGGAGCGGGTGGTAAGTTATACGGTGTCGGAGCTGAAGGCGGGGCGGACTCCGAGTCCGGATATTTTCTGCAATAGCCGGATTAAGTTCGGGGTGTTTTTTGAGCGGGTTTCGGAATCGCTGGATAAAACGGCAAGTGGTCATTATGCTCTTGTGCGCCGGGGGGAGGATGGCCTTTTTCATATAATACGATCTCCGGACAGGGTAAAAGATCAGACTTATTTCCTTTCTCATCTTACTCAAGCCCAGGCGGCTCAGGTGCTGTTTCCCATCGGCGGATTCGCCAAAGATGAGGTAAGGGCCATGGCCCGAAGCTGGAATCTTCCCAATCAGCGGCGTCCGGATAGTCAGGGGATTTGTTTTCTGGGCAAGATAAGGTATCCCGACTTTGTCCGGCATTATCTGGGCGAGAAGGAAGGGGCTATTGTAGAGCCTGAAAGCGGGCGGGTGCTTGGCTCCCACCGCGGGGCCTGGTTTTACACTATCGGGCAGCGCACGGGTCTTGGTTTATCCGGCGGGCCCTGGTATGTGGTGGGGAAGGATACTCCGGAAAATGTTGTTTTCGCGGCTCATGCGCCCGATGCTTTAAGGGCTGCGGTGAGTTGTTTTGAGGCTGTGAATCCGGGCTGGATTGCCGCGGCACCGGTGCTTCCGGCAAGGGTTAGCCTGAAACTGCGCCATGGGCCGCGTCTCATTTCGGCGCAAATTTCCGCCCTGCCGGAGGATGAAGACGGCACTGTGCGGCTGCTGGTTTCCATGGATGAGAGCGACCGGGGTGTGGCTTCGGGTCAGTTTGCGGTGTTCTATGACGGGGAGGAGTGTCTGGGAGGAGCCATGATACGGTCTACAGGGTCTCCTCCAGGCAGGCGCGGCGCTCATCCGCGCTGAGCAGAAGAGGAAAGTTCTTGTTGTCCGAAACATGAACCACCCTTTCCAGGGCATCCGGTTTCAGTCCCCAGGAGGCCAACCGCGGCAATCGGCTGGCCCAGGATTCAATCTTTTCTATTAAGGCCGCCGCGCCCGAGGCGCCCGCATCCGGGCACAGGGCGCACCCGGCGGCCTGCAATATCCGGGCAACCCGTTTATGGGGTTCTGAATCATTCAGATTATGCTGCAATCGGCGCAGAACCGGTGCCAGAAGCAGTCCACAGGCCACCCCGTGAGGCACATCGCAAGCAGCTCCCAGCGGCCCTGCCAAGCCGTGAACCGTTCCAAGGCCGGCATTGGTAAGGGCAATGCCTGAACAATATGCGGCCAGGGCCAGCTCGGCGCGCAGGCTGAGTTCCTGTTTACGCAAGAGGCTGTGCTCATCGAATAATTGGCTGCCGCGGTGAAAGTGGGCAAGGCCCGCCCAGCTCAGGGCATTGGTGAAGGGGGAGGCTTCGGTGGAGAGCAGCGGCTCCAATAGCTGGCACAGGGCATCCATACCGCAGGCCAATGTTACTTCCGGCGAAGTGCCCAGTGCCAGTTCCGGATCGATAAGGGCAATCCGGGGGATGAGGGCATCGTGGCGCAGGGATTTTTTGAAGCCGTTCGCGCCCCTTCTGCTCAGCACGGCGTTTCTGGCGGCCTCGCTGCCGGTGCCTGCGGTAGTAGGGGCCGCGATAAAGGGCACGGCGGCGCCGGAAAGTTTCCGGGTTCCCACACCTTCCAGGTAATGAAATACCGATCCCTGCTCACGGAGCATGGCAGACACGGCCTTGCCCGCATCCATAACGGATCCGCCTCCTATGGACACAAGGGCCTGTGCCCGGATGCCCTGAGCCATAAGGGTAAGCTCATCCACCACTTCCGGCGAAGGTTCCCCGCTCACGGTTTCATGGATGTAGAGAATGCCCGCCTTTCGCAGACCAGCCTCAACGCTCTTCCAGGCTTCCGAGGTGCTGAAATGCCTGCTGCTTACGATAAACAGCGGTCCGCCGTTCGGGAGGAGATTAAGCAAATCCCCAATACGGCCCGCTCCGAACACCATCTTCGGATTCCCGTGGTAATAAAAAGGTTTCACGGTTTCAATTTTTTCTAACTGCATAAGGGCACCTCTGAAAACCATCTGTGGAGTTTTCATGGCTAAACAGCCATTTTCAGAGTATTTTACCCTGAAAACGCGGGCGCATCCATGCACCTGATGGTATTCTCCTTTTGTTTTATGACGGCTTATGAACTGTAGGTGCCCTGTAGGTGCCCTGTAGGTGCCCTGTAGGGACTTTTCTGCTGATCCATGACTGGAATTGATTATCTGCCCCCTTGACCCAAAAAAATCCTCCTGCTACCATTCCCCCATGTTTAGCATTCAGACATGCAATAAAATATCCCCCGTCGGATTGGAACTCTTCGATGCAAAATACTACACCGTTGGAGACGACACCGCCAATCCCGATGCCCTTCTGCTACGCAGCCACAAACTCTCAGCGGATCGGATACCCAACACGGTGAAAGCCATCGCCAGAGCAGGGGCCGGAGTAAACAACATCCCCATTGAGGCCTGTACCGAACGGGGCATTGTTGTCTTCAATACTCCCGGAGCCAATGCCAACAGCGTTAAGGAACTGGTAGTAGCAGCACTCCTGCTCTCTTCCCGGGGCATCCGCGAAGGCATGAACTGGGTGGAAAGCCAGGCAACAAACAGCAAACTGGCCGAGCTGGTTGAAAAGGAAAAATCCACCTTTGCGGGCAGGGAAATAGCTGGCAAAAGCATCGGCATAATCGGACTTGGATCCATCGGTGTACTCACCGCCAACGCCGCCGCCGGACTGGGAATGCAGGTATACGGCTGCGATCCCTACATTTCCGTAGACGCGGCCTGGGGGCTCTCCCGACAAGTGAAACGCATGGACAGCTTAGGACAATTATTGGCTCAATGCGATTTTATCTCCCTTCATGTTCCCCTTACACTGGAAACAGAAGGATTTATAAACCGGGAACGGCTTGGCAAAGCCAAAAAGGGGCTGTGCCTGCTTAACTTCGCCCGGGGCAGCCTTGTGGACAATACAGCTGTAAAACAAGGCCTTCAGGATGGAACTGTCAGCCGCTATATAACCGACTTTCCCGTCCCCGAACTGGCGGGCATAAACGGCGTAATGGCCATTCCCCACCTTGGAGCCTCCACCGAAGAAGCGGAAATAAACTGCGCCGTTATGGCCGTGCGCCAGCTCAAAAATTTTCTCGAATCCGGGCTCATCGTCAATTCCGTAAACTTTCCGGCCTGCACCCTCGAATTTTCCTCCAGCATCCGCCTGCTCGTGGCCAACCGCAATGTTCCCAACATGCTCAGCCAGATACTGGACATCCTGGCCCAGGAAAACCTCAACGTCGAAGAAATGGTAAACAAACACCGCGACGGCATCGCCTATAACATTATCGATCTCTCCGCCAGCCGTGTCAGTGAAACAGCCATGGCCAAACTCAACGCCATCGACGGAGTCATAACAACCCGGCAGATAAGCCGCTAAGCCATCCCGCTGCCCCGCAAATAAAATTGAAAAACAATCAACCATTACAAAAAAAACATATTCTTTTGCAGAATCTTCTTGACCAAACTTGATAAAATGAGTATATATGAATCATGTTTAGATATAAATACCTGCTGTCTCTGCTCCGCTGTGCAGCTGTTGTCTTAATTCTTGGAAGTTGTAAAGAGGCGGGCCTCTCTGATTATGGAGTTGAAAATATATGGAATTATGGATTCAATACCGCGACAAAAACTGCGCTTGAAACCTTCTATTTCTGGCATGAAAGCCTTCCGGCAACCATAACGGTAACGGAAGAAGACCCTGGAAACTTTGTTACAAGGCTCTTGTATGCATCAGATAAATTCAGCTTCTTTAGAACGACAGATGAATATTATCAGTCCAACTATGGAATTAGCTCCTCTCCCATCCATGGTTTTACTATGGGTTTATATAAGGAGAAAGTTTATCTAACGGCGGTATATTCCGATTCGAAAGCCATGGAGGCCAATCTGGAACGGGGGTACAGACTCATTAAAATTGGCGATAACGTTATTGGAATTGATATTGCTCTTGAAAATGTTGGCACTGAAATCGGAAAGAATACAACCAACACCCTTACTTTTGAGAAATCGGACGGGACCCAGGTAACGGTAACGAATTTGGCAAAATCAGAAGTAACAAGAACTTTTATAGACCCTGTAAAGGATGAAAATGGCGATTGGCAAAAGATTAAGATTATTGATGAGGGAGCTAAACGGGTAGGCTATATTCAGTATAATTCTTTCTCTCACGCAGATAGAACTGAACTTGTCGATGCGCTTAAATCCCTTAGCGGTGTCGATGAATTCATTCTGGACTTACGGTACAACGGCGGAGGGTATCTAACCAATGCCATTTTACTGGCCAGTGCAATCGTTGATTCTTCCCACTTGGGAGAAGAAAGTCTCTATCTCAAATACAATCCTCAGTATAAAAATACCATAGAAAAGAATAGATTTAACACTAGTGCTGAATTAACCGCCTTAGGTGTAACGCCCTTGAATTTAAAGCGGGTATTTATACTTTCTACCAGCAGATCCGCTTCCGCCAGTGAGTTAGTTCTAAAAATTCTGGAGCCCTTCATGGATGTTCAGCATATCGGGACAACAACTTACGGCAAGCCCGTGGGCCAGTTCGTACTCGACACCCATAAAAGCTATGGCTATAAGTTTTATCTTGTTACATTTGCAGTTTTTAACAAGGCTGCTTATGATGCCTCAAATTCACTGGACAATTCCTGGCTCTACTACGATGGAATAGCTCCCGACTATGAAGTTGGAGAATTCAGGCAGGTTACAGTGAATATCAATGGCAGCAATCAGACGATGGATATCCTTGAACCCTTTGGCTCGGAAGATGATCCGCTGGTTGCGGCGGCACTGTCTTATATCACAAATGGCTCCTATGCTAAAGCTACAGCCAGTTCTGATTCAGGATTCCTTACGGCGGAACAGCCCACCGGGGAGGAACCGGTATATATGGCGGAAAATGAAGCCGAAGAAGCATTTATGACATCCGGCATGTTCCTTTCTCCCGAAGAGATGTACCAGTAATACATCGTGTTTTAGGTGCTAATGAATCTCAACTCCGCACTTGAACAGCTTTACGGTGCTGATGGTCGGGTGCTGAAACGGCAGGCGGTGGGCGGCGGGGATATCAATGCGGCGGCTGTTCTAAGCCTTGGCGGCGGGCAAAAAATTTTTATAAAGGAAAATTCCGCCAATCTGGAAGCCATGTTTGCTGCGGAAGCTCTGGGGCTGAAAGCACTCGGCGAAGCCGCTGAAAATTCGCCGCCGGTGCCCAAAGTTCTCGCTTGGGGTGTTGATGGCAGGCGGGCCTTTTTGCTGCTTGAGCTTATTCCCGCCGGGCGGCTAAAATCCGGACAGGAATTCGGACGCGCTCTGGCCATGCTTCACAGGGAAGCCCGGCAGAATGAATGCGGTTTTTCGGCGGATAACTGGATAGGCTCCACCCAACAAAAAAATGATTTAGCCCCAAACTGGCTGGAATTCTTTCGGGACAAGCGGCTGCTTTTTCAGTGGGAGCTAGCGCGAAAGAATGGTTTTGCCAATCCCGTATCCGAAAGGCTTATGCAGTCCCTGCTTCGGCGGCTTCCCGACTTGCTCCCGGCTCCGGACGATGGGCAGCCCAGCCTGCTTCACGGCGATTTGTGGGGCGGGAACTGGATGGCCGGCCCGGATGGGCGGGCATGGCTCATCGATCCTGCGGTATACTACGGCCATCGGGAAGCCGATATTGCCATGACGCAGCTTTTCGGGAGATTCCCTCCGGGATTCCATCAGGGGTATGCCGATGCCTGGCCGCTGGAAAAGGGTTTCGGGGAGAGGAAGGATTTATACAACCTTTACCACTTACTCAATCATCTGAATCTGTTTGGTAGGGGGTACTGGTTTCAGGTTCAGCATATCCTCGACCGTTTTGGATAGCAGTATTCGCGTAGGACAGGGCCGATTTAAACCGCGCCATAAAAATATCCAGCACTCCTGTGGACACATAAACCATCTCCCGGTGGAATCCTGAGTCGTCCTGGCGGCTTTCGGTAATTTGCAGTGCCGGTTTACCCTGTGAAGCAAGTTTCAGGGTGTATTCCCGTCTGCCGTTGTCCACCGTAAAGGACTGGCCGCAGTTATCCTGACGGTGCTGAATGCAGGAAATTACCTGTTCAATGGATATGGCAAACATATCCAGATTTTCCTGAAACACCACAACGGAGGAGCGGCGGAATCCCCTTTCGGTTTTCCGGCTTTCCACAATGTTCAGATATATGTCATGATAGCGATTTTCTTTAACGTTAAAGAAATAGGTTTTTCTACCTTCCTCGGCAAAAAATCTTGTACTGAAGAGTTCTCCGCGCTGTCCCATAATTAATCCTCTTTAAGCCGTATAATATCCCGCTCGGGCTGGGGCTTTTGCCCGGCTTGTATAATAGCGGCAATATAATATTGGGGGTTGTGAATCTGCACATAGCGTCCCCCCGCCCGCAGTTTATAAATGCCCTCCACCGGCCTGTGCCCGCCGAAGTAGAGGGCATCTTCCGCACGGGCTCCCAAATACATGGACAGCATGGAAGCCACGCTGCCTTCTTCCGCCTCATCATTGCCTGTCCAGGTAAAGTCGCTGATGAGCTGGGCATTATTCCGATATGCGATAACGTCTTCGCGGCTGTAAGGGATTCGGGGCTCAGCGTGAGAGATCATATAAAAATCCCCTACGGCCAGCAGCGGAAGAGCGGCCTCGAACTGGTCCCACTTCTTGAGCATTTCCACGCCGGGAAATTTACGAAACCATGCGGCAACCATTTCTCCCTCTGCAACGAATTTTCCAAATTCCCGATTCCCGGCACTGTTGGAATTGGTAACGTTTTCGTGGTTGCCTTTAAGAAAATGAAACCCGTCGGGTGCCGCGCTTTTAAGCATCATAACCATGGCCATGAGTGCCAGATTTTCCCGCATTTCCCCGTCTATGGCCTTGTGACGACGATAGCCGCCGAGAAATTCCTGCCATGCAAGCTGCCAGCGCTGATAGCCCCGCGCTTCACTGTGAAAGCCGTCTCCAACGCAAATAATTTGTAGCTCTCCGGCCAACAGGGCATCCAATACCGGCTTGCCGGAAAGTTCCATGTCCATCAGCGCGGTAATATAGCCGGTGCGGGCATGAAGATCGGGGACAATAATGGCAGTTTTATCCGGCCGAAGCAGTATCAGCCCGCCGGGACGCCCCTGAGTATCAGGAGGGCGTATAAGGGGATTCTCGGCGGACAGGGTGTGCAATGCCGCTTCGAGAATGCCGTTTAATTCATCGGTATCGGGCAATTTTTTACTGTTGTGAAGATGATGGAATTTATCGCGGAGAGCTGCCGCTTCAACCATTTACCTGCCCCGATATGGTGTTCTCAACGGCCTGAAACTCGCTGGAGAGCGTGGCGGCGGCTTCGCTGAGTATTTTATTCTGCTGCCCGGCGGCCAAAGTGGGCGCGAGTACGGCAAGTTTATAGATGGGCGAAGTCTGCTGTACCGGGCCATTGGTGAAGAACACGCCCTGTCCTACGGATACGGAATGAACAATGGCCGCATTGGGAGACTCCGCCCGCGAAGGAACATTGTAACGCCCGCCGATACTGACATACACAGCATGGCAGCCCTTCTCCCCACGCGGCCCAACCGCCACCAGGGAGCCGGAACAGGTAAGGGCCAGAAAACCCCGATGAGGGTCATCGCATTCGTGTCGTCCTTCCATCCCCAGCCCCATGGACTGTTCAAGAAAGATTCGCTCCTTCGCCAGCCATCCTTCCGCGAGTATCTCCAGGGACTTTGCCCCGGCAGGCAGCCCCGATGTTTCCCTTACCGCGGCTAAATGCTCCTGAATGGAAGGTTCGAGGGCTGAGAATTGATTTTTCATGGCTGTATCCCCTGATTACTTGCTGCTTCTTTTACAATATCGGCATACCTGCATTAACTTATTATTCAGCCCGGATATTGCTACTGCACCAATGATAAAAAGCCGTTTTTTAGATATCCAAAAAATCAATCCGGTTTCCCGGCAATTTTAGCCCAGGTGTCGCGCAAACCAACGATGCGATTGAATACTGGCCTCGTCCGGCTTGCATGGTCTTCGCTGTCGGCAATAAAGTAGCCGTTTCGCAGGAACTGAAAGCGCTCTTCCGGCAGGGCAGCGGCCAGGGCCGGTTCAACTTTAGCCTCGGCGAGAATTTGCACGGAATCGGGGTTCAGGTAGTCGCTTATGGTTTTATCCTCTTCGAGTTTGTTCATGTCGGCTTGGCTAAAAAGATGATCGTAAAGGCGTATTTCGGCATTCACCGCATTGTGCCGGGAGAGCCAGTGAATGGTGCCTTTTACTTTGCGGCCGTCCGGGCTCTCACCGCCCCGGCTCTCGGGATCATAAGTACAGAATAATTCCTGGGGGAGCCCGGAGGGGTTATACAAAACATCCGTAATGGTAACAAAATAGGCGTGTTTGAGCCGCACCTCTTTCCCGGGGGCCATGCGGAACCACTTGCGCGGCGGGTTATCGAGGTAATCATCGCGCTCCACCCAGAGTTCGCCGGAAAATTCAATGTCCCGGTGGCCAGCGGCGGCATCGCCGGGGTTATTTTCCGCCGTGAAGGTGTCAATTTTTCCCTTCGGCCAGTTGCTAATGGTAAGCTTTATCGGATTCAGTACGGCCATGCGCCGCAGGGCCGTGGCATTAAGTTCTTCCCGAATAATGAAGTGAAGAAATTCAATGTCTACCAGGCTGTTCACCTTGCTTACTCCGATTTCACTAATGAAGCGGCGAATGCTTTCCGGTGTGAAGCCGCGGCGGCGCATACCCCGAAGCGTGGGCATGCGAGGGTCGTTCCAGCCTGCGGTATGGTTTTCTTCTACCAGCCGCCGCAGATGGCGTTTGCTCATAACGGTATGGCTCAGGTTCAGCCGGGCGAATTCATACTGACGGGGGCGGCTGGGAACCGATACATTGTCGAGAAACCAGTCGTAAAGCGGGCGATGATTTTCAAACTCCAGGGAACACAGGGAGTGGGTAACCCCCTCAATGGCATCCTCATAGCCATGGGCGAAGTCGTACATGGGATAGATGCGCCATGTATCGCCGGTACGGTGATGACGCTCCCGGCGTATGCGGTAAATGGGGGGATCGCGCATAAGAATGTTCACGTGGTCCATGGCAATTTTTGCCCGTAAAACACATTCCCCTTCCGCGAATTCCCCCGCTTTCATTTTTTCCAGCAGCACCAGATTCTCCTCTGCACTCCTGTTCCGATACGGCGAATTCACCCCCGGCTGGGTAGGCGTGCCCCTGTTCTGGACAATTTCCTCCGGCATCTGATTATCCATGTAGGCCTTGCCTGCTTTTACCAGCTCCAGCGCCCACTGATAAAACTGATCAAAATAATCCGAAGCATGGCGCGGCTCCCCCTCCCAGGCGCAGCCTAGCCAGCGCAAATCTTCCTCAATACCCCGGACAAACTCCCCGCTTTCCTTCTCCGGATTGGTATCATCGTAGCGCAGCCGGAAAATTCCCCCGAATTCCGTTGCAATGGAATAATTCAGCAAAACAGCTTTCGCATGGCCAATGTGAAGATAACCATTGGGTTCCGGTGGAAAGCGGGTAACAACCTGCTTCACCCGCCCGGCAGCAAGATCGTCCGCTATAATTTGACGTATAAAATCACTCATAACAGCTTAACCTAGAATAATAGCGGTACATGGTCAATCCTGTCCAGCTTGAAGCACCCCATATTTGGGGGCTGGAGGGGAGAGAATTGAGAATTGGGGATGGGGGATTGGATGTGGTCTCCTTAAAAAAGATTGTCTGTTGAAGCATTTCGCCTGTCTGTTCGGCAGGCAGGTGTTTTTCGCCTGCCTAAGCCTCGGCGCAGGCAGGTGGACAAAAAAGGGAGCCTCAAACCCAAAGCCTCACCCTCCCCCTAACTGAAACCTCCAGCCTAAAGCCTGAAAAGGCTGAGGGGTTAGGCCGCCCTGTTTCGCTTTGAGGCGGCTCCCAAAGCTCCCTCCAGCACCAAAAAAACATAAATTTTCAATTTTTTTAATAAATTTTTCCTAATTTTGAATTTTTAAGCCCTTGGAGTGCTTCTTATA
>MUIB01000141.1 GCA_002084135.1 Spirochaeta sp. LUC14_002_19_P3 | reverse complement strand
TGTCGAACTGGACGAAACATTCTTTCGTGAATCGTTCAAAGGACAGCGACGCGGTTTGCCGCGACCATTATATCCGCTTTTGTGGCCACTTCCCGGCCTGGAACATCGGAAGCCTGTTCATTCCTGATTTTCTTCAAGCTGTCTTCAATCATTCGGGAAATTCGTAGATTGATATAATCCTCAAGCTGTGGTGTTAGTACGGCTTCCATAACGGCTTCTTGCATGGCTTTTGCCTCCTGATGCAAATGAAGGGTACCTCTAAAATAAGACATTGTATATTTTGTTGTCAAGGGGGTAGGGACTAGTGAGGATGATTCTTGGGGTTTATTAACCACAGATGGGCACAGATGGGATATTAGGGATTGGCAGGGATTGCTTCAAGATAAAAGTCTCCAGTCTGTAAAAACTGGGGCTGTGTGTCTGCCCTGGTAGGGGATGCCAGGTGCCCATTCTATGTTGATTTTCCTGCCTGCTGTCGAGTATACTCCATCTATGTCTCAGCAGCGCAA
The DNA here is from genome assembly GCA_002084135.1 of Spirochaeta sp. LUC14_002_19_P3. GTDB lineage: Bacteria > Spirochaetota > Spirochaetia > DSM-2461 > DSM-2461 > UBA2779. The sequence continues at coordinate 10,648 of MUIB01000141.1, read as the reverse complement.
GTTTAAAAGGGAAATAGAGTGAGAAATCTGCCGATTATCAGCTGGTTCTCCTTCTATCCGCTTGTTCTGCTGGCCGCACTTGTTCTGGATGCCCTTATTGGAGACCCTCCTGTCCGGTTGCATCCGGTGAGGCTGCTGGGAGGGGGAATTGATTATCTCTGGCGGAAGAGGCCGCAGGGGGGGAATCGGTTTCTGCTATTATGGGGGGTGCTAATCTGCCTCGCGGGTTTGGCTACGGTTATTGTGCTGACATTGCCTCTGCACGTGTTTGCCCGGAATTCCGTGGGCTGGCGGGGAATGGCTGCTGTTTTGATGAGCGCATTTTGTCTTAAATTTTCCCTCTCGGCACGGGGCTTGTTCCACGAAGCGCTTAAAGTGAGGCGGGCACTTGAGACAGGCGACTTGCCTTTGGCCCGTCGGCTTACAGAGCGGAATCTGGTGAGCCGGAGCCTGGTGGATGCCGATAGCGCGGCAATATGTTCCGCGGTGATTGAATCCTTAAACGAGAATTTTGTTGACAGTATCGCTTCGCCAATATTGTTTTTCTGCGTGGGCGGCCTGCCCGCAGCTTGGGCTTACCGTTTTATTAACACAGCGGATGCGATGCTGGGCTATAGGCATGGGGACAGGGAATGGGGCGGTAAGTGTGCCGCCCGTCTTGATGATGCACTCAACTGGATTCCTGCCCGGCTTTGCGGTGCCCTTCTTGCTCTAAGCGCAATGCTTCCGGGCTGGAACGGACAGCAAAGCCTACTGATAATGAAAAGGGATGCTTCCCGCTGCTCCAGCCCCAATTCCGGTTGGCCAATGGCTGCCGCTGCCGGGGCATTGGGGATCCGGCTGGAAAAGGCGGGGCATTATATCATAAACCCTGAAGGCCGCTTGCCCCAGCCTAAAGATATTCAAAAAGGAATTTTGCTAATTTCCACCGCGCTTTGTCTGCTTATTGTTCTGATAATTCTGCCTGTTATCTTGTATTATGGGTATCTCTAAAAACCCCATTTAGTTCTTGACTCGAACTTTTCCGCCGCTACTACGTTGTCAAAATGCTCACGTAGCCCGGCTACGCTCCGCTTTTGCCGCCCGACAAAAAATTTCTTCGTCAATTTCCTAAAGCTGGTTTTTAGAGGTACCCATTATATTTTTTAGGCTGGAGGTTTCAGATTCGGGGAATGGTTTTCCTTTGCGGTTTGGGGCGTCTTTGTGGAGAGGGGGAGGAGTAATCGCGAAAGACGCGAAAGGCACGAAAGGGCTCAAAGGGCGATCCTTTCCAAAAAAACCACTCTCCCACCACTCAATAAGTATTATAATCCATCTGCTCAAAATCATCCCTTACCCGGCGTAGGCGTTCTAAATGTGCCTTGATAATATCCTGATAGTCCAGTTCGCCGGCTTCAATTCGGTAGGCTTCATCTTCCCAGTATTGTATTTCTTCAAGCAATATCCAGCGGAAGCGTTCATCGCGGGCGGCCAGGCCGTACTGTCGTGCCAGCTCCCAGGTTTCCAGAGCCAGTGTATAGTACTTTTCGGCGGTGCGCAGGCTGTCGAGATTGGCACTTTTCCAGGGGTAATTGTAAAAATAGGCATTGAATTTGTCATATTTGGCCGCCATAGCAAGGTATTCATCGGTAATTCTGATGTAAACGTGCATAACAAAGAGATTTCTGTACTTTTCCCATTCCTTTGTATCTTCTATAAGGGCCAGGGCGTTCAGCGGATTGGCGAAGGGCGAGCGCAGGGCCATGGACAGATACCAGATATTTTCGGCACTGTCCTCCGGGTAGCGGTAGAGACTCTGATGGTAGAGCTTGTAAAACTGTTCGGCATACTGAATCTTTACAGCCGGAAGCAGAGTTGCATATCCGATAAGCAGCAGTATGGATATAAAATAACTTTTTGTCATAATCGTTACTATAATCGGCTGAAAGTAAAGATTTTGTGAACTTGCTTACTCCCTGCATGTTTAAAGATCAGCATTCTCAAAACGCTCTCGCGCCGTTATGGCCTGGGAATAGGTATCATAGATAAGCATATTTTCCCCCTGAGTCCAGCCCGATACATGGCTGTCCGGAATATGAATTTCAAGCCAATAGCCGTCCTTATCGCTCATAATTGTTCTTGAATGTACTTCGGCAATATCGCCTTCCCTCATTACACCGGAAAGTTCGGAATTCACGTCAGGCTGCTGAAGAATCTTCAGATAGGGTTTATTCACCACCCCCCAGGAGGACTGCGCAGTAAGCACCGGGGTAGGTGGGGGGGTGAGGTTTACCGGCGGGCTTTTTGGTGTGCAGGCCGCGCAGATGGAGAAGGTTGCTCCAAATAAAAATACAGCTCTTTTCATACCGCATCCTTCAGGTTTTGGATTTCGTCCCGCAGCACGGCGGCTTCCTCGTATTCCATGTTTTTGGCGCGTTCCAGCATTTCTTTTTCCAGAGCCTTTATGAGGCTGCCGCGTTGTTTGGGATCCAGAAGATTGGCCGACTGCTTCATAACGTCGATGCTCATCTTTTCCGCCTGGCGCTTGTCGTTGGTTTTGCGTACCAGAATGTCCTGAATTTCCTTGCGGATTGTTTCAGGGGTAATGCTGTGGGCTTCGTTGTAGGCCATTTGAATGCCGCGCCGCCGGTTGGTTTCCTCTATTGCCTTCTTCATGGCATCGCTTATTGTATCGGCGTACATTATAACCAAACCGTTCACATTTCTTGCCGTGCGGCCTATGGTTTGGATTAGGCTGGTTTGGCTGCGCAGGAAGCCAATCTTGTCGGCATCAAAGATGGCCGTGAGCGATACTTCCGGAATGTCCAGGCCCTCCCGCAGCAAATTTATCCCTACCAGAACATCGAATATGCCTTTGCGCAGGTCGCGGATGAGTTCCACCCGCTCTATGGTTTCCACTTCACTGTGCAGGTAGCGGGCATCCACCCCCAAACCGCAGAGGTAGTCGGTGAGTTCTTCCGCCATTTTCTTGGTTAGGGTGGTAACCAGAACCCGTTCATCCTGCTCTATGCGTCTCTGTATTTCGGCATAGAGATTGTCTATCTGACCCCGGCTGGGGCGTACTTCTATGGGCGGATCCAGCAGGCCGGTGGGACGGATGAGTTGCTCCACCAGGGCAAGGCTTTTTTCCTTTTCCTCGTTGCCCGGCGTGGCGGAGACATACACCACCTTATCGAGCTGCCCTTCAAACTCATCGTACACCAGCGGGCGGTTATCAAGAGCCGAGGGCAGCCGGAAACCGAATTCCACAAGATTCACCTTGCGGGCTCTGTCCCCGGCGTACATGCCCCGTACCTGCGAGAGGGTAACATGGGACTCATCCACGAAGGTAATAAAGTCTTTGGGGAAATAGTCCAGCAGCACTTCGGGCCTTTCCCCGGCTTCCCTCCCGGTAAGATGACGGCTGTAGTTTTCAATGCCGGGGCAGTAGCCCATTTCGCTCATCATTTCTATATCGTATTCGGTGCGGGTTTTCAGGCGTTGGGCCTCCACCACTTTGCCGCCTTTTTCCAGTTCTTCCAGCCGCTCGCTCAGCTCTTCCCCAATGGCCGATACGGCCATGCGAAGGCGCTCCTCTGGCATAACGAAGTGCTTGGCGGCGTAGATGGTGGTCATTTCCAGGGGCTCAATAACATCTCCGGTAAGGGCATTGATGCGGTCTATGCGCTCCACCGTATCGAAGTTCAGGCTTATCCGGTAGGCCATGCCGATAAGGTAGGCGGGATATATTTCCAGCACATCCCCCCGAACGCGGAATTTTCCCCGCTCAAAAACCATGTCGCCGCGCTGATACTGCATGGCCACTAGCTCCAGGCGCAGCTTGTGAAGATCAATCTCATCCCCCAGATGAATGCTGATATTCATGTCCCGGTAGGTTTCGGTGCTGCCCAAGCCGTAGATGCAGGACACCGTCGCGATAATAATAACATCCCGCCGCTCCATAAGGTTCATGGTGGCTGAAAGCCGCATCCGTTCAATTTCCTCGTTCACGCTCGAATCCTTCTCTATGTAGAGATCGCGGGAGGGCAGGTAGGCTTCCGGCTGATAGTAATCGAAATAGGATACAAAGTACTCCACCGCATTCTCCGGGAAGAAATCCTTGAACTCCCGGTAGAGCTGGGCGGCCAGGGTTTTATTATGACTTATTACCAGAGCGGGAAGCTGCACCCGTTCGATGGTTTTGGCCATTGTATAGGTTTTACCCGATCCGGTAACCCCCAAAAGTGTTTGGCACTTAAGACCCTGTTCAATGCCCCGCGCCAGCGCATCAATGGCTGCTGGCTGGTCTCCCGAGGGCTCAAAAGGAGCGCAAACCTTAAAATCCCTGGCCACGGCTAATTTCCGTTTCGGCTGGCCAGTATCAGTTTGACCTCGATGCTTTTCCGTCCGCGAACAAGGGACACCATTACCGCATCGCCCGGGCGTGAGCGTTCCAGGGCGGAGTACAAATCGCCCAAAGAAGCAATATTTTCCCCATCAATGGCAGTGATAATGTCGCCGCCAAGGTAGATAACATTGGAACCGCTGCGCACGGCCTTATCGCTGTCGCCGCCCTGAATGCCCGCTTTTTCGGCATTGCCGCCGGCCTTCACCCGGGACACCAGTATCCCCTGACTCACGCTCAAACCAGCATAGCGCACCAGAGAGGGAAATATCTGCACAGGTTCAATATCTATCCAGCCCCGCTGAACAAATCCGTACTGTATTAAATCTGGCACCACCCGCTGCGCCGTATCCGCGGGCACGGAAAACCCTATGCCCACCGATCCGCCGGAAGGGGTGTAGATCATCGTGTTTACCCCTATCAGTTCACCGCGGGTATTCAAGAGGGGCCCGCCGGAATTGCCCGGATTGATAGAGGCATCGGTTTGGATGAGATCGCGGATAACGATGCCCTTGTCGTTGCGCAGCGGCCTGCCCAGCCCGGAGATGATGCCCGTGGTAAGGGTGCGCTCAAAGGCGAAGGGGTTGCCAATGGCCAACACCTTCTGCCCCACCCGCAGATTGGAAGAGCTGCCGAACGGTATGGTAACCACCTTGTGAGTCCCCGGCGAGAATTTTATTACCGCCAAATCGTTCTCCGGATCCGAGCCCACCACCTCACCTTCAAAGGTTTCCCCATCGGCCAGGGCAATGTTCACCTTATAGGCATTTTCCACCACGTGGTTATTGGTAAGAATGTATCCGCGGGCATCAATAATAGAACCCGATCCCGAAGAGCCCGCGCGGGGTATGGGTTCGAGAAACCAGTTGTAGCCCATTACTTCCGTGGTAATATTCACCACGGCTTCATTTAATCGGCCATATACCGAAATGTTTTCCAGCTCTTCGCGGGAATAATTTGCATCGGTTGGCGGCATATCAATTTCTTCAAGCTGATTTTCCTGAAAGCTGAATTCAGCCGAACCGGCGATGGGCAGCTTATCTGCTTCCTGTTTCCGCTTGCCAAAGTTAATTTCAATAATGCCAAAACCCACCAGCAGTATCAGCGTGATGAGCAGGATATTCAGCAGCAGAGAGTAATGTTTCTTACCGTCCTTTTTGTCGTCCATGAAAGTATTATAGTGTATTTGGAGCGGCTGTAGAAGGGTAGGGGACAGGTTTGAAATAGAAAAACTTAAGGGCACCTCTAAAAAACCCCATTGAGTTCTTGACTTGAACTTTTCCGCCGCTCCTTAAGTTGTCAAAATGCTCACGTAGCCCGGCTACGCTCCGCTTTTGCCGCCCGACAAAAAATTTCTTCGTCAATTTCCTAAAGCTGTTTTTTAGAGGTACCCGTTGAGTAAAACAACACAATAGTCCGAAAATCTATCACTCCCCACTCATCACTCATCACTCCCAAAAACCCCCGCCCCTCCCATGCAGGCCGCCAGCACCGCGGCAATGCGCAGTAGCCAGGGTGTATCCAGCGGAAAAAGCATGGCCGCAGCGGTGCTTAATCCATAGCCGATAGGAAGCACCCCCGCCGCCGCCGCTTCAAGCATGCCCTGCCGGGACGCGGCCCCGCTTCCGGCCCCGCTCTGATAAAGCTTGTGAACCGTAAGCAGGTAAATCCAGCCCTGACAAGCTCCAGCAGAAACAAGAAGCGCAAAAAGCAGTACCCCGCTGCCCGCAGGGAGAAGGCTCGCTGCGGCACACAGCACGGCAAAGATGAGAGCCGCTCCGTAAGCACTGAGCGTACTCATTTCCGCGGCCAGCCCGCTCAAGCCCAGAAACATACCCGAAAGAATACTCCCGCCCAGCAGTGCCGCCAGGGCATAGCCTAGAAAGCGGGCATCCAGACCCAGCCGCCGGGTAAGAAAAAAGGGCAAACTCACCATAAGCAACGTATTCACCGCCTGCATCCCCAGATATAAAAACACCGGCACCCTGCCCCGGCAAAGGTTGAAAAAGGATTTCAGCAGGCGCGGAAACTCCCCGCGCGGACGGGATGCATTTCCTCCGGGCAGGTGGTGCAGGAACATTTCACTCACACCGCTCAGCAGAAAACCCAAACCGTTTATTATCAGTAGCGGAATTAAGCCCAAAAGCGGATAAAGTGCTGCGCCAGCGAGCTGCCCGCCCAGGGATGCCAGATGACCGCTGCCGGTGCGAAGGCTCAGCAAGTCCATTCTGCCGCGCTTCAGATCCAGAACATAGCTGATAACTGCGGGAGAAAAAAAAGCCTGCATCGAAGCGTTGAAAAATACCAGCGGTAGCAGCACGAATAAAGGGTTTTTTACGAATCCCAGGATTACGGCGGCGGACAGCAGGCACAGGCCGCGGGCCATATCGGTGCCGGAAATTATCCAGGGGCGGCGGCCTCGGTCGGCCAGCAGGCCGCCGAAGGCTCCAAAGAGCAAAATGGGCAGGTGGGCGGCAACCTGAACGGCGCCTATGTTCAGCGGGCTGGGATGTTCGGCGGCGATGAACACCAAAAGCGCGACAACGTACATGCTGTTGCCGAAGCTGGTGGCCATGTTCCCGGCAATAACAATAACGCGGTTCATCGAATAATTTTTTCGATAAGGGAGGGAATGGCCGCCATTTCGGGAATGTCCTGATAATTGGCCGGAAGGGTGGGAGGCACGAGGGCATTGCTCAGCGTCCAGGAGTCGGGAAAGGCTAAATGAAATTCCTGCGAGTAAATAATATGGAAAATAACAGGGTAGCCCGGATTTGGGCCGCTCACCGGTATTCTGGGCTGATGATCCCCAATGATAAGCATGAATTTTTTTCCGCTTACTTTATCGGTGAGGTAGTGGATGGTACTGGTAAGGCTGTAGCTCATGCCTTCTATATAGCCCTCGGCGAGTTCATTGCCGTGCAGCCAGTTGTTTTCAAAATATCGGACATAGCCATCGGCGTATTCGCGGCCTTTGAGGGGGAATTGCCAGTCTTCCTTGTAAACCGGTATCCGGTCGAAGGGGGTGTGCGCACTTACCAGCAGGTAGAAGGCGAATTGCTTCATATCGTTCTGCAGGTAGTTGGCGGCGAATTCATGGAGCAGGTACTGATCGGTGGTAAGGCCGAAGGAAATGGGGGGGCCTTCGTACTGGAAATCGTTTTGCAGGAGATAGACATCGAAGGGGTAGGCATATCTCCACTGGGCATCGGCCTGGGAGGTGCCGGGGGCAACATAATAGCAGGTGTAGCCGGAGCGCTGCATTAACTCCAGCCACCAGGCCCTCTCCCCATCGGCCACACGGGCATCGTATATCTTCTGGTTCTCTATCTGCACTCCGGTTAGGATGGTGGCGTCGGCCAGCCAGCTGCGTCCGCCGAAGGCTGGAGAACGCACGAATCCGCTCTTCACCGCCAGCTCATGCTCATCGAGCAGCCGTTGGAGGTCAGCATAAACTCCGCTCATAAGGGGGATGTATTCCTGTTTCTGGAACAGGGCGGCACCGTAGGACTCAACGACAACAAAGTGAATGCTGCTGTCTTCTATCGCCGCAAAGTTCCACTCCTGTGTTGGTTCCTCCACTGGCGGCGGTGCGCTGAGGGCCGGAGCTTCAGGCTTGTGGAGAAGGGCGGCAAGGGTTTGGGCGGAAGGCGAAAACGGCGGAGCAACAAGGATAAACAGAAGTGCCAAAGCACTCACAAGTATTTTCATTTTTCTGGAGCCAAGAAAAATCCTTGATGTTTCTCTGATAAGGATTAAGAGGGCGTATGCGCTGGCGAGTAGTGCCGCGAGGGTTATGATAACGGAAGCGATCCGTATGGGTACGGCGGGCAGTCCTGTCCGCTGGAGCATCATAACGAAGAAATTGGGAATGAGCTGCATGTCGTAGATTGGGCTGAAGTGTTCCATGTAGATGAGGCGGTAGAATATTTCCCCAACTCCAAAGAAAACAAGGAAAGACAGCAGGGCAAGCGCGGCGGCGGTGGTGGTTTTGCGGGAGGTGCCGGGGCTCAGCAGAACAAAAACAAGCATCAGTTCGCCCATGGGAAGCAGGAAGCCGATGGGGTGGAAGTCGCCCAGCACTGGCAGCAGCCGGTATCCGGCGAAGCCGATGTGGAGTAGCACGGCGGCTACAATGGCTTTAATTATTCTGTAGGATGGCATAAATATCCGCGCTCCTTTGGCCGCTGGAGTATGAATTAACGATGGCCTTCATTTCATCCGCACGAACAAAATGGGACAGGGACAGCCGCATTGTTTCTCCGGGCGAATAATTAAACCGGTAGGTTCCCAGGGTCTCAAGCCTGTCGATGCAGGCTATGGCACGGTGTCTCTGCTGCCCCAGAAGTTCAAAACTTACCGCCTTTACCGGTGCGGAAAGGCCCTTGAGAATGGCGGGTTCATGGCCTTCGGCATCAATTTTAATAAAGGCGGGCATTCCGTACCGGCTTATCATGTCGTTCAGGGTGTGAACGGCAATTTTATGCCGGGCATCCCATTGAATTCCCTGAAATTCTGCCGTTTTCCCTACGTCTTCCACCCAAGCTCTGTCTGTGCTGGCCAGAGTGGGATGGCGGCTGGAGAGCAGCATTTCGGTTTGTCCAGCCTGTGCGCCCAAAGCGGTAAATTCCAGTTTAATCCGCGCATCCTCTCCGTACCAGTTTTCCAGCAGGCCGCGGCAGGCGGGCTGCGGTTCAAAGCTCACCGTATCGGCACCCAAATCGGCTAATACCCGTGTTCGGTTGCCCAAATGCGCTCCAACATCGAAGGCCAGCTCCCCGCTGCCGATAAAGTGCCGATAGAGCCGCTTCATTCTCCAGCGCCGAAAGGGAATATGATAGTAAATAACAAACGATCTGTAAAGCCCCAGCCGGTATCCTTTGGGAATAAGAGTCAGAAAGCCTTTCAAGCGATAATAGCCTTCCATAAAAAAACTCAAAACGATGAGTCCGATTGCAGCCGGGTAGACAAAGCGGACCTGAACAATGAAAACCCTGTTCCAGCCCTGAGAGTCGGCGCGGAACAGCAGGGAAACCCATAGCACTGCCACCGCGGCCTGAAACAGCGCGGCGCAAGTTCGGCTGAAGCGTTTAAAGTGTGGCGGTGCTTTCCAATTCAGCGGAAAGAACGGAAATATCAGTGCCGCCGCGTAGCGCAGCAAAGCGGGCAGAATAAAATACCGGGGCACGCCCTCAAACTGCAAGGCCGCCAATCCGCCCAAGAGCAGCAGGGCGGCATCACTCTCGCAATCGTACCATGCGCCCCAGCGCCCTGCCTCACAGATATGTTTTTCCCGCCGCGCCAGCATACCGTCCAGCATGTCCGCCGCGTATCCTATAATCGTAAGTGCCGCAGCGGCCCACCGAAGGGATTCCTTAGCGCTTTCCAGCCAAAGCAGTCCGCACAGCATTCCCGCGATAACGAATATACTTCGCGCCAGCGTAACAGCATTGGCCGAACGGCGAAAAAATGCCCCGAAACTCACACTCGTGCCCCGAAGCGCGGTATGTAGCCCGTAAACCATAATAAAACCGAACAGCGGCGGAGCACTCAAAAGCAGAAGCCGCGAATGGCCCATAGTAAGCCCTGTATACACAAGCGCGATAAGGGATATTTGCACAAGCCATTGGGCATTGAGTTTATGGAAGGGCTGCATGGGGTAGGTTATATATGGAAAGGGGGGTTGTGTGAAGGGGGATGTGTGAAAGGGGGGATATGTGAAAGGGGGGAATGCAGGAAGGGGAAAAAAGAAAAAAAATTTGTATTATTCCCTAACTTACCTCTTTGCAATGTTTCTGTTTTATGCTAGAAGTAATCTAGCGGGATAAGCATGGATGAAACGACTTGTCAGTCAAAAAAGGCCGCACCATTGTCTCATGCCCGATGTTTGCATTCAAGTTCTTCACGTAAACCGCCATCACAAGCGGTAAAGGAGGTTCGCATGTAAATCAATAATAACAGGTCGTAATTCAGGCATTATGGGCCAGGGCATTATGGACAACAAAAGCTGATATTTTTTCAGCATTTTGTTTTACACTATGTATCTATAGACAGTTTCCCTGTAGATGCTGAAATAAAACCGGAAACAATAAAAGGAGTCAAAAAATGACATTAGCAGTAAAAGTGAATAAGAGCAATTGGAGGTAACTTGTCAAGTTAACTGTCCACTTTTTTCATGAAACTCATGCTCTCTTATCCCTCAAGCTATCAGATGAATTCCGATAGCCTCATTGGCCGACTTACCACCCAGTATTCGCCGTGGGT
>MUIB01000005.1 GCA_002084135.1 Spirochaeta sp. LUC14_002_19_P3 | reverse complement strand
TATAAGAAGCACTCCAAGGGCTTAAAAATTCAAAATTAGGAAAAATTTATTAAAAAAATTGAAAATTTATGTTTTTTTGGTGCTGGAGGGAGCTTTGGGAGCCGCCTCAAAGCGAAACAGGGCAGCCTGAACCCGTCCCAATTCTCAAATCTCAAATCTCAAATCTCACCCCCCCTCCATCAGCACCCCTCTGATGCGCCTTACACCCCGCGAGATGGACTGTTCCTTCATAATTTTGAACACCCCCAGCTCTCCCGCGGCCTTTACATGCGGGCCGCCGCACACTTCTGTGGAAAAGTCGCCTATGCGGTACACTTTTACCTGCTCATCGTATTTGCCCTCGAACAAGGCACGGGCATTCAAGTCCCGGGCCTGCTGCAAAGTCATCGTGTCCATGCTTATCTGAAGATTTTCAGCAATTTTTTTGTTGACCATCTCTTCGACAGCCTTCTTTTCTTCGTCTGTCATTGGCTGGTTGTGGACGAAATCGAAGCGAAGCCGCTCAGGGGTAATGTTCGAACCCTTCTGCGCCACATGATCCCCCAGCACCCGGCGCAGCGCCTCATGGAGCAGATGGGTAGCCGTGTGGTAGCGGGTGGACATAACCGAGTTATCCTGCAAGCCGCCCTTGAAAACTTTGTCCGCGCCCTTTTTGGATGTTTCTTGATGCTTCTTGAACTCATTCTCAAAGCCGTCCTTATCCACCGTTAAGCCGTGTTCCGAGGCCAGCTCCTCGGTAAGCTCAACTGGAAAGCCGAATGTATCATAAAGGTGAAAAGCCACCCGGCCAGGAATAATCTTCCTGGGATTGCGCAGCAAGTTGGGCAGCACCTTGTCAAATTCCCGATGGCCATGCTCCAGAGTCCGGCGAAACTGGGTTTCTTCCAGAGTAAGCTCGCTGATAATGGTATCGCGCCTCTCCGTGAGCTCATTATACACACCCCGGTAAATTTTCAGCACGGCCTCGGCGACAGTGCTCAGAAAATTCTCCTCAATGCCCAGCTTTAAGCCGTGGCGAACCGCCCGGCGGATAAGCCGCCGCAGAATATACCCCTGGCCAATATTAGAGGGCTTAACGCCGTAGTCGTCGCCTAAAATCATTACGGAAGTTTTAATATGGTCGGCAATTACCCGGAACGAGGCGGTTACAGATTCGCTTTCGGCATAATCGCGGCCACTGATGGCCGCAATGGAATTGATAATCGGGGTAAAAAGCTCGGTTTCATAGACATTTTTCAGTCCCAGCAGCATGGTAAGGGTGCGCTCCACCCCCATGCCCGTATCCACGCAAGGCTTGGGCAGCAGCTCATAAGTGCCGTCAGCCTGCTTGTTGTACTGCATGAAAACATCGTTCCACACCTCAAAATACTTGCCGCAGGAACAGCCCGGTCGGCAGTCTGCCCCGCAGGGTTCCAGGCCGGTATCGTAAAACATCTCCGAATCCGGGCCGCAGGGGCCGGTTTTCCCGGCGGGCCCCCACCAATTATCCTCTTTGGGTAGCGGATAAATCCGCTCATGGGGAATGTTCAAACTCCGCCATATATCATAGGATTCCTGATCGTAAGGCGCATCTTCATCGCCAGCGAAGATGGTAACCGAGAGCCTGTCATGCTCCAGTCCCAGATACTGCGGTGAAGTAAGAAATTCATAACTCCAGGCAATTGCTTCCTTTTTGAAATAATCCCGCAGCGACCAGTTTCCCAGCATCTCAAAAAAAGTTAAGTGAGACGCATCGCCCACCTCTTCAATATCCCCGGTACGGATACATTTCTGTACATCCACCAACCGCTTGCCGGCAGGATGATCCTGGCCAAGAAGATACGGCACCAGCGGATGCATGCCCGCGGTGGTAAACAGAACCGTCGGATCGTTGTCCGGTATGAGTGATTTTCCGGATATTTCCACATGCTGTTTGGAAATAAAAAAATCAATATACATCTGTCTAAATTCATTTGCAGTCATGGTGTCATTATATAACACGGAAATAATTCTTTCAATAGGCCGAATTGCCTCATAATAAATCAACTTGAAAAAAAGTGGTTGCCTCATAACTAAAACCTACTTGAACGACCAATAAAATGGAGGTTCAGGTAAATATGAGGATGTCTATGAAATCAAGGAAAGA
>MUIB01000100.1 GCA_002084135.1 Spirochaeta sp. LUC14_002_19_P3 | reverse complement strand
TTGGCCATCTTTAACCGCGATACCAACACCGGAGCCCTTACGTATTCTACCAAAATCAGTGATGGCGATGCCCTTACAGGCGGGGGAAATGTTGATGGGCTGGGTGGTGCCAATTCTGTGGCTGTAAGCACGGATGGGAAAAATGTCTATGTAACAGGAGAGAACGATAATGCCTTGGCCGTCTTTAACCGCAATACCAGCACCGGGGTACTTACCTTTTCTACTGTTTTTAAGGATGGAACCGACGGGGTTGACGGGCTGGCTACTCCAAAATCTGTTACAGTAAGCGAGGATGGGAAAAATGTCTATGTGGCAAGTGATGGTGATGATGCCCTGGCCGTCTTTACCCGCAATACCAGCACCGGGGCTCTTACCTTTTCTCCTGTTTTTAAGGATGGAAGCGGAGGGGTTGATGGGCTGAATGCTGCATGGTCTGTTGCTGTAAGCCAGGATGGGAAAAATGTCTATGTGGTAGGACGGTATGCTGCTGCCTTGGCCATCTTTAACCGCGATACCAACACCGGAGCCCTTACGTATTCTACCAAAATCAGTGATGGCGATGCCCTTACAGGCGGGGGAAATGTTGATGGACTGGGTGGTGCCACTTCTGTGGCTGTAAGCGAGAATGGGAAACATGTCTATGTGGCAGGATTCTCGGATAATGCCCTGGCCGTCTTTAACCGCGATACCACCACCGGAGTCCTTACTTATTCTACTGTTTTTACGAGTCATACCAACGGTGTTGATGGGCTAAATGGTGCCTATTCGGTGGCTGCAAGCCAGGATGGGAAAAATGTCTATGTGGTATCCTTGGGGGACAGTGCCTTGGTTGTCTTCACTTGGGAATAGTTGCTGCTGGAGAGGCTTTAGGCTGGAGGTTTCAGGTTCGGGGGATGGGGTTTTTTGCGGTTTAGAACCACCTGCCTGCCGCAGGCAGGGGCTTCGGCAGGCAGGCGAAAAACACCTGTCTGCCAAACAGGCAGGCGAAATGCTTCAAGGGATGATATTTTCCAAGAAGCCCCCCGTCCCCAATTCTCAATTCTCAATTTTCAATTTTCAATTTTCAAATCTCAATCCCCAATTCTAAATTCTCCCCCCTCCCCAATCACACCTCGCGCCCAAGCAGTTCAAAAAGTTCAGCGCGGCTTATTTCAAACCATATCGGGCGGCCATGGGGGCAGCGCGGTGATTCAAGGTTGAAGGCATCCCGCAGCAGATGAACCGCGGCATCCTTGTCCAGAGCAGTATTGTCCTTAACGGCGGCCTTGCAGGCCAAATTTGCCCAGAGCTCTTTTTCAAACGTTTCCGGGTCGCCGCTTCCGCTTTCCAGGATATCCGCCAGTTCGCCTTCATATCCTTTGGCAGAAAAAGGAATAGCCCTAAGCTCCCAGCAGCCCTCTTCATTGCAGGCCAGCTTTATGCCCATCTTTTCCAGGCGATCTACACGGAGCTCCAGGCGCATCAGAGCCGCGGAATCAAGGTTGAGCGGACGGGGCAGAAGCAGCGGCTCTGAAACCGGTTCGGCGCCGCGCAGCCTGTCGAACAGTATGCGTTCATGGGCGGCATGCTGATCGACAATGAAGAGGGAATTATCCACTTCGGCGAGCAGGAACACGCCCATCGCCTGTCCCAGGTAGCGGAAATCGTGCCCCTTTTCGAGAGGCGCCGGGCTGAAGCGCCTGTGCCCTTCCCCCCCCGCCTCGCGCAGCTCCCGGGCGGCCTGTGCGAAGGCCGCGGCCTCATTCCGGCTGGGTGCCGCCTGGGCACTTCCAGCCCCGCCCGAATAGGAGCCCTGGCGGTAGGCGGCCGAAGAATGGGTTGAAACGGAAAGCGGATAGCGGACAGGCTTTTTTGGAGCTTCATTAAACAGTTCCGTCTCATTGTTATTTGCCAACCTCGCATCGGCACCCTTAGAGGCTGGGGCGCGGCGGCGGTAGGATTCACCGCTTATCCGCTCACGGATTATTTCGATGAGCCGGTGGCGCAGCGCAGGCAAATCCCGGAACCGGGCCTCTTTTTTGGCCGGGTGAATGTTGAAATCGACAAGCTTGGGATCTATCTCGATAAAGACAAAGGCATGGGGAAACGCGCCGCCGGGCATCCAGGCATCGTAGGCGTGGCACACCCCTTGCAGAAGGGAAAATTCTTCAATTCGGCGCCGGTTCACATAGATATGAATGTACTTCCTGTCCCGCCGGCTTATTTCCGGACGGGCATGAACCACCCTTACCGTGCCGCCGGCGAACTGTCCTTCCGATTCCCACCATCCGCTCCGGGAAGCAAGGCGCGGCCAACAGGCATTCACCCGCTCCAAAGAAGTGCCAGCCGACAAAAAGGTTTTCAAGCGGCCATCCAAAAACAGCCTGAAGTTAATGCCGGGATGAGCCGCCGCTTTTTCAAAAAAAATTCTCTGGCAGAGGGAGCTTTCGGTTTGCGTGCTTTTAAGGAACTGCCGCCGGGCCGGCATATTGAAAAAAATATCCCGCACCGACACCGTTGTTCCCGGCGAGCCAGTGGAGGGCCCCTGCTCAATAACCTTGCCCCCATGCACCACCAGCTTATGGGCCATTCCTCCGGCAGCGGAAACTATCTCCAATCGGGTACAGGCGGCGAGAGAGGAAAGAGCCTCTCCCCGAAATCCCAGAGTCGTAATTTTTTCCAAATCGTCCAAAGCCGCAATTTTGCTCGTAGCGTGCGGCAGCCAGCAGAGCTTAATATCTTCCCCGCTCATGCCGCCGCCGTTATCGCTTACCCGTATTTCCTTCATGCCGCCGCCGTTAATATGCACCGTTATATCGGATGCCAGGGCATCGGCGGCATTGTCCAATAGCTCCCGCAGCACCGCGAGGGGTCTGTCTATTACCTCGCCTGCGGCAATGCGCCGGGCAACACTCTCCTGTAATACCTGAATGCGGTTCGCCATGGCTTAGTGTATCCAATCCCAAAAGTTTAGTGAAGGGGATGAGTAAAAAAGCCCTTGCCCCAAAGTAATATATATGCGAAAATTAGGCCATGAACAGCGAAGCACAGGAATTTTACGAAGCGTTATGGGTACTCTGGGAGCAAATGCCCTGCGCCGAAGATAAAACAGCCGCCGCCGCAAAGGAATTTTTATCCGCGCTGGCCGGCCGCCGTAAGGAACAGGGCCTCTCCCTGGTTTTTCAAGGCGGGGTACAGGCGCTCCACGATGAATTCAGCGCGGCCCCCAAGCCGGTAAAAAAAGCCTTCCAGGAGCTTAAAACCCTGCTGTGCGCCGCCAAGCCTTCTCCCGAAGCCGCAGCCGAAGCCCTGTGGCGGGCCTTTTTCCCCGAAGCGCTGCACCTGAGCCCAGTCCCCGAGGAGCAAATTGAGCTGCTGCGGGCCAGTCGTAGGGTGGAGATAGAAGCCCCCGCAACCCATCCCATCGCCAATGCCGCCCGTGAAATGATATTCACCTCCAACGTACTGCTTACCCTCCCGGCCAAGGGAAGCACCCCAAACGCGCCCGAACTGGCGGCCATTGTCCAAAATGCCGCCGAAGTAAAGGCCGAAGAACAGCAGTACTGGTACGACCATCCCGTTCCCATCGGCATTCCCGCCGAGCAGGACGAAGCCGTTTACGGCCTCCGCGGCCTCTCCCGCGCCCTGGCCTTTGAACGCGAAAGAGGCTCCATTGGCCAAACTGATCGCCTGCGGGTTTGCCTCTCCGTGTCCCTTACCCACCAGGGCCTGCGCCGCTGGGCCAAGCCCTGGCTCAAAGCCCAGCTTAGCCGTATCGGGGATTTCTCCGGGCTGGACGTATACGCCTTCACCGAGGAAGATACTCAAAATTTAACTGACCTTCTGACGCCCTGGCTTTCCGATTCTTCGGACATGGAAGCACTTAAGCTGGCCTTTGGCGTCGATGGGGAGTACGGCAGGCATTACTCCTTTCTCAAAGCCCTCCCCGCCCTCTGGTCCGTACTTGAGGATTCCCAAATACGAGCCACCTTCAAGATCGATCTCGACCAAATCTTCCCCCAGGACCATCTTGTTAGGGAAACCGGCAAAAGTGCCTTTGAGCATTTCTGTTCCCCGCTATGGGGGGCCAGGGGCAGCGACACCCACAAGCAGCCCCTTGAGCTGGGCATGATAGCGGGGGCCCTGGTAAACGAAAAGGACATAGCCAAGGGCATCTTTACCCCCGATATTCCCTGGCCCGAAGCCCTCCCCCAGGCCGACGACTTGCTCTTCTTCAAACAGCGTCCCATGGCCGTTTCCACCCGTGCCGAACTCAACGCCCGCTACGGTGCCAATGAACTCTGCGATGGAAAAACCACTGCCCTCCAGCGCATCCATGTTACCGGCGGCACCAACGGCATCCTTCTGGAACATCTGCGCCGCTACCGCCCCTTCACCCCCAGCTTCATTGGCCGTGCCGAGGATCAGGGCTATCTGCTCTCGGTTCTCGGCGGCACTCAAAATGAAGCTCAACTGCGCTATGTTCACGCCTCAGGGCTCATAATGCGCCACGACAAGGAAGCCTTTGCCAGTGCCGCCGTTAAGGCCGGAAAAACTGGCTCCTACATTGGCGACCTTATTCGCATACTGGTATTCAGTGCCTACGCCGAAATTCTGCCCCCTGGTACACACGGCATCAAAGAGCTCACCGATCCTTTTACCGGCTGCTTCATTTCCCCCCTTCCCCGCACCCTGACCCTGCTGCGGCTGGCCCTCCATCTTCTCGCCAACACCCCCGCCGAAGGCCGCCTGGCAGCCATGAAACTTGCCGAAAAACGCCTGCCTCCGTGGATAAATAACTACAGTGAAAAAAAATCCTGGATAAGACAAACATTTGCTCTCGAACGGCGGGGCTGGAATGCCTTCTACAGTGCCCTGGATTCTATAGAAAGCGCAGGCAATTCCAGCACAAGCGAAAAAAAGCGTGCCGAAGAAACAGCCCGGAAGTTTCGGAGTATTCTTGCCAACTGCAAAATAAGCGGCTGAAATGGCTCAAATTCAGTGGTTTCCCGGCCACATGGCCAAAACCAAACGCCTAATTCAAAACAACCTCAAACTTATTGATGTTGTTATTGAAGTTCTCGATGCCCGCGCTCCCCGCGCCGGTACCAACCCCCTGCTGCGCCAGATTACCCGGAGCAAGCCCCGCCTCATCCTTCTTAACAAATGCGATCTGGCCGACCCCGAAGCCACAGCCCGCTGGGAGCAGGAATTCCGCCGTGAAGGGGGAAGCCTTCCCCTAAAGATATCCGCAGCCACCCGCCAGGGGCTGGAGGCCATTCCCGGCGGCTGCCGCGAACTGTGCGCCAACTGTGAGTGGCTTGCCCGCCGTCCGATACGCGCCCTTATCAGCGGCATCCCCAA
The DNA here is from genome assembly GCA_002084135.1 of Spirochaeta sp. LUC14_002_19_P3. GTDB lineage: Bacteria > Spirochaetota > Spirochaetia > DSM-2461 > DSM-2461 > UBA2779. Next base: position 22,423 of record MUIB01000100.1, on the reverse strand, counting down.
CTCCGGCAAGTCTACCATTATCAACGCCCTGGCAAAGCGAAACCGCGCTCAGGCCGCTGCCGTACCCGGCCTTACCCGCCAGCTTCAACGTGTTCCCATTAACCGACAGTTGGAACTCTTCGATACCCCGGGGCTACTCTGGCACAAGTTTGACACTCCCCGTACCGGCCTCATTCTTGCCGCTATCGGCGCCATAAAGGAAAGCATTCTCCCCGAGGAAGACGTGAGCGGCCACATCCTGCTCTACCTTGCCCGCCGCTATCCCGCCGCCCTTGCCGCCCGCTATGGTATTGATGCCGCTGCCCTACCCAACTCTCCCGCTGCCTTAACAGAAGCCGTTGCCCGGCGGCGCGGCTGCCTCCTTCCCGGCGGCGCCATAGACCATATCCGTGTGTGCCAACTCATCCTCAAAGACCTCCGCGAAGCCAAATTTGGCACTGTAAGCCTGGAATGGCCGGAAGAGGCAGAGTAAGACATGCCTTTTGGATCTGGTTTTCACCATGAAAAAAAATAAAATATTCAATTCGGAATGCACTTGCATTTTTTTAATATTTTTGATATACCCATAGATAATGGGTACCTCTAAAAAACAGCTTTAGGAAATTGACGAAGAAATTTTTTGTCGGGCGGCAAAAGCGGAGCTAGCTTAAGCTACGTGAGCATTTTGACAACTTAAGAGCGGCGGAAAAGTTCGAGTCAAGAACTAAATGGGTTTTTTAGAGGTGCCCTAATGCAGAATCGTTTCCAAGACTATCAGACTGCCCGGTGTGTCAGTAAACACCCAGCGAGCCGCTAACAGTGGTAGGAAACGCCCAGAAAGAGTTTCTAAATTGGCTTAAGGAAGGGAAGCAGAATGAAAAAATTGGTATTGGTGTATGCGGCTATAGTATTTGCAATGTTTTCAGCAAGCTGCAGCATGGATGCTATACAGGATGGTATAATTCAGGAATTCAGTTATCCGTCCATTGCTGGTGAAGTGGGAAAGGCAATTCAAACCGTATCCCCAGTAACAAGAGTAAATTCTTTACAGGAAGAGGCGAGTTTAAAGTTTTCCATTTCAGAAGGCAGTCTGCCGGATGGATTGCTTCTCTCTCCCACCGATGGAAGCATTTCCGGTATTCCGAAAACGGTTGTTGAGCGGATAGAACTCACTGTTACTGTTGAAATTGTTTCGGGCAATCCGCTTTACAAGGATAGGCGGCAGGCTCTTTTGAGCATTACGATTGCTCAGGGAGCTTATCATTTTGCATATCCGGCCATTTCCTTAACGGCGGGTACAGTAGCGGAACCTGTATTTCCCACGGGTTCCTTGATTGATGAAATTGATTCCGCAGTCTTTTCCGTTAAAACCGGTCGTTTGCCTGCCGGGCTGGAACTTGATTCCGCCGATGGAAGCATATCCGGCATACCGACAAAGCTGTATTTGCCGGATACAGTTATTATTACCGCACAGTTCAAAAACAAGGAAGATAGAGAGGACTTTATTGATACGGCTCTTTCCATAGAGGTGAAGCTGGACAATTTTGAGTCTCTGGAGTTTTCCTATCCGCCCATTACCGGCACGGCGAAACAGCCGATTGCGGTGGCACTGCCCACGGGCTCACTCGTGGATTTAGCCGGGGAATATCTGTCCTTTTCCATAGAAGATGGGGCATTGCCGGAAGGGCTAACTCTTAATGCCGATAACGGGAGTATTTCCGGTACTCCAGCCGCTGTATTCGACGATGAAGACCCTATTATCGTTACCGCGAAGATTAATTCAGATTTATATGGAACAAAAGAAGCGCCGGTGCCTGTTCTTGTTTCCTTTCCAGATAATATTCAGTCTCTATCCTTTTCCTATCCCGATATTCCAGGGATGGAGGACTTACCGATAAAATCAGTTTGGCCGGAGGGGGAACTCATTGCCATTGCCGGTACTCAACGGCTAAGCTTCTCCATCCTTCAGGGCCATCTGCCCGATGGTTTAACGCTGAATTCAGAGGATGGAAGCATATCCGGCACTCCTACCAGCCTATACCCTCAAAATACGGTTGTTATTTCCGCCGCGATACAATTAGCCCGAAAAAGCATCAATGTACAGGTGGAGGCTTCCGTTTCCATTGCAATTGATACAAATAACTTTGACTCGCTGAAATTTTCCTATCCGCCGCTGAGAGGCAGGGCAAACGAACCAATGGAGGTGCACCCCATCGGCTCCCTTATGGATATTTTAGGCGTCGACAATCTGGATTTTTCCTTAGCCGGAAACAATCTCCCTGTTGGCCTGGAATTAAATCCCGATGATGGAAGTATTTCCGGCACTCCAAAAGTTGTTACCGATAACACCCTTCAAGTTACGGTTTCCGCGAAAACGAACTTCAATAACCCTCTTTATGGCGAAGCTAAAACCGCAACGCTCTCCGTTACAATCAATCTCCCTGCCGATATTCAGTCCATTCCCTATTCGTATTCCAATATTTCGGGATTTGAAAAAAAGCCTATTTCCCTTATTCAGCCGGAAGGTGCGCTCATAGACATGCTGGGAACGCATCGGCTGCAATTCTCTGTTACAGAGGGAAGTTTACCCTCCGGCTTAGTGCTGAACCCTGAAGACGGTACCATTTCCGGAACACCGAAAAAACTTACCCCAAAGAGCGAGGTGATTGTTTCTGCCTCACTAAAGGCTGAATACGGCAGCGGTTACGGCGTTTCACAAACCGCTCTTACAGTGGAGGTGAATATAGAAAACTACGCTGTACTAGAGTTCAGCTATCCCGCCATTACAGGCATTGCGAATGAACCGATAGACGCTGTACATCCTTCCGGTACGCTCATGGATTCTCCCATCAGGAAATATCTGGTATTTTCTCTGGAAAACAGTGAATTGCCCCGAGGGCTATCCCTTAATCCCCTTACAGGAGGCATCTCCGGCACGCCAACACGGGTTTTCGACAGCACTCTTGTTACGCTTACGGCGAAAGTTTCCCTGGAGAACCCCTTGTACAGGGAACCCAAACTTGCCTCATCAATTATAGCCATAGCCATGCCGGCCGATATTCAGTCGCTGAGCTTTTCCTACCGGAAAATTTCAGGAATGGAAGATTCCCCTATTACCACTGTTTCCCCCGAAGGGTCTCTTATTGATATGCTGGGGGTGGAGCGATTAACCTTTTCCATTCAGGAAGGTCCTTACGATATAACGGATATTGATGAAACCCTGCCTCCGGGGATGGTATTCAACCCGGAAGACGGCAGCATATCCGGCACACCCGAGAGGCCATGGTTGGAGCAGCTTTATTCCGTTCAGGCCATTGTCAATGAGGGGAACGATCATGCTTCCGAGCAGTTTACCGCCCCGCTAACCGTTCAGATATCGGACTCAACAGACTACTTTGGAGACTTTTCTTCGCCCTACAAGTACAACTTGAATATTATCTATTTCATACCAGCCGACAGACAGGTATTTGACGATCAGCAGCGGAGAATTTCTGAAATTATGCTTCACATGCAGGATTGGTATCGCTCTGAACAGGCCCGCAACGGCTACGCGAATCAAACATTCGGATTGATGGTAGACAATCCGAAGAATCCAAAGTACGTAAAATTTACAACTATCAGGGGCAGTAAAGGCCGCGTAGACTATCCCTATTCAGGAGGAGCCAGCCCCGCCAAAAACGAAATTAATGCGTACTTGACCGCGCATTCATACCAGCCAACCAGCGAACATTATCTGATATTCATGCCCCAAAACAAAGAATACGGCGGTGTTCCCTTCTATGGAATAGGACGCTGGGCCTGGGTGCTGGATTATGAGGAATTCGACATGTCAGCCTACTGGGGAACGGATAAGGTGCAGACAGTGGGCTGGATTGGCGGTACAATCCATGAACTTGGACACGGCTTGAACCTTCCCCATAACAGACACAAAGTCACCGATGGCTGGACCTCCATGATGTCCTGGGGAAATCATCCCTATGCGAAAAACCCCAACGGCGTGCATTTAACCATGGCAAGCTCTATTCACCTGAACAACAGCCAGGTTTTCAATGTTCTTGAGGGAATGGACTATTACAAAGACAACCCCCTGTTTGAATTAAAGAAACTCACCTTCAAAACGGTGGACGATGTTATGCAGCTCTATGCCGAATTTACCTCATCTATAGAAGTGAACGGCTTCATAGCCTACAACGATCCCAAAACCAGCGAGGGGGATGCGGATTACAACTCTATTAGCTGGGGTACAAAAGATATTGTTAAAACAGGTCCCGACAGGTATGCTGTTCAGCTCAACATGGAGTTATCGGGTATCGAAGAAAAATTACGAAAGCATCCATTTGATTTAAAAATAAGAATTATGATTAAAAATGGGAAAATACAATCTTATAACTACAAATATAATTTTGTAGACGGCAAACCGGATCTGGAAGTTAATTTCCATCTGCCCGATATTATGGATACCTCGAAATGGTCTGTTATTGATGTTTCTTCGGAAGAAACTTCAGACGGCCCGGGACGATATGCGTTCGACGGTAACAGCGGTACAATCTGGCATACAAAATGGAGAGGATCGCTGGATCCGCCCTACCCGCATCATCTGGCCGTTTCGTTCGGTGAAACCCTTACAATAAACGGCGTTGTCCTACAGCCCCGCACGAACAATCAGAGGGGACGCTTGAAGGATGTAACTCTTCTATTTTCGGATAATGGCACGGACTGGTGGACTCAAGGGGATTATACTCTCGAAAACAATGCTATGAAACAGCCCATACATTTTAACACTTCGCTCACAGCATCCCATATGAAGATAATTATCAATGCCGGGTATGACAATGTCCATTTTTCTCATATCGCTGAATGGGGTGTATTTTAAGGGAGGAAAACATGAGGGTATTTCTTCTGGTTATAGACAGCTTCGGAATTGGCTGCGCCCCGGATGCGGCAGAGTATGGGGATGAGGGTGCGAATACTGCGGTTGGAATTGGCCGCGCCGTTGGCGGGGCCTGCTGGCCGAATCTCCAGGCCATGGGTTTGGGAAATGTGGCTGCCCTAACGGGAGATGAAATTCCCGGATGCCCCCCGGTAGCTTCTACGGAAAACCTGTTCGCCGCCCTGCGCGAGAGGTCACCCGGAAAAGACACAACCACAGGACACTGGGAAATGGCGGGTATCGTTCTGGAAGAGCCGTTTCACGTTTTCCCCTCCGGCCCGCCCTCCTTTCCAGCTCAGCTTATAGCGGACTTTGTTGCCGAAACGGGAGTGCCGGGCATACTCGGCGATAAGGCGGCTTCGGGCACGGAAATAATAGAAGAGCTGGGGGAGGAGCATTTGGCTTCGGGCAAACCGATTTGCTACACCTCGGCCGATTCCGTGTTTCAGATTGCCGCGCACAGCGATGTTTTTCCGCTTAAGGAACTCTATCGGCTTTGCGAAACCGCCCGCCGCCTCTGCGATCCGCTCAAGGTGGGGCGCGTTATTGCCCGGCCTTTTGAAGGCCGCCCGGGAAGTTTCAGCCGCACTCGCGACCGGCATGACTGGTCTATTGCCCTGCCCGGAAAGTCCCTCCTCGACCAGCTTCAGGAGCAGGGGGTGCAGACTGTTGCGGTAGGGAAAATCGGTTCCATTTTCAATGAGCAGGGCATAGATGTATCCTATCCCGATGCCGGGAACCCGGCCTGCATGGAACGCACTCTGGCCATTGCCCGCGAAAATTATCCCGCGAATCAATTTGTTTTTGTTAATTTGGTAGATACCGATATGATATGGGGACACCGCCGCGATCCGCAGGGCTATCATGATGCGGTGGCCGCTATTGATGCCTTTCTCCCCGATTTAAATGAGGCCCTGCACCCAGACGATTATCTTATTATCACCGCCGACCACGGCTGCGATCCCACCTTCAAAGGCACGGACCATACCCGCGAATATGTTCCGTTCCTGTTTAAGCGGATTGGCTATCCGCCAGAGCCGGCAGAGAAACATTCGGTGGGGATTTTCAATGGATTTTCTTGCGTTTCAGAATCAGTGAAGCTTATTTTTAAGCAATCGGACTAAGGGTCAGGGCTTCTGCCAGTGGAAAAAATTATTCGATAAAAACTATAGCTGACACAGTTCCCGCAAGTATGCTATAATTCCCCCATGCTCGATCTTAAATACATTAGGGATAACACCCAGGCCGTAAAGGACAATATTAAAGCCCGCTTTATGAATGCGGATGCGGATGAAGTAGTGCGCCTCTACGAAAAGCGCAACGCCCTTATCAGCGAAATTGATAAGCTGCGCCAGCGGCGCAACGAGAATGCCCAAAGCATGAAGGCTCCCCTGCAACCCGAGGAGCGTCAAAAACTCATCGCGGAGGGAAAGCAGCTCAAAGAGAGCATACTCGCCGGAGAAACGGAACTCGAACAGGCAAAGGCGGCTCTGGAAACCGCTGCCGCCCGCATACCCAACATGGCGCACCCCGATGCGCCCATAGGCAAAGAAGAAAAGGATAACGGCGAAATTTCCCGCTTCGGCACCCCCCCCAGCTTCAGCTTTCCCCCAAAAGACCACATCCAGCTCGCCGAAGCTCTCAATCTCATCGACTTTGAAGCCGGTGCGAAGGTATCCGGTGCCAAATTTTACTTTCTTAAAAATCAGGCCGTTCTATTGGAACTGGCCCTTGTGCGCTATGCTCTGGACATTGTTCAGAAACACGGCTTCACCCTTACCATTACCCCCGACATTGCCCGCGAAGAAATAGCTGCCGGCATAGGCTTCGTGCCCCGCGGTGAAGAATCCAATATCTACGTGCTGGAAGGCACCGGAACCTGCCTCGTTGGCACGGCTGAAATTACTCTGGGCGGTATATACGCCGGGGATATTATAGACCTTTCCGGCGGCCCCATCCTTCTTGCCGGGCTCTCCCACTGCTTCCGCCGCGAAGCCGGAGCCTCCGGCCAGTACTCCAGGGGGCTCTACCGGGTGCATCAGTTTACAAAAGTGGAGATGTTTGCCTACACCCGCGCCGAGGAATCCGATGCCGTCCACCTCAAACTGCGCAGCATCGAAGAGGAAATTTTTCAGGGACTGGGCATACCCTACCGCATCGTAGACACCTGCACGGGCGACCTCGGTGCCCCCGCCTACCGCAAATTCGATATTGAAGCCTGGATGCCAGGCCGCGGCGAAAATGGGGCCTGGGGCGAAGTTACCAGCACCTCCAACTGCACGGACTACCAGGCCCGCCGCCTGGGAATCCGCTACCGTGAGGAAGGCGGCACCCGCTATGCCCACACCCTGAACGGCACGGCCATAGCCGCCTCCCGCGCCATTATCGCCATTCTGGAAAACGGCCAACAACCCGATGGCTCCATCCGCATTCCCCCTGCCCTCGTGCCCTACTGCGGCTTCGATGTTATACCTGTTTGAGGGGCATTGTGCGCCTATTCCTGTTGTTTTGCACGCAAACAGGCAAATTTCCTGGAGATAACCCTGAAAATTCAGCCCTTAGGGCTGGTACAAACAAAAAAAATCATTACAATGTTGGCGACTGCTGCGGAATACTGATGACAATCTTTAGAAGGAAAGACAGAGCCGCGGTTGGATTATACAGGGTACCTCTAAAAACCAGCTTTAGGAAATTGACGAAGAAATTTTTTGTCAGGCGGCAAAAGCGGAGCGTAGCTTAAGCTACGTGAGCATTTTGACAACTTAAGAGCGGCGGAAAAGTTCGAGTCAAGAACTAAATGGGGGTTTTTAGAGGTGCCCATACAAGGAGTTATTATGAATCCAAAGTACGACACCCTATTAAAAGGGAAAATGTCGGATATGAGTTATCAGCGGCTTACCGCACTCAAGAACAAGAAAGTGTACGACTTTATCGGCAGCTTTGCCGAACACTGCGACCCTGCTTCCATCTATGTGGCCAACGACAGCCCGGAAGATGAACAGTTTATTCGCGAACAGGCCCTGGCCAAGGGCGAGGAGCACAAGCTCGCCATGAAGGGCCAAACCATCCATTGGGACGGCTATGGCGACCAGGCCCGCGACAAGAATAATACCAAGTACATTGTGTATCCGGAAAACATGGAGCGGATGAAGTCTCTCAACGCCCTGCCTTACGAGCAGGGGCATAAGGAAATTATGGACATTGCCAAGGGCAATATGAAGGGCAAGGATGCCGTGGTGAAATTTTTCGCCGAAGGCCCCACCGATAGCCCCTTTACCATACCCTGTGTTCAGTTTACCGATTCCTGGTATGTGGCCCATTCCGAGGCCATTCTCTACCGGCCTGCCTACAATCACTTTCTGAACATGAAAGAGAATGAAAAGGACGATTTTTTCCGCTTCATTCACAGTGCCGGTGAGCTCGATGAACGCGGCTGCGTGGTTAAACTGGATAAGCGCCGGGTTTATATGGACTTGCAGAACAACATTGTTTACTCTATGAACGCCCAGTACGCTGGCAATTCGGTTGGCCTGAAGAAGCATGCCATGCGGCTGGCCATTAACAAGTCGGGGCAGGAAGGTTGGCTCTGTGAGCACATGTTCATTATGGCGGTTGTACACCCTGCCTCAAAGCGCAAAACCTATTTCGCCGGGGCTTATCCATCGGCCTGCGGAAAAACATCCACCGCCATGGTTCCGGGCGAGCAGGTTGTCGGCGACGATATTGCCTACTTCCGCAGCATAGACAAGGAGTTCCGCGCCGTTAATGTTGAGCTTGGTATCTTCGGGATTATAAAAGATGTCAATGCCGAGGACGACCCCGTTATCTACGAAAATTTGCGAATACCGCAGGAGGTCATTTTTTCCAATGTTCTGGAAGGACCGGACAATAACCCTTACTGGGTGGGCATGGGCATTGACACGCCGAACAGCGGCAAAAACCACCATGGGGTCTGGAAGAAGGGCGACAAGGATGCAACTGGCAAGGAGGTGCCCCTGGCCCATCCCAACAGCCGCTACACCATGCGCTTAGACTATCTTTCCAACTTCGACAAGGAAGGCTTCGATGCCAAAATGGGCGTAAAATTAGACGGTTTGCTCTACGGCGGACGGGATTCCGATACCACTGTGCCGGTGGAGGAATCGCCTTCCTACAAAAGCGGCATACTGCTTAAAGCGGCCACTTTGGAATCGGAAACCACCGCGGCCACTCTGGGCGCCGAAGGGGTGCGCAGCCCCAGCCCCATGGCCAACATGGACTTTGTTTCCTACCCGCTGGGCGAGTACACCGACAACAACCTCAAATTCACCAAAGGCATGAAAGCCGAGCCCAAGGTGTTCAGCACGAACTACTTCATGCTGAGCCCCCAAGGCAAATTCATGACGAGTAAACTGGCCAAGAAGGTATGGTTGCACTGGGCCGAGGGCCGCGTTCATGGTGAGTATCAAGGCTATCAAACCCCCACTGGCACCATTCCCCTGTATGCCGATTTGAAGAAGCTGTTCAAAGAACTGCTCAACGAAGATTTCAGGGAGGACGATTACCAGTATCTCTTCACCTTCCGCTGCACCAAGTGGATAGAGAAGCTGGAACGCACCAAGGCCTTCTTCACCAAAATGGACGCCAATGTTCCCAAGTACATCTATGAGGCATGGGACAAGGCCATAGCCGACATTAGGAAGGCGAAGGACAAGTACGGCGATGAAATAAAGCCGGGAAATTTTAAGGGGTAGTGTTTTTGAGCAATCTTTTTACCTGAGGGGTAATAAGCGCGTTTCCGGGGCTGTTCTTTGGGAACGCGCTTTTTATTCCCAATGAACAATGCGGGCTATGTGTTGCGGATTGTTTTAATTCAGGTGTCCATCAAACAAAAATCAGACATTTTCCATGAAGAAAACAAATTCTGTCCACACAAACCGCACACTGTAAGGGTATTGTACTGGCAGGAGATATCTCGTGGCAGCGGTGACTATCTGCATTACCTCCTTACTTTTCTCCTAACCGGGTTGCACGTTGTGTGTCCCGGTTTCTTTTTCATTCCCTTCGGGAAAGCCGATAATATGGACAGGTGCCATGTATAATTCCCTTTTATCCGATATAAGCCATTTCCCAGCTCAGCATATCAGCGATTTTAAGTCCGCGGAGAAGGCGGCCTGCTGCATTGTATGCGCTCTGCAAGAGGTAAGAGGCCTTCTGTGTCCCGGCCTCAGTACGAGCAAGCTGGCCGGCATTGTAGAAAGGCGACTTGCCGCCGAACATGCCGATGCGGGTGCTATTGTAACGATTTCCCCGGAAGAAACGGCCTGGCATGGGATGCCGGGGAATAGGCTGCTGCATGAAGGCGAAATTGTATCTGTCGATATTGCCTGTTCGGTAAAGGGCTGGTGGGCGGATATGTGCGCCACTTACCCGGTTGGTGTTGTCGATGAAAAACGAATGCGCCTGCTTCAAGCCGCCCAGGAAGCCACTTTCCGTATCAGCACTCTTCTCAAAGATGGATATAACGGCAGGGAAGGCAGGGCTGTTATAAACCAAATTTGCGGCGAGTACCAGGTAACACTAATTCCCGATGCCGCGGGGCACGGCATTGGCAGGCAGCTTCACTGCAATCCGCTTCTTCCCTACAGCGGCGGCACACATTTGCCGCTTACCGCGAAACACACCTGCACCATTGAACCGGTATTCACTACCGGCTGTGGCACGGTAATCTATTCGGATGATGGTTCAGCCGTAACAGCGGATGGAGAACCCGCCGCGCATTTTGAACTTTCCGTATTCATTGAGCACGATTCAGCCCGCATACTTGGCCAGCGCGGGGCATGCACACCCTTCTGAACCACGGATAGGGGGCTAAGGTTTCAGATTCGGGGGATGGTTTTTCCTTTTGCGGTTTGGAACCACTGATGGACACGGATGGGGAGGGTTGGAACCACGAATGGATACGAATGGACACAGATGGGGATGCTTGGAACCACTGGGATATTTATCGCCCAAAGAATGTGAAAAGTTGTATTATGAACAGGAAAAAGGTCTGGTACTTAGTGCCGAACTCAAATAAAATGGTCTCCGGGATACTCGGGGCGGTTCACCCTATTTAGGGACAAATAACCTCTACACTCATCACTCAAAAATCATCACTCATACCCCCCCTTCCTATAAACCCAATATACCAGTATTATAAAACCAAACACACCGGGAGTATCCCGTGGAACCAAAGGAAACACAAATGGCCAACCTTGCCGTTATCAGCACCATACAGCTTTCACCCCAGGCCCGGCAGCCCGTATTTGGCGGCCCATCCGCCTTTGAAAGGGCACTCACCTGGGCAAAAAGCATACCCGATTACAAAGGCACCATTCTCTTAACAAACAGCAGCGAAGCATTCCCCGAAGAAGAATTTTTCGCCGTTATCCACCGGGAGCAGTGGAATGAAGAAACCCTCATCGGTGCCCTGCAGGAAGCCGCCACCCTCGCCGAAAAACTCAAACCCGAAGCCTTCTTTTACGCCTGGGGCGACTGCCCTCTCATCGACACCGCCGCCGCATCCACCCTTTGGGAACTGCATTACCGCTACAACGCCGAATACACCTTTGCCGACGGCTACCCCATCGGCCTTACCCCGGAAATCATATCCCCCCGGCTCCCCAAAAAACTCATACCCCTCGCCGCCAAGCGCACCGGCCCTATAACCCGCAGCAGCATCTTCGACATCCTCTGCCTCAACATCAACGCCTTCGACATAGAAACCCACCTGGCCCCCGAAGACCTGCGCATGCAGCGCGTCTTTATAAGCTGCGATACCCGGCGCAACACAAACATCGCCGAAGCCCTCTACGCCGCCGGCGGCACCGATGCCGAAAGCCTCTGCCGCATCATCCCCGAAAATCCCCTGCTCCTGCGCAGCCTTCCCGCCTACTTCCCCATTCAAATTACCGATAACTGCCCCCAGGCCTGTGCCTACTGCCCATTTTCCCGCACCACCAACCCCATGGAAGGCCATAATTTCATGGAGAAGGAAGCCTTTGCTGACCTCTGGCGCCGCATAGCTGCATTTGCCGGCGATGCCGTTATATCCCCCTCCCTGTGGGGAGAACCCTCCTCCCACCCCCGCATCGGAGACATCCTTCACGACATCCTCGATAAGGCCCCAGAGCACAACATCCGCGTCCTCATCGAAACCTCCGGCATAGGCTGGAATACCACCCTCCTGAAAGAACTCGCTTACAATTACGCCGATGGCCGCCTCTTGTGGATCGTGAGCCTCGATGCAGCCGATGAAACCCTCTACCGCAGCCTGCGCGGCGAAGGCATGGCCGAAGCCGAACAATGCGCCCGCACCCTCGCCGAACTCTTTGGGAAAAACAGCTACATCCAGGCCGTCCGCATGAAGACAAACGAAGAAAACCTCGAAGAGTTTTACAAAAAATGGAAAAACCACGGCGGCGGTGCCATCATACAAAAGCACGATTCCTACGGCGGCCTGCTCGAAAACCTCCAGCCCGCCGATCTTTCCCCTCTCGACCGCTTCCCCTGCTGGCACCTTAAACGCGATATGCCCATCCTCATCGACGGCACCGTACCCGCCTGCCGCACCGACATGGGCCGCCGTGAGCCGCTTGGCAATGCCTTCAGCGAAAGCCTTGAAAGGATATGGGAGCGCGGCGAAGAACTCTACGCCGCCCACATTCGCGCCGAATACCCCGGGCCCTGCGCCAAGTGCGATGAATACTGCACCTTCAACTTCTAAACCAAACCTTCCCGAGCTTCCCCGCACCCTCATACCGGCGGAGCCCCTACCCGAAGACTCTCCCGGAGACAACAGCCTCTCCATCGCGGTTCTCAACAGCAGCCGCTGGCCCTACCGCAGCGCCCTCTTCAGCGAACTCAGCCGCATCGGCGCATTGGAAATTATTTCCATTGAAAACGCCCCCCCGCCCCCCGACATCCCCCAGCTTCAAAGACGCTTCCCCCATCTGCGCTTCATCATCTTTCAGCCCGGCACCAATCCGGGGCAGTGCCTCAACACCGCCTTCCGGGAACTTCGCGGCAAACACTGCCTCGTACTTCCCCGCACCATGCAAATCGATCTATCGCATTTCCAATTCGCTCGTGGCAGTATAGATAACACTCTCTGCACCGTTCCGGTTATTTACGACCGGGAAAACAAAGCCCTCCCCACCGCCTCCGGCCCCATGCCCGATGCCGAAGGACGCTTTCACTCCCTGCCCTTCATCCCGAAAAAACCTGAAACCCCAACCCTCCTGCCCTGGTTATACTGCGGCCTCTATCATCGGGAAAACCATCTTGCTCTCGGAGGATTCGATCCCTGTATCAAAGAAATATGGTGGCAGCAGATGGAATACGGCCTGCGGGCCTGGCTATGGGGAGAAAAAATTATTACAGGACAGAATTTCACTATGCGGCTACTCGACGAAGTGCCGCTGATGGATACCACCCCCGGCTCCGGTTACCGCCGCTTCTACCTCAAAACCCTTGCCGTACAGCACCGTGAAGACGGCGGACGGCTCCCCTGGATGCAGTGGTTGCAGTACTGGCGCTATTCCGGCGACAGCCTCCAAAACTCCGGCAGGGAATGGAAAAAAATCAATCAATGGGTGCGGGAAAACCGGCACCGCTATGTTATGGATGCCGCCAAACTCACCGATATATGGCAATGGGAATGATAGCAATTTTTCTTCAGGCAAGACTCGCCTCCTCCCGGCTTCCCGGCAAAGCCTTGCTGAAATTGGCCGATATACCGGTTATCGTCCATGCCATGCGGGCACTGAATGCGGTTAAAGCCGATGTGCGCAGCCTGCTTACAACACAAGATGCCGCGCCCGCCCTGAAGCCACTGGCGGAAGCGGAAGGCTGGGAGCTCTTCACTGGCCCGGAAGAGGATGTTCTGGCCCGCTATGTCTTTGCCGCCCGCAAATACGGTGCCGACCGCATTGTGCGGGCAACAGGCGATAATCCCCTGGTATCAGCGGCGGCGGCGAATGCCATTCTCCACCTGGCTCAGAATGCCGATTACGCCGGATTTACCGGAATTCCGCTGGGTTCCGGGGTGGAAATTCTCCGTACCGCCGCTCTTGAAGAGGCCTTTGCCGAAGCGAACGATGTTTATGAACGGGAGCATGTTGCCCCCTTCCTCTACCGCCGCCCTCTGCGCTACCGCATTTTTACACCCGCGGCAGCGCCGGAAATGCAAGCCCCCAATTCCAGAATTACCCTGGATACCCAGGAGGACTACCGCTATTTAAGCCGACTTTTTACTCACCTCTACCGGAATCGGCCTTTGGAAATTGAAGATATTGCCGCGTGGCTGAAGGCCCATCCCCATCATGCAGGCTAGGCATATTATTCTCCGCCCGCTGAGCGGGAAGGAGGACGGCACAGGCCATATACGGCGCGCGTACCGCCTGGCAGAAGAACTGAACACCGTGCGCGGCCTGCGCTGCACTCTCATTGTCGATAATCCGGATTATTGGGCCAGCATTATTCCAGGCTTTCCCGGCAGGGTTCAAACCGCAGGCTCCCAAAGCCCGCCGCAAACGGACAGGGATTCTACCCTTGTACTCTTCGATAACAAGCACACCGATACCCGGGAATTCCTCCGTTTCGCCGATTATGGCATGCCCATCCTGCTCGACGACGACGGACCGGCCAGAAATTACGCTCCCTATGCGGCGGATAGCCTGCCCGGGCCGAGAAGAAGCCCCGCCAACCTGGCCTCCATCGGGCTGCTGGAACTCCCTCCCAGTGCCCGCGAAGCAGAGGCACAGGGGCGAATTCTTGTCTGTTTCGGCGGCGGGAATTCCTCCGGCAGCCTGGAAGCGCAAACGCTCCGCTTTCTCATAAACAGCATGGGTATGGCCCCGGAACGCCTTGCCGCGACAGTATCCACCGCAAGGGAATTCAGCGGCGTGGAAATTATTCATGCACCAGACAATCTTAGGGATGAACTCCACCGCTTCGGGCTGGTTCTGTGCCGCTACGGCCTTACCGCCTTTGAGGCCCTGGCCGCAGGCTGCGCCGTTATAACCATAAACCCCAGCCCCTACCATGAGCGGCTCTCGCGGCATGTTTCTCTGCCAAGCCCTGGATGGGTTCCCCCCGGAGGGAATCTCAGTCCGAAACAACGCCGCACCCTCAAAGCCCTCCTGGATAATCCCGAAAGACTCATTAGTGCCCGGGAGGGGGTCGTCCAAAAACTCCAAATCGGTGTGAAGCCTCTGAAAATGGCTGAGCTCATCTGTAATCTGCCTGTCCGCCGCCTGGGATGCACGGCCTGCGGTGCCCCCATGCCGAGGGTTATAGCCCGCTTTGAGCAGCGCAGTTTCTACCGCTGCCCGAACTGCGGAATAATGGGACTCTACCGTTTCGATACCCGTAGCGACGATTACGGCCGGGAGTATTTTCATAAGGAGTATAGAAAACAGTACGGGCGCACCTATCTTGAAGACTTTGAGGCCATAAAAGCCATGGCCAAAGGCCGCCTGCGCATTATTCGGAAACATAAAAAAAAGGGACGGCTGCTGGACATAGGCTGCGCCTACGGGCCCTTTCTTCAGGCGGCCAATGAGTTTGGCTTTCAGGTTTATGGTGCCGATGTTTCCGAAGCCGCCGCGGCCCATGTCCGGGATGAGCTGGGCTATCCGGCCATTTGCGGTGCCTTTCCCCAAACGAATCCTGCCGATGAGTTTGATACCAGCTTCGATGTTGTTACCCTGTGGTATGTTATCGAGCACTTCGCCAGCTTGAAATCCGTGCTACGGCAGCTGCCTTCCATAATGGAACCCGGTGCTTTGCTGGCAATGTCCACCCCAAACGCGGCGGGCATATCGGCGCGCCGTTCCCTGAAGAAATTTCTTGCCGCCAGTCCGCGGGATCATTACACCCTCTGGACACCCCGCGGCGCGGTAAAACTGCTGGCCCGCTACGGCTTTCGCACCGTGCGAATCCGGGTAACCGGGCACCATCCAGAGCGCATTCTAAAGGGAGCAAGGCAAAAAACCCTGTGCTACCAGATTCTCATGCTTGTAAGCCGCGTGTTCAGGCTGGGCGATACCTTTGAAATTTACGCCCGGAGGAGTAAAAATAATGGCTAAGTCCATCTTCATACTCGGTTGCGGAATTATGCAGATTCCCGCCCTGCGGCTCGCAAAGCAACAAGGCTGGCACACAGCCGCCGCGGATGGAAATCCCCAGGCCCCGGGCCGTTCGTACTGCGATGAATTTTTCCCCATAGACCTCAAGGACACCGATGCGCTCATCGCCGCGGCGAAAACCAGCACCAGCGGCAGAGGCCCCGACGGAGTCTTCACCGCCGGAACAGACTTCTCCCTTTCGACCGCCATTATCGCCGAGGCATTGGGGCTGCCCGGACATAGCGTAGAGGCCGCCCGCCGGGCCACCGATAAAACCCTGATGCGCCAAAGCTTCCAGGCCGCCGGCGTCCCCTCCCCGCCCTTCGCTGAACTCTCCGCCGGCCAAAGCATACCCAACACGGTTCCCGGCCCCTGGGTGGTAAAGCCCGTAGACAGCATGGGGGCCCGCGGCGTGGTACGGATAGACAGCCGCGCCGAACTGGATGCGGCACTGGCGGAAGCCCGCGCCTTTTCCCGAAGCAAACGGGCACTGATTGAAAGCTGTATGGAGGGCCCCGAATTCAGTTTGGATGCCCTTGTTATGGGCGATAAAATAATCCGCTGCGGACTCGCCGACCGGCACATCGCCTATCCTCCCCGCTTCATCGAAACGGGTCATACCATACCATCCAATGCGGATGCCGAAACTGCCGAAGCCCTTTGGGAGCTGTTCGCGCAGGGCATCCGCGCTCTCGGGCTGCATTGGGGCGCCGCCAAGGGCGATGTAAAACTTACTCCGCAAGGGCCCATGATAGGGGAAATAGCCGCCCGGCTATCGGGCGGATACATGTCCGGCTGGACTCAACCCGCAGCCAGCGGAACTGAACCGACACTGGGAGCCATACGCCTCGCTTTGGGCCTGGATCCAGGTGATCTTCTCCCCAACCGGAACCTTGTTTGCGCCGAGCGCGCCCTCATTGCCATAGACGGCACCGTAAAGCAGATTGACGGTGCAACCCTGCCCGGCGTAATCGAAATATTCCTTCGCTGCCGTAGCGGGGACAAGGTTCGCTTCCCCCGCAACAACGTTGAAAAAGCCGGAAATGTTCTCGCTGTTGGTGCAAGCCACTCAGAAGCGCAGGCCCGCGCCCAGGCGGCACTGCGGGCACTCAGACTCGAATTAAATCCCGCCGATGCCGACACCGGCACCTACCTCGATGCCTCCGATGCCTTCCCCCCCAATGTTTTTCCAACCGGCGAATTTTTTGCCCGGCTCTGGCAGTCCCACCCCCCCCATCCCTCCCGGGGCTGCCCCATAAAGAACCCTTCAATTGCCATTCCCGCAAACCTGCCCGAACACCGCGACAACGCAGGACGCACTATGAGAGATATTATTCTCCTGCTTCAGAATGAAGGCCGCCTGCGCGTTCTCATGGATGCAGGCACCGATACGAATAACAATGGCACTTTGGGAAATATTACGCCAGAGCAAATGCGCTCCGACTTCTGGAAAGCCCTTGTCCGCGGGGGAATGGAGGGGCTGCGGTGGTATCTTGATCGTGGGGGGGCTTTGGAATAAGTTTTTTTGGGGGGCATGGAGGGGTGAGGATAAGAGAACTTCTCTTCTGTAGTGGAATAAGTGTCGTATGACAATCATTTAACTCCATTCTTTGCTTTCATGATTTTTGTACATTGGGGTTACATACTTTACCCAGCTATTGTAATGCGCATAAACAGCCTTATACTGTTTTACATTTGCAGTTACAGGATCACAAGAAGCCGAATCATCCAGAACAACATGTTCATCAATAACGGCATACAATTTTTGCTCTCCGCCGCCGCTTTGCATCCAGAATGCCTGCAAAGCGGCTCCAAAAGCAGCCGATTCGGACTGCAAGGGAATACGGATCGGCATTTCCAAAACATCAGAGGCCATTTGTCGCCATAGAAAACTTTTGGCACCACCACCAATCAACCGAATCTCCGATACGTTAAAACCCAGCTCCCTAAACCTGTCTAAACCAATTCTTAAACCAAATACAGCGGATTCCAAAGATGCACGGGCTATGTTTTCCCGGGAATAGTTGGAAGAATTCAGTCCCATAATACTGCCCTGGCCATGGGGTAAATCAGGAACCCGTTCACCGTTAAAAAATGGCAGCATGCAAACCCCTTCTGCGCCTATTGGGGCCTTACTACCTGCCTTATCTATTTCCTTAACGGTTAAATCAAACAGTTTACGGGTCAATTCCGTAGCAACGGTGCAGTTCATGGTGCAAAGCAGGGGAAGCCAGCTGTTGGTAGAAGAACAAAAGGCGGCTAGAATACCGTTTTGATCAATGACAGGTTTGCTGCTGCATCCATAAAGTGTGCCGCTGGTACCCATGCTCATGGTAATGCGTCCATCACTTACGGTACCGGTGCCAATGGCCCCCATCATGTTGTCCCCGCCGCCACAGGATACCGGAATCCCCGCAGGCAGGCCTATCTGTTTTGCAGCCTGCTCCGATACCCCGCCCAGTACGGTACCGGGCATAATCAGATTAGGTATTTTACTGTAAAGCTCTTTATCTATCGTTTGAATGAGTTTTTTATGCCATGTCCGGCTTCGCACATCCAATAGCCCCGTCCCCGAAGCATCCCCATATTCCATTGCAGCAACACCAGTAAGCCAGTAATTGAGATAGTCATGCGGTAAAAGCACCCAGCGCATCCTGGCATAGAGCTCCGGTTTACAGGTTTTTAACCATAGAATTTTGCTGGCCGTAAATCCCGGTGCAATAAGATTGCCGGTTTCGGCAAGAAGTTTTTCCCTGCCACCAAAATCAGCCGTTATTATATCGCATTCATCTGCGGTGGAAGTATCGCACCACAACTTAACCGAATAAAGCGGCACGCCCTTTTCATCAATGGGGACAAAGCCATGCTGCTGCCCAGATACCCCAACAGCCTTAACCTGAGAACGAATTATTGGATCAACCTGATCCATACAGGATATAAGTGCAGCAATCCACCACTGTGCTTTTTGCTCACGGGTACCGTCTTCTTTGGATATTAGCTGATGTTCTGCTGCTGCCGATGCCACAACTGTACGGCCATCGGAATCATAAAACAGAACCTTTGTACTCTGGGTGCCGTTATCTATACCCAAAACAATATTCACAGAGTGCTCTCCTGCTGGAATCTGGCCCTACAATGGGCAATGGAATTTTTTATATTGGGTACCTCAAAAAAACACAAATACACAACCCCTAAAATAGTTTTCAAGACAAATTTTAAGCCTGAATTATCGAATTATGCCCCACAAACCCGGTGAAAGCGTTTCTTTCCCGCCTTAAGGATTATCTCGCCATCTTTAAGCAGTCCGGCATCGACAAGCGCATCAAAGTCGCTAACTTTTTCGCCGTTTAGCTGAGCACCGCCCTGCTGGATAAGGCGGCGGGCCTCGCTTCGGGAGGAACACAGGCCAGTAAGGGTGAAAAGCTCCGTAACGCTTATGCCCTCGGCCAGCTTTGCGGAGGCAATCTCGGTAGTAGGCATGCCTTCGCGGGCACCACCGCCCTGAAACATGGCCTTCGCGGCGGCCCGGGCACTCTCCGCCTCCGCCTCGCCATGGAGCAATTGGGTTATTTCAAAGGCCAAACGCTCCTTGGAAGCATTGATGTCCGCCGCCGTGCCGAGAGCGCGGCATTCGTCCGCCTCCAGAAAAGTGAACAGCAGGAAAAAGCGTCCCACATCCTCGTCGGGAACATTGCGCCAGTACTGATAAAAATCGTAAACCGGAGTAAGAGCCGGATCGAGGAACAGGGCACCCTGTTCGGTTTTGCCCATTTTTTTGCCATCGGAGCGGGTAATCAGCGGGAAAGTAAGGCCGTAAGCGGAGGCACTTTCCACGCGGCGAATGAGCTCCATACCGGCGACAATGTTGCCCCACTGGTCGTCGCCGCCGATTTGGAGCAGGCAGTTATGGCGGCGGTACAGCTCCAGAAAGTCATAGGCCTGAAGGAGCTGGTAATTGAACTCCAGGAAAGATAAACCCCGCTCCATGCGCTGTCGGTAGGCCTCGAAGGTGAGCATGCGGTTCACGCTGAAATGGCGGCCAATATCGCGGAGAAAGTCGATGTAAGCCAGCGGGGTAAGCCAGTCCGCATTGTTCTCGACACGGGCATTGGATCCGGCAAAGTCGATGAGCCGCCCGAGCTGAGGCCTCATGGCACTAATGTTTTTGCTGACCTCCTCCGCGCCTATCATCTGTCTCATTTCGGTTTTACCCGAAGGGTCGCCGATTAAGGCGGTGCCGCCTCCCATAAGAACGATGGGTATGTGCCCGGCCTTCTGAAGGTGGGCGGCGGCGTAAATGGGCACCAGATGCCCTATATGACAGGATGGACCGGTAGGGTCTATGCCGATGTAGAAGGCCAATGGCCCTTGAGTGAGGAGATCGGCCAAACCCCCCTCATCGGTACACTGCTGAAAAAACCCGCGTTCTTTCAGGATGGCAAGGGCACTGTTCATGCGCGGCTGTAGGCGCGAATTTCCTGCCGTATCCGGTCGGAGAGGCCAGCCAGAGGCACGCGTACCTGAGCCATGGAATCCCGGAAGCGCAGGGTTACGCTGTGCTTATCCTTTGTTTCGTAGTCGATGGTAACGCAGAATGGGGTGCCGATTTCGTCCATGCGCCGGTAGCGCCGCCCGATGGCCCCCCCCTGATCGTAGAAGGTGAAGAAGTCTTCGCGCAGTTCCAGTTCCACTTTTTGGGCCAGCTCGGCCAGGCCGTCTTTTTTTACCAGCGGGAAAACGCCCACCTTTACCGGGGCAATGTCGGGGTGGAAGTGGAGTACGGTGCGGGTTTCATCCTCCACCGCCTCCTCGTGGTAGGCATCGATAAGGCTTACCAGCACGCTGCGGGTAAGGCCGGAGGATGTTTCGATAACGTAAGGCACATAGCGGCTGTTGTCGTCCGGGTCGAGGTAGGTAATTTCCTTGCCGCAGTACTCTCCGTGGCGTCCCAAATCGTAATCAGTGCGGGAGTGTATACCTTCCAGTTCCTGCCAGCCAAAGGGATAGAGGTACTGAATGTCGAAGGCCACCTTGGCATAGTGGGCCAGTTCGTCCGGCCCGTGCTCACTGAAGCGCAGCCGTTCGGGCAGAATGCCCAGGCGCTCCCTGTACCAGGCCATGCGCTTGGCTTTCCACTCGTCGAACAGCTCATCCTCGGTGCCCGGCTTTACAAAATACTGCATTTCCATCTGCTCGAATTCGCAGGTGCGGAAAATGAAGTTCTTGGTGGTAATTTCATTGCGGAACGCCTTGCCCACCTGGGCGATGCCAAAGGGTATCTGCACCCGCGAGGTGTCAACAACGTTCTTGAAGTTTACAAATATGCCCTGAGCGGTTTCGGGCCGCAGATAAATAACGGAGCCTGAATCGGCCACTGGGCCCATGTGGGTGGTGAACATTAAATTAAACTGACGGGGTTCGGTTAATTCACCGCCGCATTCGGGGCAGTTGGGGTGGCTAATGTTTCTTTCGGCACGAATTTCTTCAAGATGATCCGCACGGAAGCGGGTTTTGCACTTCTTGCAGTCTACCAGGGGATCAGAAAAATTTTCCACGTGCCCGGAGGCTTCCCAGGTACGCGGGTGCATCATTATGGCGGCATCCAGTCCAACGATGTTGTCGTGGCGGCGCACCATTTCCTTCCACCAGGCCTCCTGAATGTTTTTCTTCAGCTCTACCCCGAGGGGCCCGTAGTCCCAGGTGGCGGAAAGCCCGCCGTAAATTTCACTTGATGGGTAAACAAATCCTCTTCTCTTGCAGAGAGATACAATTTTATCCATGGAGGCACCGTGTTCATTAACAGCGGTGTTGGAACGTTTTTCCTTGGCCATTATTATTCCTTGGTATTTTTATGATTTATTCATTATAGCACAGGGGGAGCCAAGGGGGAAGGGGGAGAACCACGAATGGACACGAATTTTTGGGCCACGGAAGAGGGAAGGCTGGAGGCTGGAGACTTTAGGCTGGAGGCTGGTGGTTTCAGGTTCGGGGGATGATTTTTCCTTTTTTGGTTTGGAACCACCTGCCTGCGCCGAGTCTTCGGCAGGCAGGCGAAAGGCACGAACAGGCTTGGTTTGGCTGCGGGTTCAGGCCGCTCTGTTTCGCTTTCAGGCGGCTCCCGGCGCGGCTGGGAGCGATATGCTACTCCCAAAGACGCATTATCGGTAAAGGGGGAATTATTGCCCTAAGTGCCGTTAGCGGGATGCTTTTTCCTTTGCGGGTTCAGGCCGCTCTGTTTCGCATTAAGGCGGCTCCCGGCGCCGGTGGGAGCGATATGCTACTCCCAAAGACGCATTATCGGTAAAGGGGGAATTATTGCCCTAAGTGCCGTTAGCGGGATGGTTTTTCCTTTTTGGTTCAGGCC
>MUIB01000083.1 GCA_002084135.1 Spirochaeta sp. LUC14_002_19_P3 | reverse complement strand
ACGGATCAAGGGCAGGCAAACGAGGGCGATTGGGTTTGGGACGGCGATAATGATGGAACAAGCAGTCCATTAGGTACTGCCGTAACTGCATCCAACTCCCTGCAATCCTGGACACCAGACTCCTCGGCCTACCATAATTGGGGAGAAGTTGACGATAAGGGCAGCCCGGTACAGAAGGAACCAGATAATTTTCTCCTCGGCGCGCATTTGGATATAACTGCCCAGGACTATGCCGCAATTGGCCTTACAGCATGGACCAACGGAGCTCAATACCAATGGAATGATATAGCAGGAGCCAATAAACTTAGCGGCTACATCCTTGAAGCAGGAAAAGACTGGTAGCCTGAAACGATATTTTTGCTTAGCTTCAGCTTTTATGGGGAGCGGATAGACAGGGAAAAAGCATTTAACTTCCTTGACAATATTTGCTATATTAAGTAATATTGAACATATGGAGGGAAGGAGAAAAGATGAAAAAACAGAATTTATTTTTTATCATCGTCGGTGCACTGATGGTGATAACGGCGTTTCTGGCAGTAAACTGCCAGGGAGCAGGAGGTACTGATACTCCGGCAGCCATTACCGAAACCTCGAATGCCAATGGGGAGATAAAACTTTCCTGGAGCGAATTCGACAGCGATGATACCACCGAGTACACCGTATATGCCTACAACCTCTCCGTACGGACAGCAACGGGCAGCACGGCACCAACACTTACGGAATTCCTGGAGGGTAAAACTGCGGTAACGCAAATAACCAGTTTTATGACTCCTGTAGCTGACTGGAGCGGCTTAACCGAACCCAACACACCGGATTCAGCTAAGTCTGTCTCATCGCTTAATTTATATACAGGAACAAAATATGTCTTTCTTGTAGTTGGAACCCGCTCAGGTACAGTACTCACAGACACAATAGTGGCTAAAGTTATTGATATTGCATCAAACACTGGCTCCGATCCAAAGTATTACATTAACTCTGCCAGCGGAACCTTCCATGTCGCGGTAATTGAAGCTGAAAATATTTTATGGATTAATGCGGCGACAAAGGCCAAAGCGCAGGGAGGCGGAGCCAAACTGGTGGAAATTGAAAATGCAACGGAGCAGAGCAATGTTGAAGCGGCGATAGGAGAAATACCCAGCGCAGATATAACAGGTTTCACAGTAGTAGCTGATGGCGGCGGAGCACGTTATCTGTGGATAGGCGCAACGGATAAAGCCGCCGAGGGCACTTGGGTTTGGGACGGCGATAATGATGGAACAAGCAGTCCATTAGGGACCGCCGTAACTACATCCAACGTGTTGCAAACCTGGACAACAGCCTCCTTGGCCTACGAAAATTGGGGAGAAGGTGCCACTTCTACTACCCCGTACCAGGCGGAACCAGATGATTATAACAATCAGGACTATGCCGCAATTGCCCTTACAAAGTGGCCTACCGGAGTTCCATACCAATGGAATGATATAGCTGGAACCAATGCACTCAACGGCTACATCCTTGAAGCAGGAAAAGATTGGTAGCCTGAAAAAGATATTTTTCGCTTTAGAGGTGCCCTTAAGGGGGATACGCTTCAGCTTTTATGGGGAGCGGATAGACATTGGAAAGGGAAAAAATGTAAAGCGGGGAACGGCTGTTCCCCGCTTTTTGTTGTCAAGCCGAAAAGGCAGACATGCTTTTTACGGTTCAATATTGCCATAGCAGAAGGCATCAATGCCGGAGTGCTTTCTTCAAAGTACGGATAACCATTTCCTGGTCTTCATCCCGCAGAGAGGGATACATCGGCAGGGAAAAGATTTCTTTTGCCAGCCTCTCGGCCACAGGAAAGTCCCCTTCCTTATACCCCAGACTGGCGTAAGCCGGCATAACGTGGATAGGCCATGGGTAGCTGATATTTACGTGAATACCGTTTTCTTTCAGATAACTCATAAGCCTGTCCCGTTCCGGATGGCGAACCACATAAAGATAATAGGCGTGGTAATTGCCGTCCGCTTCTATTGGAAGCCCCAGCCCTGTTTCCGCCAAGGCCTCATCGTAGCGCCTGGCCAGCTCCCGGCGCCTGCTTACATAGGCATTCAGATGCGTGAGTTTTGTCCGCAGAATAGCCGCATGAAGCTCATCAAGCCGGGAATTCCAGCCGACTTCAATGGAGTAATAGGTGCCGGACATGCCATAGAAGCGTAGCCTTTTCAGCTTCTCTGCATCTTCAGCCCTGTTGGCAAGAACCATGCCGCCATCGCCGTATCCACCGAGTATTTTGGTAGGATAGAAGGAAAACGCCGCAAGATGGCCAAAAGCCCCGGCCATTGTGCCGTTTTGTTTTGCTCCATGGCTCTGAGCGCAGTCTTCCAGCACCATCAGTTCATTTTTTTTGGCAAAGTTCAGAACACTTTTCATATCGACACACTGGCCGTACAGATGCACGGGAAGTACAGCTCTGGTGCGGCCAGTGCGAACAGCTTCCAGGGATTCGGTGTTCATTAGAGCGGTTTCGCCGTTCACATCCACAAAGCGGGGACGTGCCCCGGTCGCGACAATGGCCGATACAGTCGGCACAGCCGTATTGGGCACGGTAATAACTTCATCCCCGGCACCAATGCCATACGCCTTCAGGGCAAGAAACAGGGCATCGGTGCCGCTGTTTACGCCAACGCCGTGCTTAAGCCCGCACCAAGCCGCAAATTCCCGTTCAAAAGACGAAACACTTTCGCCAAGAATGAGCGTGCCCGAATGCAGCACCCTGTCAATGGCTTCTTTTATTTCCGTCTCTTCATCCGCTAATTCATTAAGGTAAGACCATACCTGTATCATTTAATTCTCCCTGTCCAATGCGCTCTTCAACAAAGTTAGAGCTTTCTGATCTTCTGTGAGTGTCTGCCTTTCCGCTTCCATTTCTTCTGAACCCTTGAGGGCTGTTACCCTTTTCAAATAGGAAACAAAAGCATCGTCCGCCGGGAAAGTCCATTGGGCTTCCGTATTGCCACACTTGAACACAGCCGTGGTTTCAGCAGCGGGCGGCGTGGTAAAGCAGCGGTCCAGATGAACATAAAAATTCGTTCCGGCAATGCGCATCTCGTTCTGATATTCCCCCTCAAAGGAAAAATATCCCGAAAAACTCCGGCCTTCGCTGTACAGTAGCAGCACCCGCATTCCGGCTGTCATACCGTCCTGCCGCTCCGTTGTCCATGCGCTAATTGATACCGGTTCCGATCCGAAAAAAAAGCGTCCCGGAGAAACAATGTAGGCGCCAAGGTCCATCAGAGCACCGCCTCCCAGAACCGGATCGCGGCGAAAATTATCCGCGCTCAGGGGTGGAAAGCAAAACACCGCGGTAATATGCCTTGGGGTGCAGCCCTGTTTTTGAAGCCGAATAACAGTATCCCGAAGGCGCAAGTGGTCAGTATAAACCACCGCTTCGGAAAGCAGAAGCCGCTTTTTCCGGGAAATATCGGCAAGTTCATACACCTCCAGTGAATGCATCCCTATCGGCTTGTCCACAATGGTATGCCTGCCGTTCTCCAGGGCAAGTTTTGCATGAGTGCAATGGGCACTGTTTACCGTGGATATCCAGCAAAGTTCCGCGCTGCTGGCGTGTATGCCCTCTTCATAGCCTGCATACACCTTACAGGGGGTTTTTAATGATCCCGACTGCACCGCTTCGGGGCGTCTTGTTGCAATTTCGATACATTCCAGCCCCAGGCTGTCCAGTGCCGGAAGAATGCGCCGTGATGCGATATTTGAATAACCAACCAGCAGGACTTTCATACTAAAAATCCAAAGAGCGATCGGGATTCAATATTCAGGCAGCCATGGCGGATAAGTTCAAAAACAGTTTCGTACGGTATCCAGCGGTAATTTTCCGGCACATCCTTCTCCCTGAAATTTTCATTAGAGTCTTCCATCCAGAGGATTTTATAATGATTAACACATTTTTGAAAGCGTCCTCCTTCTTCCGACAAAGCGGTATTAAAAATGAACGCCTCGGGAGGCAGGCTCTGCACATAGTCCAGAAAAGGCGGTGCTTCGCCAATACGTTGGCGCAGGGCGGGCACTGAGCAGGACACGGTTGGAGCCAGATGCACCGGCGGGTCTCCGCCTGCATCGCATTTTGCCTGAAACAGAAAATGCGGAACCCCTTCTATGGCTTTCCCAACCAGTACCGACAGCCCATTCTCCGGCTGCGCCATAAGCGGCTGATCCCATTCCGCCACTTCCCGGTTGGCTTTAACCCGCACCCCCATGATAGAAAAAAAATCGCTTTTAATCTCATTATCTTCCACAGTCCAGCCATCCAGCGCATCCAGCGATTGAGGCAGAGATTTAATCCAATAGCGCGCACGCATTTCATTCAGCCATACCATGGTTTCGCCGATATGCTTTAAGTTAGCCGCGACATTACCCCTCAAGGAGGCATAGAGGCGGGCAAGTAGCTCTCCCGCAGGGGGGCTATTGGGAAAAATGTCTTTCGCGGTCGGCACCTCGCCGGACGGCGAAAGGGGAGGGAGACAGGCCAGAATGGAACGGGCATTCATATTTATCCCGTTATCAATGAGATAGAGTTCTTTCAGATTGCGCAGGGTGCACCAGCGGAATTCTTCTGATTCCAGGGGAGCATCATTTACCAGGCGGAATGCGTTGAAATTTTTCTTGCCCAGAAAGCGGGTGGTTTGTTCTACCTGAAGTGAACGAAAGAGCCAGGTACGGTGCGGGGAAAAATTTGAAAAAAATTCAAAATATGTCGGCAGTTTGCCCCTGTGAACGCGTGAATAATTGCTTTGAGTGGCCTGTATTGTTGGAGATGCCTGCACCTTATTGATACAGCCGGGTTCCATTTTAGCCTGAACAAGCAGTTCTAGAACCCCATCATTTATCCTCGCGGCCATGCCCAAAAGCCCATGTTCCGGTTGGAGAACCGCCGCCTGATCCCACTGTTTTCGTGAACCGAAATTCGTTTCTATCCGTCGGCCAACGACACTGAAAAAACGACCGCTCTCGTGCCTGAATACAAGGTTTCCATCGGCACAATGAAATCCCCATTGCCGCAGTTCATTCAGAGGTACAGGACTTATCTCCGCTTCAGATGCGCGGCACCGCTCCTCCAGCCACTGTGCGAGAGTGTCGCCTTCGGCACTTTTAAGCAGTGATGCCCTTCGTGCTGTATCAAAATCCATAGTCAATGTCTTTCCTTGAATACTAAATATTTTTGCCCAAAAAACGATAAAAAAGATATTACGACTATAACCACGGCCTGAGCAAAATACCTGTCCCATAAGCGCTGTTCAATCAGAAAATTCAGCAGTAGCCAATTTACTCCGAAAACAACAGCGTACAGTATAATAGTTCGAATAAATTCTATTGTTCCGGTTCCTGAATTCCGTTTTTTGAAAGTAAAAAATTTATTCATTATGAACGTATAGACAATGCCAAAAGCATAATCAATTACCAGAGCGATGCGGTGGGAATCAAGTATATATACAGCAAGTGCATACAGCCCATAAGTGATAGCGGTATTGCTTATGCCGACATAGCTGAATTTTATAAACTGGACTACTGCTGTTCTTAATCGATTCTTGTTTTTATTGTCCACTGTGGAGTTCCGTTTATATCCAGATATATTTTTCCGACGTACTCACCTATCAGACCCAAAAAAATCAGCTGCATACTTCCTATAAAAAGGGTTGTAAGGATAAGCGTAGCCCATCCCAAGGGTAAATCAGGATTCTGTATCCTCTCTATAAAGAATATAATTGCTAAAACAATGCTTATGACAGAGAAAAACAAACCTGCCCCCATAGCGACTCTCAGCGGCTTCTGGGAAAAATTAATAAACATGGCAAGCCATAACCTTAGAAGTTTTTTCAGGGTATAGTTTGACCTCCCATGCACTCTTACCTTATGCTCCACTTCAACCGAGGCCGCTGAATTTGTGGCCCTGAATATGAGGCCGTCGATATAGGGAACGGGTCCCTTGTATTTAATTATCTCATCCACGACAGCGCGGGATATTACCTTGAAGCTGCTCAAATATAAATTCTTTGGCTTATCCATAAGCCAGGAGGCCGCCGCATTGTTGAACCGGCTACCCAGATTTCTTAAAAAGTGATGCCGTTTTTTCGGATATCGGGAATACACCACATCGACGCCTGTTTGGGCTTTTTCAAGCAAAGCATGGATACAGGAGGGCGGATTCTGTCCGTCATCATCAAGTATTACCGCATAGTCGCCGGTGCTGTGCGTTAGGGCACACATGACGGCGTTGTGTTCACCGTAATTCCGGCGCAAACCGATGAATCTTACCTCCTTAAGTTCCCGTGCAAGCCTGGAGCAAACAGCCTCGCTGTTATCATTGGGACTGGCATCGTTGACAAGAATGATTTCCAAATCGTATTCCCCAAGTTCCCGGCGGATTTCATCGACAAGAGGCCCAATGGTGGAAGCACCGTTATAGACAGGAATACATACGCTCAGTTTCATGTTCAGCTATCTCCCTTAATTCCCGGCAATTATCAATTTCCTAAGGCTGTTTTTTAGAGGTACCCCAAATTTTTTCAGATACCCAGCTGTATCCTGTATGCTACAGGTTTATTTCAATAAAGGGAAGGTTAAAAATTTAACGAACCTGAAAAAAACGGCTTGTTATTGAGGGGTATCGCGAGTTCAAACTGCCCCGCGGCGCGGCAGATTGCCTGGCCTGTTCTGAATGGAAGCCGTTTTACCCCGATGAGCATGAAAATCGGGCTTCGCATTTGCATCCTGCGCCGGTTTTTCAGAATCATCCTCGGCTGTCTCATCTGCCGCCAGCACTTCTTCCCGCTCTTTGGCCGCTCTTGCCATCTCAAGGTGCTGAGCCTGCTCATCTTCATCAAAATGACATTTTTTGTACTTCTTTCCTGAACCGCAAGGACAGGGATCGTTACGTCCGGTGTTCTTTAGCCGTATATTATACTCTGATGCATTCATACGGAAACACTACCATATCAATTTAATTCTTTCAATACCCATGGATGATTTTACAGTAATCTGGTGTTTGATTTGGAAAAATGATATAATAAGGCAGAGCTGGAAGCTGCCATCTCCAAAGCAGGCAGTTTCTGTCAGCAGGAACGAACAAGCACATGAAAATTGAACACATAGCAATATGGACAAAAGAATTGGAAGTATCCCGCCGTTTCTATGCACAGTTTTTTGGAGCGAAGTCGGGTGAAAAATATGAAAATAAAATAAAAGGCTTTTCATCCTATTTTCTAACTTTCGAGGATGGGTGCAGGCTGGAAATTATGAACCTGAAGGGTAAAACTGAAAAAGAAATTGATACCCAGTATAGGGGAATTGCACATTTTGCCATATCAGCAGGTAAGAAAGAAGCCGTTAATCATCTAACTGAATTATTGCGTGGACAGGGTGTGCCAATACTCTCTGAACCCCGTGAGACAGGTGATGGGTATTATGAATCGGTTGTACTGGATCCCGACGGCAACAGGATTGAAATTACGGTGTAGGTTGAAGGTTCCCGAAAAACATCTGTATCCCTCCGGGGGATGAATTTTATTGGTATAAGGAGTATTGTGGCCGTATGAAACATATAGCCGTAGTTGATGATGAAACCGCTCTGCGAAATAATTTGAGCTATGCGCTCAAGCAGAAGGGATATGAGGTATCCGTGTACGCCAATGGGCAGGAGGCATGGGATGCCCGCGGAAAGGTACAGCCAGATTTGTATGTACTGGATATACTTATGCCGCGCATGGATGGGCTGGAGTTCTGTAAGCGCCTGCGGGATACCGATAAGAGTACGCCGATTATTTTTCTCTCTTCCCGCGATGAGGAGCTGGACAGGGTATTGGGGCTGGAGCTGGGAGGAGATGACTACATGGGCAAACCTTTTAGTGTTCGGGAGCTTATTGCCCGTATTGAGGCGGTTTTACGGCGTGCTGAAGGAGACAGGGAAGAATCGGCACCGATTGAAGCCGGGCCGCTAACAATGTCTCCGGGAAGTTACAAGGCCTTCTGGAGCGGCAGGGAGATTGTATTCACCTTGAGCGAATACAGGCTGCTCGCGGCGTTGGCATCAGCTCCAGGAACGGTATGCACCCGCAGCTCCCTCTACAACGCGGCCTTTCCGGAAGACAGCTTCATCAATGAAAGAGCCGTGGATAGTCATATAAAAAGAATTCGCCGCAAGATGGAAATGGCCGGAGCACCGAAAGCCGCACTGGAAACCGTTTACGGCCTGGGCTATCGACTGGGAAGTGCCGAAGAATGAAACTCACGGCCCGCCTGCTGATTTTTAACATCCTGCTGGTGGTGTTTCCGATAGGCGCGGTGCTGTTTTTAGGGATTTACGAAAAGCAGCTTCTTGATACGCAGGAACGGGCTATGGTACAGCAGGGGCGCATATTAGCTTCGGCACTGGAGGGAAAGCATCTGGCCAATGAAGCCAAAATGGTACTGGAGCGCCTGGGTGCCCGTAACGATTCCCGGCTACGGATTGTGGATGCGGATGGTCGACTTCTGGCCGATTCGGCCACTACCGGCAAAGGCGGTACGGAGCCAATAAGCCAGGAATTGGCCGCACCGGAAGAGGGCGATGAAACAGGTGCCGCAGTGAAATATCCAGAACTGAGCGTTATCTACCAGATTGGGGCCTTTCCCGCCCGTGTCGTGCGCCGGACGCTGGGCTTTCTCCGGCCGCCGCAGGATTCCCGTGAAGAAGCGGAATATTATATTGGCCGACAGATACTCGACGGACCGGAAATTAAAGCAGCCTTAAGCGGACGCTACGGCGCGGCAACAAGAATATCCGAAGGGCAGGTGTCGGTTACCCTCTATTCGGCCATTCCCATCCGCCGGGAGAATCATATCGCGGGCGCGGTACTGGTTTCCCGTTCCACCTTTGCTATTTTAAGTGATCTTTACCGGCTACGCCTGAGTATTATGGTAATCTTTCTGTTCAGCGTTGCTACGGCAGTAATCCTGTCTCTGTTCCTGGCCCGATCCGTTACTGTACCGGTGGGGCAGCTACAGAAACAGGCCGAGAGCTTTCTGGATGAACAAGGGAAGCTTCAGGAGAACTTTAAGCCGCTGGAAGGAAAAGATGAAATAGCCGGATTGTCCCGCGCCCTGTTCACACTTTCCTCCCGCCTCCGTGAGAGAACGCACCATCTCGAAGATTTCATGGCCGATTTGGTTCACGAAATGAAAAACCCCGTCGCCGGCATTCTCAGCGCGGCGGAACTGGCCTCCCAGAGCATAAGCCCTGAGAATAAACAATTTCTCGATGTTATAGATAGCAGTGCCAGGAGAATACAGCACCTTCTCGACGACCTAAGAGAACTCATCAGTATCGACGTGCGGCTCGATAAGGGTCAGCAAGAACCCGTAGATATAGATGGCCTGCTGAAAGCCTTCGCCGAAACCTACCGTTACCGCGGCGAGCAGGTAACAGTGGAATACGCCGCGCCGTTAAACCAGCCAGTCTATGTTCAGGCCGACCCAAACCGGCTCAGCCAGGCCATTACCAACCTTACAGATAACGCCGTATCCTTCTCCCCCCCGGGCGGACGAGTAACACTGCGGCTCTCTGCCGAACATGAGCGCTTAGCCATTACCGTGAGCGATGAAGGCCCGGGCATCCCGGAAAACGCATCGGAGAAAATTTTCTTCCGCTGGTACACCGATAGGCCAATAGAAGAAGAAGCCAATTACACAGGACTGGGGCTGGCCATTGTGCAGGGCATTGCAACTGGTTATGGTGGAAAAGTTTACGCACAGAATGCACCGGAAGGCGGCGCAGTTTTTACACTGGAATTTCCGCGGAAGCTGATATAAGTGATGTCCCCATGAATAAAAACATACAGCTTCATCCTTCCTGGCTCAGCCGTATCGGCGATGAATTCGATAAGCCCTATATGCTACGGCTACGGGAATTTCTGATAGGGGAAAAACGCTCCGGCAAGGAGATATACCCGCCTGGAGGGGAAATTTTCGCCGCCCTGAACCAAACTCCCTTCGATGAGGTGAAAGTGCTTATCCTTGGCCAGGACCCTTACCACGGCCCCGGCCAGGCCCACGGCCTAAGTTTCTCCGTGCAGCCAAATATTCCCATTCCTCCGTCCCTGATAAATATCTATCAGGAACTGGCAACCGATATGGGCATTCCCCCCGCTGCTCACGGCTGCCTGCTCCCCTGGGCACGCCGGGGCGTGCTGCTGCTCAATGCCGTTCTTACTGTGGAAAAAGCCCGGGCGGCCTCTCACCGAAGCCGCGGCTGGGAAACCTTTACAGACCGCATTGCCCATGTTGTCGATGCCGAAAAGGAAGCCGTGGTATTCATTCTCTGGGGTTCCTACGCTCAGGCTAAAGGCGCCTTCATAAACCGCACCAAACATTTGGTTCTCTCTTCCCCGCATCCTTCCCCGCTTTCAGCCTCCCGTGGCTTCTTCGGCAGCCGCCCCTTTTCCCAGGCCAATACATGGCTGGAAGAGAAGGGTATCGGAGCCATTGATTGGTCTCTCCCGTCTGAAATTTAGGTAATGACTAACAATGTGATCCTAAGGGCACCTCTAAAAAACCCATTTAGTTCTTGACTCGAATTTTTCCGCCGCTCTTAAGTTGTCAAAATGCTCACGTAGCTTAAGCTGGCTTAAGCTTTTGCCGCCCAATAAAAAATTTCTTCGTCAATTTCCTAAAGCTGGTTTTTAGAGGTATCCCAAAGATTTTAATGACTTTTCTACCCTAAAGTTTATTGACTTCATTGGCGGAAAGGCCGGTGTACTTGCAGATGAGGTTCATTTTTTCACCGGTTTCTTTCATTCTTTTAGCAATTTGATATATCCCTTCCTGTTTGCCTTCCAACCAGCCTTTCTGAATACCTGTCTGAATCCCTTCCTGAATCCCTTCCTGAATCCCTTCCTGCTTGCCTTCCAGCCAGCAGTCTTCTGGTGTTAAAGTTATTGTGGCCATGTCTGAAAACTCCTCTCTGTCAATGTAACTTAACAATAATTGTTCTTTTCTGCAATCCTCTTTTGCCAATGCGTGGGCATCGTGGAGGCTGTGCACTTCTTTAAGATGGTGTTCGGTACGGTCTATATAGTAGCTGTATCCCAGCAGATCGTCCCGATGCTGATAGTTTTGTCGTTTCAATGTTTCATAGCGGATATCCAGGGCCATGGCTTTGGCCTGGAGAAACAGGTTTTTGCCATCGGGGAAATTATCCGCGATATGGTATTGGGTTTGTTTGAGTGGTTCCCGGCCATTGTAAAAGACATAGAACTCCGGGGCGGGGATTTTCAGTAGCGAGGAACTGAAGAGCTTAATGACTTTCTTTTTGTCTCTTTTTATAAGGTTCAGAATAAAATCGAAGTAATAGAGGCAGCAGCGCAAGGCCATGTTGG
>MUIB01000006.1 GCA_002084135.1 Spirochaeta sp. LUC14_002_19_P3 | reverse complement strand
GAAGAGGTCAGTTTTTCTTTCTTTTTCTTTCTTCTTTTTTTTTTCAGAAAGAAAAAATATCAGCCTGGACACACAGTCCAGACCTTGAACAGTCTGGCTGAATCGAAACTGATTGTTGCAATACTCGTCCTCAGATTTTTAAAGTAAATTACAATAACCTAAACAAATATCTTTAAAGAAACCAAAGACAATTAGTTCATAGCACACATTAATGAGTTGAAAACCTTTTTGTATAACTGACGGCTCATATAACCCTTCGGAGAACAAAAGCCATTGTGACTTCTGTCATTTGCTTTATGATACTTTATGATGTGATGGAACAACTCGAAAAGAAGTTCCTGATTAAGCCGATACGATTTGAAGGGCTGCGTCGCATTGAAGAGCTGGAATATCCCGTTCCCGCCTTGCGCGAGATGTTACTCAATGCGCTGGTGCACCGCAACTACATGGGCAGCATGACCCAACTCTGCGTGATGGATAACCGGATTTCCCTGTGGAATGCCGGTACGCTCCCGCTGGAACTCAGCATTGAAAAACTCTTTCAGTCGCATCGATCCATTCCCCGTAATCCGCTGATTGCCGAAGTGTGCTACCGGGTTGGCTATATCGACTCCTGGGGCCGGGGAATCGAAAAAATCACCGATGCCTGCAAAGCAGCTGGCCTGCCTGAACCGGTCATTGAGGAAAATTCCGGCGGTGTAGCGGTTGAGCTGGTGAAGGCTCCACCTTCCGAAGAGTTGGGTAATCAGTTGGGTAATAAGTTGGGTAATAAGTTGGGTAATAAGTTGGGTAATACCAAAGAACGGATTCTCGCTGAGATAAAAGCCAATCCCAAGATTTCAGGTGTCCAATTGGCTGAATTATTAGATATCAGTACAACGGCGGTTGAGAAGAATATCAAACAACTGCGTGACGATGGCCTCATTAAACGCATCGGCGGAACTCGTGGTCATTGGGAAGTAATAGAGAGTGATGAGGGCTGAATTATGAATGATGAATTAAAAAATAACTTGGTACTCAGAACTCGCCGGAGGCGCCTATGTGTGAATTTGCAACAAACGAAAAATTAACCAGCCATATCCCCGCTCTTCAATTGCTGGTGGCGATGGGCTATGAATACATTTCCCCCGAAGAAGCTTTGGCGGAACGTCAGGGTCGGTATTCCAATGTTTTGCTGGAAAGTATTCTGCGCAAGCAGCTCAAAGAGATAAACCGCATTCGTTACAAAGGCAGGGAGTATCTCTTCAGCGAGGAGAATGTGCAGTCAGCCATCCAGAAGCTGAAAAACATTAAATACGACGGCCTGCTGAAAACCAATGAGGCTATTTACGATTTGATC
Organism: Spirochaeta sp. LUC14_002_19_P3; assembly: GCA_002084135.1. Lineage (GTDB taxonomy): Bacteria > Spirochaetota > Spirochaetia > DSM-2461 > DSM-2461 > UBA2779. Next base: position 822 of record MUIB01000006.1, on the reverse strand, counting down.
ACCCTGGGGACGGCCATGGAGCAGACCATTGAGGGCGACTCAAAAAGCTTCAACATGAACTATATCGACTGGCATAATCCCGGTCGCAACAAGTTTCATGTAACGGTCGAATACAGTGTTGAACGTTCCAGAAGTACTGAGACCGCCCGTCCGGACATCGTTCTTTTTGTTAATGGTATTCCGTTTTGCGTGATTGAGTGTAAAGCGCCGCAGATTGAAGTGGAACAGGCTGTTTCGCAGTCGATAAGAAATCAGAATGATGACTATATCCCTAAACTCTTCATTTACAGTCAGATGGTGCTGGCACTGAATAAAAACAGCGCCATGTATGCAACAACGGGAACCGCGGCAAAATTCTGGGGTGTATGGAAAGAGCCTCAGATGGATAACGGTGAGCGCGAGTTTGAAAAGCTGGCAGCAGTTGTCAACCAACCACTTGCCGAGGATGTTGTTGCCAGAATTTCATCTACCTTTGATGTTAAGCCGGAAGCATTTACTGGCACCAGACTGGAGACTGAGCAGGATAAATCTCTGTTCTCACTTTGCCGTCCGGAAAGGCTCCTGGAATTGGCATGGAAGTTTACAGTGTTCGATGGGGGTTCCAGGAAGATTGCCCGTTATCAGCAGTATTTTGTTATCAAGTCCACCTTGAACCGGGTTAAGCATTTAGATAGTGCTAATTCACGTAAAGGCGGCATCATCTGGCACACGCAGGGGTCAGGAAAATCGCTCACCATGGTAATGCTGGCCCGTAACCTGGCCTTGGATCCCGAAATTATGAATCCGCGAATTGTTCTTGTTACAGATCGTGACGACCTCGAC
>MUIB01000021.1 GCA_002084135.1 Spirochaeta sp. LUC14_002_19_P3 | reverse complement strand
TAGGAAATTGACGAAGAAATTTTTTGTCGATACAAGGCGGCAAAAGCGGAGCCAGCCTAAGCTACGTGAGCATTTTGACAACGCAGTAGCGGCGGAAAAGTTCGAGTCAAGAACTAAATGGGGGGGTTAGAGGTGCCCATTAAAGGGCTAGGCAGCAGGTACAATATCAAGCGCACCCAATATTTTCTCCGGCGAAAACGGCCAGCCCCTGAGCCATATCCCTGCCGCATCGTGAATGGCATTAGCCAAAGCACCGGCAGCCCCGTTCACCGAAATCTCGGCGATGGATTTTGCTCCAAAAGGGCCGTATGGATCATCGGTTTCCACAAGAATAGCGCGGAAATCTTCCGGCATATCGCCTATCATGGGAACGCCGTAACCGCGCAAATCAGGATTGAGGCAATGGCCATCCTTGTCGAATATCATTTCCTCATACAGGGCATGGCCCATGGATTTGAGCACCGCCCCGTACATTTGGCCCAAAGCGTATTCGGGGTTTATCGGCACACCGGCATCCTGAAGCGCGTAGTATTTCTGTACCCTTAACTTGCCGGTGCGCATGTTCACCGCAACCTGAACAAAATGAGCCCCGTAAGGGAAGGAAAAGTATTCTGTGGTAAAGCCCGCGCTGGCAATAATCTGGCCGCTGCCTTCCCCGCCCTGCGTGTGCCAGGCAAGTTTTTTGAAGGTCATTTCACCCTTTTTGCCCACCACCTTTGAGGGGTAGACAATCTCCAGATCAGCAGGATCCTCGTCCATCAGCCTGGCGGCCTCTTCCTTTATCATATCTGCCATTTTCAGCGCGGCATTGCGGGCGGCACCGCCGGAGAAGTAGGTGCCCGATGAGGCATAGGCACCGGTGTCGAAGGGAGCGGCATCCGTGTCGCCGGACTGGACGGTAATGTTGTTCATGTCGGTTTTGAGAATCTCCGCCGTCATTTTAGCCGTTACCAAATCCAGGCCCGTGCCAATGTCGGCACCGCCGGACTGCACCAGCAGGGTGCCATCGCCAAGCATTTTTACCGTGGCGTTGGCCATGTCCAGACCGGGCAGGCCGGAGCCCTGCTGAATAATGGCCAGCCCCTTGCCAATGCGGATATCCGGATCGGAAGATTTTTCACGAACCCCCCAGTTTATCAGTTTGGCACCCTGAGCCAGGGCGGGGCCGAGTCCGCAGCTCATGGCCGGAACGGCCTTGCCTTCGCGGCCCTCCCCGAGGCATTTCAAAATCTCCAGCATCGAACCTTCCCGCACCCGGTTCAATTCAATAAGCTCCAGGTGATCCATCCCCAGCTCCTCCGCCAGCTCCTTAACGGCCATTTGCAAGGCATAGTTGGCCTTGGGAGCACCGTAGCCCTGATAGGCACCAGTAGGCGGACGGTTGCTGTAATAGGCTATAACATCGAATTGGGCATTGTCGCAAAGAAACAGCGGCAGGGATTTTGATACCCCGTTCATAGGCACCGTAAGGGCGTGGGCACCATAAGCCCCCTGATCCGATTCCACCTTCATAGACATGGCGGTGAATTTTCCGTCTTTTTTGGCACCCAGCTTCACCCTTATGCGCATCGGCTTACGGGAGGAACAGCCGATGAATTCCTCCTCGCGGCTGTACTGCTGAAAAACCGACCGCCCGGTTTTCCAGGCGCAGAAGGCCACAAGTTCTTCCAGAACCACATCCTGCTTGCTGCCGTAGCCGCCGCCCACCCGTTCCTTTATAACCCGAACATGGTTCTCCGGCAAATCCAGCAGGGTGGAAACAATACGGCGCACATGGTAGGGCACCTGCGTGGAAGCGTGCAGAATGAGCCGGTCGCCTTCGATGCGGGCATAGCACGTGTGCTTTTCCAGCGGGGTGCATTGAATCTGGGTAGTGGTATAGGTGCGTTCGATAAGCACATCGGCACAGGAAAAGCCCTTCTCCACATCTCCGATGCCTCCGGAAACCGACGCGGCTATATTTTTACGCGGGTTGCCGCCAATGGGAAACTGGTAGAGCACCGGCTCCTCATCGCAACTCGTATTGTGGTTCAGGGTGTCAAGATCATCGGGAGCCCCGGCCTCGTAAACAATTTTGCCGTTATGGACAAGGGCTGTCTTTGCCGCGGCTTCGTCCCAGTTCAGAATAACCGGCAGCTTTTCGTACTTTACATCGATTAGCTTCAGCGCGGCCTCGGCAATGTCCGGGCTTTCCGCCACCACCGCAGCCACCCGGTCGCCAACATGGCGCACCTTCCAGGAGAGCAGCATACGGTCGTAGGGAGAGGGCTCCGGAAACCCCTGCCCAGCCTGGGAATAGGTTTTTTTCGGAACATCCTTGTGCGTAAACACGGCCACAACGCCCGGCAGTGCCTCGGCCCTGCTGGTGTCGATGGATTTTATCAGGGCATGGGCATGGGGAGAGCGCAGAACCTTGAGATGGCAGGCATCGTTTTCCACCCGGTCCTCCACGAACATCTTCTCTCCCGCCACCATGCGTGCCGCATCTTTTTTGGGCGACCTCTTGCCGACGACGCTGTATTTTCCGGCGAACTCGGGAATATCCGGGGGGGCGGCAGCGGGATTCTTCAGCCGCCTGGAGGCCAGCTCCACCGCATCGAAGAACTGCCGATAGCCCGTGGCGCGGTTGAACAGCCCCGAAAGGGCATCAATTATTTCTTCACGGGTGGGATCCGGGCAGCGTTGAAGCAGCTCATGAACCATTAGGGCGGCGGCGGGGGCGTTATAGCCGGACTGAATGCAGCCGCAGTCCAGCATGGCCTGCTGAACAATCCCAAGGGCACGCCCCTCGCGCAGCGATTCCACGGTACGCACATCGCGCCCCTCCAGCTGGGGCGCCAGCATCAGCCCGGAGCAGACAACCCGCCCATCGAGTAAAATGCTGTCGGATCCGGCAAAGCCGAACCCATCGTCGGAATTGCGCACCGAGGGAACCCCATGCCGCTGCAAGAACTTTTGCGCACTCTCACCGGCACCTGCTTCGAAGCTCACCGGTTTTCCGTTCAGAGTAAAGATTACGTTCATTCTAACACCTCCGCCGCGCAAAGTTTTACAGTGTCGGCAATTTTCACCGCATTGATATAGCGCTTGTATTCGGCTCCGCCCAGAACATCGCCCTGCGGACTAATAGCGGCCTTCACCGCCGCCTCCACATCGGCGCCGCCGAGAATGGCCGCCTCCACGTTCTTCAGTCTCACAACATGGGGCGCAACGCAGCCCGCATACACCGCCGCCTGGCTAAGTTTTCCCCCCTTCGCCGCCAGCCGCAGCGCCGCGCACACCACCGGCAGCGCCGCAAAGGAACGGGACTCCTTCACTGCCATGCAGCAGCCCTCCAACGGCGGAATCAGAATTTCAGTAATCAACCCGCAGGGGGAGGCCAGCCAGCTTTCCAGCGGCATTTCCTGTGCATTAGCGCTTATAATTCTGGCATCCAGAGCCAGCAGCACGGGAATGAGAGCGGAATCAGACCGGTTGGCACCAATGTTGCCGCCAATAGTGGCCATATTCCTTATCGGGCGGGACGGGATGAACCCTGCCGCCGTCCTCAAGGCTTTGGGAAGAAGTGCGCTGTCGGCAATACTTTGCAGGGTGCTCATTGCACCGATGCGGATACTTTTTCCCTGCACGGCAATGCCTTCCAGCTTCAGCGGGCGAAGCGAAATAACTTTTTCCGCCGGGTTTTTCCATTTCCGGCAGTACGCATTATTTAGCTCAGTGCCGCCGGCCAGGAAGACAAAGCCCTCCTTTGCGGCCGCCTCTGCCTGCCGGGACGATTCGGCATGAATGAATTCCGTTGTCATAACACACTCCTTGATTTTCCAGGGTACCTCTAAAAAACAGCCTTAGGAAATTGACGAAGAAATTTTTACCTCAGGCGGCAAAAGCTTAAGCCAGCCTAAGCTACGTGAGCATTTTGACAACTTAAGAGCGGCGGAAAAGTTCGAATCAAGAACTAAATGGGGTTTTTTAGAGGTACCCTTAATTTTCATAATCCAATCATGTACTATATAAAGAATTTTAGCAACTAAAAAATTTTTTGGCACGTAGAATGGGATTTTGAGAGGTACCCGTATTATAAATCCGCAGATGGATGAACCACGGATGGGGGAAGACTGGAGGGGGGAGAATTGAGAATTGAGAATTGGGGACGGGGGATTGGATGTGGTCTTCTTAAAAAAGATTGTCTCTTGAACTTTTCCTGTTTTTTGCCTGCCTGTTCGGCAGACAGGTGTATTCGCCTGCCTGCCGAAGCCTCGGCGCAGGCAGGTGGACAAAAAAGGGAGTGAGATAAAACCTCCAGCCTAAAATATTCCTTTCACGGTTACTCCTCCCCCTCCCTCCACAAAGACGCCCCAACCCGCAAAAGGAAAAACTATCCCCCGAACCTGAAACCTCCTGCCTCCAGCCTCTTGATATATCCTGCAATGTATGGTATTAACCTACAGTTCACTGATTATTCAGCAGATTCCTGTTTATTATATCAGGCTGATCTCCCATGCTATATTGAGGTTGTTATGAAGTTTTTTTTCGGTTTTTGCCATTATTCCCTGCCGCGCTACCTCGCCGCAAGTCTGATGCTTGCCGCGGTTGGCAGCGG
>MUIB01000119.1 GCA_002084135.1 Spirochaeta sp. LUC14_002_19_P3 | reverse complement strand
TCTCTACGCCGGATGGGACATGCTTACCTTTGCGCAGATTATCCAAGATGCCCAACTACCAACGGATCTTTTTGCACATTACACTGAAACAACCACCCCCGTTATACGCTATGCCACCCCTACCGCAACAGGCACAGGCGATGGCAGCTCTTGGGACAATGCTGGCACTTTTGTCAATGTGATGGACGATATAAGTGATGCCACAGCCAATAAAGTCTATGTCGTCTTGGTAGCCTCTGGCACCTATACCCACACCGCATCCTTTGCTATGAAAAACAATGTTGCCATTGTCGGTGGTTTTACCGCTGGTTCTTTCAGCCGTGGTACAGACGCCACCGTCTTTGATGGTGAAAATACAAGAAGAGTGTTTAACAATGAATTTACTGCTGAAGCGCCATTAACCAACAGTGCCTTGCTCTATGGGGTAACTATTACTAAGGGCGATGCAGCTACAGATAATGGCGGCGGGATGCAGAACGAGAACGCCTCTCCCATCCTCAACAATGTAACCTTATCTGGCAATTCAGCCACCAACAACGGCGGCGGGATGTTTAACTTCTCCTCCTCCCCCATCCTCAACAATGTAACTTTCTCAAGCAATACCGCTAAATGGGGCGGCGGGATGGCTAACCAAAACTCCTCCTCCCCCATCCTCAACAATGTGACCCTATCTGGCAATTCAGCCGGTAACGGCGGCGGGATGACTAACCAAAGCTCCTCCTCCCCCATCCTCAACAATGTGACACTATCTGGCAATACAGCCGCCGAAGGCGGCGGAATGTTTAACAATGTCTCTTCCATCCCCATCCTCAACAATGTGACCATATCTGGCAATTCAGCCACCAGTAACGGCGGTGGAATATACCTCGATAACGCCACTCTAACCCTTGTTAATAGCATAGTTTGGGGTAATACTGGTGCTGGTAATATTTATGTATTAGATGATAGTGATTATGAAACTATCAATCTCTATAATAGCATCCTGGAAGGTGGCACCACAGCAAGCACCACTGCTACTGGTATCAGACTAAAAAATGGCAGCCCTGCTGGTGCCTTAACCGTCAATACCAATGCTCTTGTAACAACCAATCCTAACCTTGTGGCATTGGCTGACAATGGCGGCTCTGTACAAACGATGGCTATTCCTGCCACCAGCTCGGCACTCAATATCGGCTTGTATATCCGCCAAAGCGCAACGACTTTCTACTACAGCAGCGATGCCAGCAATTGGTACAGCGACCTGGCTTTAGGCACAGCGGCAACCCTGCCTGCTGGAGCAAGCAACCCCATAGCCACCGATGCCCGCGGCACCGCTAGAAGCACCAGGCCAGACGCTGGCGCATTTGAAGTCCAGTAAGAGGTACAGCAGGAAGCCCAATAGCTGGACTTTCCCGATAGTATAAACAAGATAGAACCGTAGTCTATTGAGTACCTGGAAGCACAAGGGATGCCCTAGCCGTCTTTACCCGCAATACCAGCACCGGGGCCCTTACGTATTCTGCTGTTTTTAAGGATGGGGATGCCCTTGCAGGCGGGGGCAATGTTGATGGGCTGTATCGGGCCCGTTCTGTGGCTGTAAGCCAGGATGGAAAAAATGTCTATGTGGCAGGTTCTGATGATGATGCCCTGGCGGTGTTTACCTGGAAAGAGCTGCGGTAGCTGCAGACAGCTTCTTTGTTGGCAAAAGGCCGACGGTTTTTAATTTGTGGGAAGGGTTGACTCAATGCGGCAATCCATTCTATACTTGCTAAACTTCTGCAAGTTTCGGAGTATTGATGAGTTTCGCCAAACCTACATCCCTTGGAATAATCGCCTGTCCAGGCGGTGAAGTCATTGCGGAGGAAATCGTCGCGCACTTAAAAACCATCTACCAAAGGCACTTTAACAAAAAAGTGCGCTTCATATCGAAGCTATACGGCATGAGTCAGGAAGAAACCTTCCGCGCACTCAACAAAGCGGACGATTTGCTCAGTCATCGGGTATCAGAAATTGGAAGTTCGGATTCTTACCGCCGTCCATCCTTTAAAATACCCTGCCGCTTCACCCTGTTCGCCAACGGAGAAATAAAAACCGATATAGAACAAAGCATTCGGGGAATGGATATTTTTATCGTTCAGGATGTCGCCAACGAACAGCCGGTGCTACTTGGGGATGAACGGAAAACCTTGTCGGTTAACGATCATCTGCTGAATCTGTTTACGGCAGTAGACTCCGTAACACAGGCCGGTGCCCGACAGGTTACCCTTGTGCTTCCCACCTATCCCTACGGTCGTCAGCATAAAAGAAACAGCCGGGAAGGGCTTGCCGCATCCATGCTTGGCCGAATGTATGAAAACATGGGAGTATCGAGAATTATCACCTTAGACATTCATTCACGGGAGATAGTGCACTGTTTTACATCCCTGAGCCTGGAAAATCTTCACGCCTCCTATCAGATACTCAGAACCGTATTAACATTTCAAGACCTTGTTAATGAGGATGTTGTGGTAGTTTGTCCCGATACCGGCGCCATTGCCCGCAATAAATTTATTGCCAGCAGTCTTAAAAAACCTCTGGCATTGCTTTATAAGGAAAGGGACTATTCCCATGCCTCCAAAAGCGCTCTGGATACCAACATTACCCGGGCACGCCTACTGGGAGATGTGAAGGGGAAAACAGTTCTTATGGCCGATGACATGCTGGGTACCGGGGGAACAATACTCAATGCCATGCGCATTATAAGGGAGATGGGTGCCAAAAAAATTATCTGTGCGGTATCCCTGCCGTTTTTTTCCGGCGATGCGGTGGAACACTTTGAAACGGCTTATCAGGAAGGCTTGTTTGATTATGTTGTCGGTACAAATGCTGTCTATCTGCCTCGGAAAATTCTGGAAAAACCCTGGTATAAGTCCGCCAATGTATCCAACCTCTTTGCCCGCGCCATCAGCCGTGTCCACCATAACCGTTCCATCTCCCCGCTGCTGGATAACAGCCGGATGATACAGAACATGCTCGCCAAACAGTCGCGCATCATTACTCCATCGCTTTTCCCTGAAGAGGACTGAGTGCGTTTCAACAAATATTTTGAGGTTTTTTAGGGTGATCCTTGCAGCCGACATTGGAACCAGTTCTCTTAAAGCGGGGCTCTTGTCTCCGAGTGGAGAACTCCGAAAGCGGGTATGCGTTCATTACCGGCGTCCGCCCGGATTGGGAGGGGAAGAATTCAATCCCCTGGAGTGGGAATGGGCTTTCTGTGAAGCACTGCGGCAGTTGCCGGCGGCTTCAATTACAGCAGTTGGCATCAGTGGGAATGGTCCTACTCTGGTTCCGACAGATGAACAGGGCAATCCTCTCGCGCCAGCGGTAATGTGGCACCAGGAGCGCGGTGTTCCTCTGGAAGGGCAGCCCTCTTATTATCTCCCCAAAGCGGCCTGGCTTAAAGCGCATGAGTCGGCCTGGCCACGGACCCGCTGGCTGTTTTCCCCTCCCGAATGGCTCCAGTTCCGTCTCACCGCCCGCCCCTCCATGGGCATTCCCCATGAAACCTTCCAACCCTATGTTTGGGATGAGAATCAGATAAAGGCCTACGGTTTTGATTCCAAAATTTTCCCGGAGCCCGTGGTAATGGGCCGTTTGGCGGGTAGGGTAACACGGGAGGGAAGCGCACTATCGGGGCTGCCGGAAGGAACACTTTTTGCCGCGGTAGGATCGGACTTCATGGCCGCGCTTCTTGGTTCGGGCACGGTGGAGCCGGGTATGGTATGCGACAGGGCAGGTACAAGCGAGGGAATCAATTATTGCGCCCGGCAGCCTTCCGGGAATCCCCTGCTTCGCGATCTTCCGCATCTTATGGAAGGGCTGTGGAACGTGGCGGCCATACTTCCATCGACCGGCGCGGTGTTTGAGTGGTACCGCCGCCTCATCGACCATCAGAATAAGCCTTACGAAGAAACCCTTGCAGCGGTGGACGGGATAGCGGCGGGCCTTGAGGCACCATTATTCTTCCCCGGGCACCGGAACGGAATCCCCTGGTCCTTTGCGGGGGGGAGTCTTCATTATATGGAGCCCTGGCACGGAGGGGCGCATATTGGGCGGGCGGTGATGGAGGCCATTGCTTATGGAGTGCGCCGGGGGATTGAACTGCTGGAAGCCTCCGGTATGCGGACACAGGAGATAAGGGTAAGCGGCGGCCAGGCCAGGGGCCGGGTGTGGAATCAAATGAAGGCGGATATTACTAACAGGCGGCTGTACATACCCATGATTGAAGATGCAGAACTGGCCGGATGCGCGGCCTGTGCGGTTAAGGCACTGGGGGGGGCGGATTCTCTGCTGGAAGCTGCCGCATGCTTTGTAAGCGCACGGTATGTTGTGGAACCGCGGCAGGAGATCACCCAAATTTATAATGAATCATATAGGCGCTACCTGGAGCAGGAGAGGACTCTTTCAGGCTGATGAGCCAATTTCTATTGGTATTGTATTGACAGAATATGACAATTATGATATTAACTTGACATTGAGTTGCAATATGGATTATTATTGTTTACCATCTGTGGAGTTTTAGAGGTGCCCTGGAGCTAGATAGCCGAAGTGCATTTGTCTATTTAGCTGTTTTCAGGTAAAATACCTGAAAATGCGGATGTATTCATGCACCCGAGGAAACCTCTAAGAGGGGTTTTAGAGGTTTTCTGTTCTTAAAATATGCCTCTGTAGCTCAGTCGGTAGAGCACAGCCATGGTAAGGCTGGGGTCATCGGTTCAAGTCCGATCGGAGGCTTATTCCGTCCTGCTGAAGGCGGATGGGTAAAAGGGAGTCGTTTATGGCAAAAAATAAAAAGGGCGCGGTAGAGAAGATTGCGCTTCAATGTAGTGAATGCAGTCGGAAAAATTACACGACATCCAAAAATCGCCGCAATATTCAGGGCAAAATGGAATTTCGGAAGTACTGTAAGTGGGATCGCAAGGTTACGTTGCATAAGGAAGCCAAGATAAAATAGTGGTTTATCCGTTAAGCGCCCTCAATAAAGTTGGTGTCTAAATCCATGTTCAGGGCGGTACAATAGGCCAGTAGCTCTAATGGCAGAGCGCCGGTCTCCAAAACCGGATGTTGCAGGTTCGAATCCTGCCTGGCCTGCATAAAATGCTTCTGAAAATCCTGGAGATGGATTTTCAGAGGTTCCAGAAAGGTATGTGATATGAAAAAGATTAAGCAGTTTGTTATGGAAAGCTATGGTGAGCTTAAAAAGGTTGTCTGGCCGGGAAGGGAGTCGGTAAAAGCCTCGGTTAAAGTGGTTATTATTTCTACACTTATGTTCGCGGTTTTCTTTGGTTTGGTGGACTTCATGCTTTCCCAGGGGCTCATCGGCCTGTTCAGTACACTGTAGGGCAGGGGTTAATCATGGCTAAAGGCTGGTATGTCCTTCATACCTTTACCGGGCATGAAAACAAGGTAGAGAAAATTCTCCGTATCATGATGGGGGAAAACGCCGAGGTGGGTGATGTTGTAACCGATGTTAAGGTTCCCGCTGAAGAGATTGTTGAAGTTCGGAACGGCAAGAGGCGTACCATCAGCCGCAAGTTCCTGCCGGGTTATATATTGATAGAGATGGATCTGCCTGAGCGTGGCTGGAAGGGTGCATGTGGTGCTATTCGCAAGATTCAAGGCGTTACCAGCTTTGTCGGCACCAGGGATAATTCCAAACCGCAGCCTATTTCCACGGAAGAGGCCAAGAGTATACTGCAAAAGGCTGGTGCCATTAAAACAGAACGGAGAGTACAGCTCAAGCAGGATTTTCATGTTGGAGAGGAAGTGCAGATTACCGATGGGCCATTTGAGTCCTTTAAGGGTTCTATTGAGGTGGTTAATCAGGAGAAGGGAAAACTTCGGGTAACCGTTGGAATCTTTGGCCGATCCACTCCGGTAGAAGTGGGATTCTCCCAGGTTGTGCGCTTAGGGCAGTCCTGAAAAATCCGCGGTTGGATTTCCAGGGGCTATATCAGGGGAATCCCCTGAAGCGGAATAAATATTCCGTATTGAGTGGGAGCCGTAGTACGGCGCTCGTACCACGATAGGAGGCCAATGAATGGCTAAGAAAAAAATTACGGCGGTGATAAAACTTCAGGTTCCCGCTGCAAAGGCAACCCCCGCGCCCCCTGTCGGGCCGGCGTTGGGGCCTCACGGGGTGAGTGCTCCCCAGTTTGTACAGCAGTTTAACGACAGAACCAAGGGGATGGAGCCAGGGCTTACCATTCCTGTCGTTATTACGGTCTACGGGGATCGCAGTTTTACATTTGAAACCAAGACACCCCCGGCAGCCGTTCTTATCAAGAAGGCTGTTAAGCTGGAAAAAGGATCGCCCCAATCCAACAAGGTAAAGGTGGGCAAGATTACCCGGGATCAGGTTAAAAAAATTGCCGAAACCAAGATGCCCGATCTTAATGCCAATGATATTGATGCCGCAGTCAGCATCATCTCCGGTACCGCCCGCAGTATGGGCGTAACGGTGGAGGGGTAGGTATGAAGAGAGGAAAGAAATACCGGGAAGCTCAGGGGAAAATTGAAGCTGGCAAGGCATATCAGCTTGAAGAAGCCATCGTACTGCTAAAAAGCATAGCGTATGCTAAATTTGATGAAACAGTTGAAATTGCCGTCAATCTCAATATCAAAAAAAGTCATTCCGTTAGGGATACGTTTGTTTTGCCCCATCAGTTTGCGGCGGAAAAACGGGTGCTGGTTTTTGCCAAAGGCGATAAGGCCAAAGAGGCCGAGGAAGCCGGAGCTACTCATGTCGGTGCTGAAGAATTGGTGGAGAAGGTTAAAGACGGGTGGCTGGATTTCGATATCTGTGTCGCAACTCCCGATATGATGAAAGAAGTGGGTAAGCTGGGGCCGGTGCTTGGCCGCCGTGGCATGATGCCTAATCCCAAAACCCGTACAGTTACCATGGATGTTAAAGGGGCTGTCGCTGAATTAAAACAGGGGCGGGTTGAATTTCGTGCCGATAAGGGCGGGGTTGTTCATCTCGCTGTAGGCAAGGTGTCCATGGATAATTCCCATTTGAAGGATAATATTCAAACTTTTATTGATGAACTCGGCAGAAAGCGTCCTGCGGATGTTAAAGGCGATTTCATAAAATCAATGTGTCTGGCTTCTACAATGGGGCTTGGTGTAAAGCTGCAATTACAGGGGGTGAGTTAAAATGGAAGATAATAAGGTTCAACAATATAAAGTTGACACTGTAGCTGGGCTGCAAGAAGTCTTTGCCAATACCCGCGGGTTTATCTTTGCTGATTTTCGCGGTCTTTCAGTAGCGCAGATAACAGATTTGCGTTCTCAGCTTCGCGATGTCGGTGTGGAATTTCATGTTGTTAAGAATAATTTCGCTAAAATTGCTTTTTCAAGGCTTGATCATGAAAAAGTCTCGGATTATTTTATCGGTCCCACCGCTATAGCTTATTGTGGAGATGAAACTGGCCCGGCGGCCAAGATTCTGCTGAAGCTTGCCAAGGATATGCCTGTTGCAGTAAAAGGCGCTTTGGTGGATGGGGAAATTTATAATACTTCGGGACTGGAGGCTCTAAGCAAACTTCCATCAAAGAATGAGCTTATTCAGATGCTTATGGGAACCATGCAGGCTCCGCTCAGGAATATGGTTTATGTTTTCAACGGCGTACCCACAAAACTGGTGCGTACTCTGGATGCGGTTCGGGAGAAAAAGTCCCAAGAGGGTTAAATAAGAAAAATATGCGGCCGATGTACAGGGTGTTGCCTTGTTCGGTTCGCGTAAAAAATAACTGTGGCTTCAGTCTTCTTTCGGTTAGCTGTTAATCGGATTGGTAGTCTGCTGTTGCCGCTATGGATTAGGAGAAGATAATATGACCACCGAAGAAATTCTGGATGCCATTGCAGGCATGACAGTTTTGGAAGTTTCCGAATTGGTGAAGGCCATGGAGGAAAAATTTGGCGTTACCGCCGCAGCCCCGGTCGCGGTTGCTGCCGGCCCGGCTGTTGCCGCCGCTGATGAGGGTGCCGCTGAAGAGCAGACGGAATTCGATGTTGTTCTTACTGGTTTTAATGAAGGCAGTAAGATTGGGGTTATCAAGGAAGTGCGGGGTATTACCAATCTGGGTCTGAAAGAGGCCAAGGAGCTGGTTGAAGGCGGTACGCAGGTAGTGAAGGAAGGGGTGTCCAAAGAGGATGCTGCCGCCATCAAGAAAAAACTTGAAGATGCCGGGGCAACAGTTGAGATTAAATAGAACCTGTCGTCCCAAACAAGAATGTGATTGCTGAAAAGCAAATATCAATATTTTCGTATTGTATTATTGACGGAAGTAATCGGATTTGGTGATAGGATTAGCTGGATTGCCATATTACAGGAGTAATTATTGTTTCTCACTTACAAACAGGGGTTCCCGTGAACCTCTGCTTGTTTGTGTATAAAGGATGGATGATACAGTATTACTGATTATCACCGAAATCCATAAATCAATGACCGTGTTAGAAAATGCCGTTTTATTCGTAGTTTCTGATGCGCAAATTTCCAGGGGATAACCGTATGTTCGAAAAAGCTATTGACAAGCAGCGTACATTTATAGGTCAGGAATATGATGAAGTTATTGAGCTTCCTAATCTGATTGATGTTCAATTGCAGTCGTATGAAAATTTTTTACAGAAAAATGTCATTGCCGAAGGCGGTCAGCTGAGCCGCCAGGGACTGGAAGAGGTGTTTCAGACAATATTCCCCATTGAAAGTGCGAATGGTGAACTTGTTCTGGATTATGATTATTATTCATTGGATATTGAAGCCGTAAAACTCACGGAAACCGAGTGCCGGAATAAAGGTCTTACATACAGTGTCCCCATTAAGGCACGGGTTAATCTGGTATTTCAGACTACAGGTGAAATACGGCAAAAAGATATTTATATGGGGGATATTCCTCTAATGACAGACAGGGGAACTTTTATTATCAATGGTGCCGAGCGGGTGGTGGTGAGCCAAATTCACCGTTCTCCCGGCGTTATTTTTTCTGAAGAAAAAGATGTCTACAGTTCACGTATTATTCCCTATCGCGGTTCCTGGCTTGAGTTTGAGATTGATAGTAAAAAAGAGCTTATCTATGCAAAAATAGATCGAAAGAAAAAAATACTTGGTACAGTATTTCTGCGTGCGCTAGGATATGATACCCGCGAAAAAATTATTGATTTATTCTATCGCAGGAAAAATATCAGCCTTTCCGATAACAGGGAGGAAAATGAGCAGCTGGCTGGAAGTATACTCGCGGAAGCGGTATGGATAGAGGCGGAAGAAGGTGCGGCTAAAAAGCTCTATAATGCGGCGGAAAAACTGCATCCCCATGATTTTGATGAATTGGTTCAGGCGGGTGTAAAAGATATAAGTATTGTCGATATGCAGCATGCCGACTCGCTCCATTCCGATATGATTCTTGCCTGCTTTGACCGGGAAGAAACACGGTTCAATAAAGACGATCCGAGCCGGGATGAACTAACAAAAGAAGATGCCATCTCAATAGTGTACAGTATTCTTATGCCTGGTGAGCCTATTACCATGGAAACTGCAGAACGAGATTTGAATTCCATGTTTTTTTCACCGCGCCGCTACAGTCTTGGCAAAGTAGGGCGTTATAAACTGAATAAAAAATTCAGTCAGGATGAGAGCATTGAGGATTTAGTTCTGAATATTCCTGATATTGTCAATACCATGAAGTATTTAATCAGTGTTTATATCGGTGAAAAACAGGTGGATGATATTGATCATCTTGGCAATCGGCGCGTTCGCTCGGTAGGGGAATTACTAATGAACTCCCTTAAAACAGCATTCAGCAGAATGGAACGCATTGCCAAAGAAAGGATGACATTGAAGGATATTGAAACCCTTAGGCCGCAGGATTTAATATCGATCAAGCCGGTTGTTGCCGCGGTTAAGGAATTTTTTGGGTCGAGTCAATTATCCCAGTTTATGGATCAGGTGAATCCTCTTTCCGAGCTGACTCATAAACGGCGTCTGAACGCATTAGGCCCCGGAGGCCTGTCCCGTGACAGGGCTGGTTTCGAGGTGCGGGATGTTCATTATTCCCATTATGGACGGATGTGTCCCATTGAGACGCCGGAAGGACCGAATATTGGTCTTATCGTATCTCTGGCAAATTACACCCGGCTGAATGAATACGGATTTCTGGAAACTCCATACCGTAAGGTTAAGGACGGCAGGGCTACTCGTGAAGTGGAATTCCTTTCCGCCATAGATGAGGAAAAGTATTTTATCGCTCAGGCCAGCGCGGTAATCGACAGCAATGGTGCTTTCAGGGAAAAATTGGTGGCAGTCCGCAGAAATGGCGACTATACAGTAAAAGAACCCAGCGATATCAAATACATGGATGTTTCACCCCGTCAGATTATTTCCACCGCTGCTTCACTCATACCTTTTTTGGAGCACGATGATGCTAACCGGGCATTGATGGGCTGCAACATGCAGCGGCAGGCCGTTCCGCTGCTCTTTCCGGAGGCTCCGCTGGTGGGAACCGGCATGGAAGGCAAAACCGCCTATGATTCCGGTGTCCTTATTAAAGCCCATTCCCCGGGAACTGTCTGTTATGTTTCTTCTACCCATATTGATGTAAAGCGGGAAAACGGAGAGGTGGATGTCTATAATTTAATAAAATATCAGCGCTCAAACCAGGATACCTGTTTTAATCAGCGTCCAATCCGAAAAATAGGCGATGCGGTAAAAAGTGGAGATGTTTTGGCGGATGGCCCGGCCACCCATAACGGTGAGCTGGCTCTGGGGCGAAATCTCTTAGTCGGATTTGTTCCCTGGAATGGATATAACTTTGAAGATGCCATTCTCATCTCTGAAAAAGTGGTAAAGGACGATTATTATACTTCAATCCATATCAAGGAATTTATTACCGAGGTTCGGGAAACAAAGCTGGGTCCGGAAAAACTTACCCGGGATATTCCCAATATGGCGGAAAAATCCCTGGAACATCTCGATGAAGAGGGCATTGTCTGCATTGGAACAGCCGTAAAATCCGGGGCTGTTCTTGTAGGAAAGGTTACTCCCAAGAGTGAAACGGAAACCACGCCTGAATTTCGCCTGCTGAATTCCATATTCGGCGAAAAAGCCAAGGAAGTCAGAGATGCCTCTCTGAAGCTGCCGCACGGTGTCTCCGGTACTGTTATTGATGTTCAGCGTCTCAAGCGCAGTGAAGGAGATGATTTAGATCCCGGTGTGGATGAAGTGGTGAAGGTGCTTATTGCCGCTAAGCGCAAGCTGAAGGAAGGCGATAAAATGGCCGGACGGCACGGCAATAAAGGTGTTGTTGCTAAAGTATTGCCGGAAGAAGATATGCCTTACATGGAAGACGGTACCCCGCTTGATATTTGCCTTAATCCTCTAGGAGTTCCTTCACGGATGAATATTGGGCAGATAATGGAAACCATGCTGGGCATGGCCGGTGCCAAACTGGGAAAAATGTATGAAATGCCAGTTTTTCAGTCTGCTTCGGCGGAAGCTATTTCCACCGAGTTGGAAAAAGCTGGAGTTGACAAGGCATCCAAAGCCTCCCTGTATGATGGCCGCACCGGGGAAAAATTTCTTAATCCGGTTTTTGTCGGTTATATGTACTACCTTAAGCTGCACCATCTGGTGGATGATAAAATGCATGCCCGTTCCACCGGCCCCTATTCTCTGGTTACCCAGCAGCCGCTTGGAGGAAAAGCTCAATTCGGCGGCCAGCGTATGGGCGAAATGGAAGT
>MUIB01000140.1 GCA_002084135.1 Spirochaeta sp. LUC14_002_19_P3 | reverse complement strand
CGGCCTGGACTTATCCACCCTCAAAGTGGAAAAATCCTCATTCATTAGCAAGACCTACCGGGAATACTATTCCGACCTTTCCGCTTCGGTTCAACTCGCCGGGAGTAATTCATGGGTGTACATTCTTATAGAACATAAATCTTACGACGATCCCATGGCACTGATGCAGATAATCTATTACATGAGCTTGAAATGGTACGAAAACAATCGAAGGGCCAGACAAAAGACTCTGCAACCGATTATTCCCATCCTTTTCTATCACGGGGAAAATCCCAACCCGCCATCACGGTTCCGAGAGCTCTTCGATCCCCGGTTGCCGCAATTCCTGAAGGACTGCCAACCCGATTTCAATGTCTATCTCTGCAACCTTACAACAACACCCGAGAAGGATTTTCCCCCCAATCCAGCCCTGAAGCTGTTTTTCCATGCCCTACGGGATATTCAGAACTCTCCGGAACGTTTTTTTCAGGCATTCGGGGAATTGATAAAGAAAGACAATCGCGGTATAATTACCCAGGAAGATATTCAGGAGGCCTGTTTGTATATCCACCATGCTACAAACAAGCCACCAGATGAAATCATGCGGGAATTAGAAACCTCAAAGAGTGAAGTATTAAAGGAGGCTTATATGACCAGTGCGGAAATATTGATAAATCAGGGAAAACAGGAAGGGATACAGGAAGGGATGTATCAAACCATTCGGGGATTCAAAACAGTCGGAGTTCCTATGGAGCTTATTGTTAAGGCAACAGGTTTATCCGAGGAAAAGATTAAACAAATATAGGAGCAGGCGAGGTCTGCTCCAGTTTGAGGGTACCTCTAAAAAACCGCTTTAGGAAATTGACGAAGAAAGTTTTGTCGGGCGGCAAAAGCGGAGCGTAGCTGGGCTACGTGAGCATTTTGACAACGTAGTAGCGGCGGAAAAGTTCGAGTCAAGAACTAAATGGGTTTTTTAGAGGTGCCCTTGAGTTAATTTTCCCCTAAGCGAAAAATAAGAACCTGTCTGCGCACAATCCCAGGCAGATAACTCAACACTCACAAATCATAACCTAAAAGCCCCTCCCTGTAAAGATTCTCCATCATCTGCTACCATATCGGGCAATGAGCAAGCGCATAC
Organism: Spirochaeta sp. LUC14_002_19_P3; assembly: GCA_002084135.1. Classification (GTDB taxonomy): domain Bacteria; phylum Spirochaetota; class Spirochaetia; order DSM-2461; family DSM-2461; genus UBA2779. The sequence continues at coordinate 10,718 of MUIB01000140.1, read as the reverse complement.
CCCACCTTACATACCCCGATTCGCTTCCGATTAGTTCCCGCCGTAAGGAAATAGTGGAAGCACTTCGGGCGCATAATGTCCTTATCCTTTCAGGGGAAACCGGGAGCGGGAAAACAACGCAGATTCCGAAAATGTGTATCGAGGCAGGAAGGGGACTCCGGAGAGTAATAGGCTGTACGCAGCCGCGGCGGATTGCGGCACTTACAGTGGCCGAAAGGATACGCGAAGAGCTGGGCCAGCCCGATGCGGTGGGCTGCAAAATACGGTTTCACGATTCAACACAGAGGGAAAATCTGATTCGGGTTATGACCGACGGCATCCTGCTCGCTGAGGCGCAGGGACAGCCCAATCTGCGCTCTTATGACACCATTATTATCGACGAGGCGCATGAACGCTCTCTCAACATTGATGTGCTGCTGGGCATGATGCGCCAGCTCATTGAGCGCCGCCGCGATTTGAAGCTACTTATTACCTCGGCCACACTGGACACGGAAAAATTTTCCCGGCATTTCGGCAACGCGCCTATTATCGAAGTGAGCGGGCGCAGCTATCCGGTGGAAATGCGGTACCGGCCGCCGCGGCCTGAAGATACAGAGAAGAGTCTGGCGGAGCGGGCGGCGGAAACGGTGAACATAATCCTGAACGAAAGCCGAAGCGGGGATATTCTGGTTTTTCAGCCCACCGAGCAGGATATCCGCGAAACGGAGAAGATCATTTATAATCACCATGGAGAGCGGCTGAACGTGGTGCCGCTCTATGCCCGTCTTCCCGCATCCCAGCAGGGCAGGGCCTTTGCTCTCGGCGGACGCAGAAAGCTGGTTATCGCGACAAATGTGGCCGAAACTTCGCTTACCATTCCGGGCATCCGCTATGTGGTGGATACCGGCCTGGCGCGGATTAGTCAGTACAGTCCCGCCTCGCGCATTCACGGGCTGCCGGTTATGCCCATTTCCCGCGCCAGTGCCAATCAGCGCGCGGGCCGCTGTGGGCGCACCGGGAATGGGGTCTGTTACCGCCTCTACAGCGAAGAAGATTTGCGCACCCGCCAGGAGTATACCCCCCCGGAAATACAGCGGGTGAATCTGGCCGAAGTTATTCTGCGGCTCATCGACACAGGCATAACAGCCATTGAAAGTTTTCCTTTTGTTGACCCGCCACCGGCCGCGGGCATAAGCGACGGCCTGGGCACCCTAAGGGAAACGGGCGCTCTGGAATCGGCGAAGAGCCGCCTCCTTACTCCCAAAGGAAAATTGATGGCCCGTCTGCCGCTCGATCCCCGTCTGGCCTGCATGCTTATCCAGGCCGAAAAGGAATCTGCCTTGGGCGATGTTCTGCCCATAGCGGCAGCCTTAAGCCTTCAAGACCCCCGCGAAGTGCCCCCGGACAAGGCCGGTACGGCACAGGCCGCCCATTTCCGCTGCGATCAGTCAGACTTTATTACCCTTCTGAATATTTGGGACGGTTTCCGCGCCAAAGCGGGGCAGGGTTCCTATTCGGGCAAACTCAAACGCTACTGCCAGGAGAATTATCTCTCCTTTCGGCGCATGAAGGAATGGATGGACATTCACCGTCAACTGGCGCTGGTTATGGAAGAAAACGGCTTCAAGCTGCGCCGAAAGCGCGCCGAGCCCTGGGTGGACAGGAAGGGGGAATTCACCCAGCGCTACGGGGCCATTCACCGGGCCGTACTCAGCGGGCTACTTTCCAACATTGCCCGGCGGGACGATGGCACTTGCTACCAGGCATCCCGTAGCCGCAAAGCCTTTATTCACCCCGGCTCGGCCTTGCGCAAAAATCCCTGCGAGTGGATTGTCGCGGCTCAGTTGGTACGCACCTCCCGGCTCTTCGCCCGCACAGCCGCGGCCATCGATCCGCGCTGGCTGGAGGAACTCGCCGCTCATCTGCTAACCCGGCGCTGGATTCGTCCCCACTGGAGTGCCAAGGCTGGCGCGGTCATGGCGGAAGAGCAGATCAGACTCTTCGGCATTCTCATCGCCGAGGGACGAATGGTGCCTTACGGGCCGATTCAGCCCGCCGAGGCGCAGGAAATCTTCATCAAAAGCTTTTTAATCGACTCTGCCGACTCCCACACTAACGATTATGCCTTTCTGCGCCATAACCATCGGCTGCTGAAACGCCTGGAGGGCATGGAAGACAAACTGCGCCGCCGGGATTTGCTGGTGGGAGAAGATGCCCTGAGCGGCTTCTATGCCAATAAACTGCCCCCCTCCGTGCTGGATATTTCCACCCTGAACCATGCCCTGAAAGCTCAGCGGAATCTGGACTCAGAGCTACAGATGAGCGAAAACGATCTCCTTACCGGCCTGGATGTCCGCCGGGAGCTGGAGCTCTTCCCTGACGAAGCCGATGTTTCCGGCCAAACCTGGCGGCTCGATTACAAGTTCGATCCCGATTCCCGCCGCGACGGGGTTACCCTGAAGGTGCCCGCTGGTCAGCTGGAAGAGATAAAGCCAGGGGATACCGACTGGCTGGTGCCCGGCCTGCTCCGGGAAAAAGTGGAGGCCATGATGCGCTCGCTGCCCAAGTCCCAGCGCCGCCTCCTTATCCCCATCGCCGAAACCGCCGAGCAGGCCCTGCAGCAGATGAGCCGCGAAGGCAGTCTGCCATACGCCCTCTCGGCCTGGCTGTACCGCGAGCACGGCATCAATGTTCCGCCGGACTCCTGGGACATGCAGGCCCTCCCGGACTACCTTAAAGTGCGCTTAAGCCTGCTTGACGATGCCGGAGTGGAAACCGCCGCGGGCTTCGAGCCATCAGCCCTGAAACAGGCTCATCAGCCCCGCCTGGCCGCCAGGGGACCCGCCGCCCGCTACCGCAAAGCCCATGAACAGCAGGGCCTGCGCCAATGGCCAAACAATGAAATACCCGAATCGGTGGATATAGGCGGCGGTGCGGTACTCTGGCCCGCCCTCCACGACGACGGCGAATCGGTTTCGCTGCGCTATTTCGATCTGAAAACCGAAGCCGCGGCCTCCCAGCTTGGAGGCCAGCAGCGGCTGGCCATGCTCCACTGGGCGCGGGAAATTGCCAGCTTCCGCAAAGAGCTCCGCTTGTACGGCAGGGCGAAAATTGCCGCCGATGAAACAGGCGGTTCAGAAGCCATGGAAAATTCTTTATGGTTCAGGGCAACAGCCGATGTCTTTGCGGCTGAAATAACAAGAACCGCAAAGGACTGGAACGAAGCACTCACGGAGGGCGGCAGGCGGCTCTATTCCACCGCCAGGGATTATTTTGGCCTGCTCACGGCTATCCTGAACACCTTTAGCGAAACCTCCCTCCAACTGAAAGAACTGAGTCGCAAAGGCCACAGGACAGCCTTTGTGGAGGAATGCTCAGCGGATGCCCATACCCTGATGCGCCGCGATTTCATCCTTACGGAACCGCTCCGCTTCTGGCAGGCCATGCCCCGCTGGCTCCAGGCCCTGGCCATCCGCGCCCGCCGCGGCATGGAAAACCCCGCCCGTGAACAGCGCTTCCAGCAGGAATGGATACCCCTCAAGCAGCACCTTGAGGCAATGCTTTCCAGCCTCTCGTTAATGGCCTCCAACGAGAAACGCGCCGCGCTGAAAGAAGCTGAATACATGATGCAGGAACTGCGCTTAACCCTGAGCGTCGGAAGCGAAATGAAGCCGATGAAAAACATCTCTACCGCCAGAGTGGGCAAGTACCTGGATGAGATAGAGCGGATGCTGTAGAGAGCTTGTTTTCTTTCCGGCACCAGTGCCTTTTCAGTAAAATCACACAATAGATCGAAGAGTTAGATAATTCCTGGGAAAGGACATATTAGTATTGATCCTGGCTGGTCGGGTTAGCTGGTCGCCGCAGTTTGTTTTGCAGCTTTATTCTCAATAAGAGTCCCGGATAAGAGGCAGAGAAAGTAAGCGGAGTAAAAAAGGCCCAGAATGCTCCGGCATCCTGTACAATCAATCCGCTCAAGCGCAGGAAAACCGCAATCAGTAGTCCGGCCAGATTGATAGTCCACAGCCATGCCAGAATTTTTTCTCTGTTTTTCATTTTTACCGCAAAAATGGGAATCAGTGCCAGCAGAATTGTGGGGAACGAGGGCCAGAGATTGATATTCCAATAACCATATTGATGATTGGTAAACAGGTGCACATAGCCGACAAAACTGCCTGGTATACCAATGAAAATAACAATCAAGGCCTTCATAAGCATTCCAAACTTACCCTGTATGCACCACATCGCGGCCAGCAGGATGCCAAATGCCAGCATGTAGGGCCAAAGAATCCGTGTCTCATCCGGAACCGGAGGCCGGGAGGAGGTTTGCAGCACGGTTTTCTCCCCAAGAAGAGTCCTTTTTATACCGTCCCGTCCCGTATACTCCAGGCTGGTGGCGAAATCGGCCACGGCGCTGGGTATGAACATTTTTTCCCATCCGCTTATGGGCCTATCGGTACGGGGGCCAATAAGGTAATGAAGCAGCACTTCGGTTGGAAGGGAAAGGTAGGCACCGATACGGGCATAATGACGGTACGTTCTTTCTGGGACAGGCTTCGTGTAGGCTTCAAGCTGAGCATCCGTTACCTGATTGAGTATATCGCGGATAATCGTGGAGCAGTTTTTGTCAAAATAATTATAAAGGTACACCCTGTTTTCCGGCAGAACCCACCAGCGGAGTAAGGCATCAAGTTCTTCAAGCTCTTCATTGCCCAGGTTAAGTTTATATGTAGTAAGGGTTCTATCTTCAGACAGTGTAAAGCTGATGTAGGCATCAGCAGAACTGCCCAAGGCCAGATAGGGCATGTATCCCTTCATGAAATCCCGGTAGAAATTCTTTGAATCGAATGAAAAGTTTCCAAAATCGTAGAATGTGTCTTTTCCTGTATCGTTGTTCCGTATAACAATCCCGATATGCCCCCAATAAGTATAAATTTGGGTACCAGGGCCGGTTATAACCAGTTTAGCACTCAGATTATCCGAAAAAATCGGGCATACAGAAACAGCTGTAAGGACAGCAAACAGTGGCGCTGAAAAAAAATATTTCACAATACCTGCCATTTTTTAATAAAGTTATGCAAAAAGCCATCCTCAAGGGGAGATAATATTGACAATATCCAGTATAATACAATTATCAAAGTTTACAAAGGAGTCCTTAATGGCTGAAAACGAAAATTTGGTTATAGCTTCTAAAGTGAAAGCCTATATCAAAACTACGGCTGACATGAAATGTTCAGCAGCCGTCATTGATATTCTCTCCGACAAAGTTCGGGAGATGTGTGACAAAGCAATCGCAAATGCGAAAGCCGCCAAGAAGAAGACAGTTCAGGATAAAGATTTCTGAATCTGAAAAACTCCCCGGACTCGCATAATTCCGGATCCGGGGATTCATCTGCATCCCTCTAAAGGGCACCTCTAAACTGAAGTTCCGAGCTATTTTTTTTCAATGAGCCCGTCGGGCAACCCTTTCAAGCACCCCTTTTCACCTGAAACAACCCAAGCTGACTGAATAGATTTTTCCAACTTCATGCTGGATGGTTTACCCTTTGCGGAACAGGGGGCGCACAGGAGCCGCCCTGCTTTAGTTTATGGCGTTTCATCCTTCAGGCTGAATTCCCGCCTACGCAGGAATAACAATCCCCCCTTCACGGTAATATATTATCCATGCGCTCCCATAGTTTCCTGCTTTGAACGGCGGCTTCGCTGTAGATGGGGCCAATGTCGAAGGGAAATTGGCGGTTTCGGTAGACAAATTGGCCGTTTATCATAACGGATTCCACGATGGATGATGTCATGCCGAAGACGAGGTGGCCGGCTATGTTTTCGGGGACAAGGGGGGTTGGGGAGGGGTAGTCGGCTACGACAAGGTCGGCTTTATAGCCTGGGAGGAGGCGACCGAAGGAGGCGGCGAAATTGCGTTCAAGGAGGCGGTTTCCGGCGGCGAGGGCTTTTGCATAGTTGGGGGGCCACCAGGGACCACTATTGTTTTTGTGGTTGAAGTAGGCGAATTTCACTTCTTCGAACATGTCGCCGCCGATGCCGTCGGTGCCGAGGGCAAGGTTTTTGAGTTCAGGAAGGCGCGTGTTGTAGCCGACGCTATTGTTCATGTTGGAGCGGTTGTTGTGGACCAGAAAGCCATCGCGCTGGTTGAGGAGATCAATCTCTGAGGAGCTGAGGTAAACGCCGTGTACCATGATGCTTTTGGGGCCAAGGAGGCCGAAGGAATCGAGGCGCACCAGAAGGTCTTTGCCGTGTTCGGCGTGGGAGTGGGAGCTGTCGTAGCTATCTTCGGCGACGTGGATGTGAAGGCCGCGGCGGCTTTTTTCAACAGTGTCGGCAAGGAGTTTGAGGGATTCATCGCTCAGGGTGAAGGGGGCATGGCCGCCGATGTGGGATTCAAAGAGCCCCCTCCACTTGCCGGTTTTCTTTTCCTCGTCAAGGAGCCCGGCGAAGGCGCGGTTTTCTTCCACTCCGGCCAGCATGCCTTCGCGGCCGTTGCGGTCGGTTACTTCGTAGCAGCTCATGCCGCGCAGGCCGCAGTGTTCAAAGGCGTCTTTGAGTACCTTTAAGGAGCCTTCAATGAAGTTTGGCGAGGCGTGGTGGTCGATAACGGCGGTGGTTCCGGCGCGGATGGCATCGAGGGAGCAGATGAGCGCAGAGGACTTGAGGCTCTCGGCGTCCAGGGCGCGGTCGAGCCGCCACCAGAGGTTTTTCAGGATTGAGGCAAAGTCCGGGGTGGGGCCGATTTCGGCGAGGATGCCGCGGGCGAGGCCGGAGTAGTAGTGGTGGTGGCTGCATACCATGCCGGGCATGAGAATTTTTCCCTTCAGGTCTACCATCTCGGCATTGGGCGCGTCTATTTTGGGAGCGATTTTGCTGATCTGATCATCCTCCACCAGCAGTTCCATGGATTCACGGATAGCAGGGGGATCGATTTCCAGCAGTGTGGCATTTTTAAACAGTGTCATACGGCTAATCCTTCGGTATTAAGCGGCGCGAAGAGTTCGGGCCGTGTTTCCTTTAATATGGTGTAGAGGCGCATAAATGCCTCAAAGTTTTTATCCCCATTGGGTTTGGGGTTGGTGCTTACCCTGCCCTGATAGCGGACATGGAGGGTGCTGCCGTCCAGCAGCCAGCCGGGGTTTGTGCTGTTGTCGAAGTCGATTTTTGAGCTGAATACGGTGGGCTTGTCTTTGTAGGGCAGCTTGCCTTTCCAGGGGCAGTAGCGTCCGCAGTCGTCGCATTCATTGCAGTAGGCGTCGAGGTGAACAATTTCAAAGGGGTTGGAGAATAAGGCTTCACCTTTTACCGGCACGGCAATGTTGGCGCGGTTGGGGCACACATCGACGCATTTATTGCAGACGTAGTTGCATTCCAGGCAGCGGCTGAGTTCGGTTTGGGCGAACTGTTTTGTTTTATACTCTGTGCGGGCACTGGGCTTGGCCAGCAATTCTCCCTTTTTGGCGAATATCTGCGCCTGCTGCTCTGCGGGAGAAAAGTAGTTTTGCTGGTCGTGCCGTATCCAGTTGGAATCTTCCCGGCGGCAGATGGTGTCGGCGGCCTTGCGGCCTTCTTCAATACACCGGACTATAGTGGAGGTGCCGGTGCGTATGTCGCCGATGAGGAAGACGTTGTCCAGGTCGGTTTCGCCACCGGTGCGGGTTTTAACGAAGGAGTCGGCATCTGGCTTTAGGCCGATGCTTTGGAGCATTTTGGCATCGGGTTTGTCGCCAATGGCATAAACGATGCTGTCCACCTTCATGGTTTCAATTTTGTCGGTGGGCACGGGGCGCCGTCTGCCGGAGCTGTCTTTCTCGCCGAGTTCCATAACCCTTAGGGTAAGGATGCCGTCTTTGCTGAACTTTTCGGGATTGCGCAGCCAGTAGAAGCCGACATTGTCTTCAAGGGCATGTTCGTATTCGCCGCGGCTGGCGGGCATTTGCCGGAAGGCGCGGCGGTAAACGATGGTAGCTTTTTCGGTGCCAGGGCAGCGCAGGGCACTGCGGGCGCAGTCCATGGCGGTGTCTCCGGCACCGATTACCACGACATGTTTGCCCATGCTCAGTTTGGAGGGGTCCTGATTGAACTGAAGAAGGAAGGGCAGGGAGGCATGGATGTTTTCATTGCCGCCGTCGATATTGAGCAATCCGGTTTGATAGGTTCCCAGTCCAAGCAGAATGTAGTGAAAGCCTTTGGCCTTGAGGCTGGAAATGTCGATGTTTTCCGGGGCGTTGAATACAAATTCCACGCCCTGCTCTTTGATAAAGTTGATGTCGCTGTCTATGGCCTCGCGGCTTATGCGGAAATGGGGTATAATATAGCGCACCACGCCGCCGGCATCGGGTTCCCGCTCAAATACGGTAACGGAGAATCCCTCCCGCGCAAGAAAGTAGGCGGCGGATAATCCTGCCGGGCCGGCCCCTACAACGGCGGCTTTCCTGGCACGTGTTACTTTCGGCTTGCTCCATTTAGCGCGGTAATCGTCCATGCCATTGAGTACGGCAATCTTTTTTACCTCCCGAATGTTAATACAGCCCTCATAATCGAGCCGGGTGCAGGCCAGTTGACATTTGTGGTCGCAAATATGGCCAGTTATGGAGGGCAGGGCGTTGCGCTCATAGATGCATTCCAGCGCTTCGCCGTACCGGCCTTCGCCCACCAGACGGATGTATTCCGGTATGTGCTGACGAATGGCACAGGCGGTAACGCAGGGGGCCTCATAGCAGTCGAACATGGGCATATCCCCTTCGATAGTGGCTTCGTCCTCACCGCGGTAGTCTTTTGTAAGAGTTTCATCGCTCAGGCAGTCGTTGGCCAGTTTGCTCAGGGCTTTTACATCGATCTTGCTGTAGTCCCATTTATCCAGCTTGTCGAGAACTTCGGCCATCTGCTTCTGACGGAGGTAGCCGCCGGGCTTGAGCAGGTCGGTGGCCATGGTGATGGGCCGTATGCCGGTTTTGAACACCGCTTCCACATTGTGAAGGCTGATGCCGCCGGAGAAGGAAATAGGCAGATCGCCCTGAAAATGCTCTGAAAGCCGGGCGGCTATGCCTATGGATAAGGGGAAGAGGGCGCGCCCTGAGAGGTACATTTCCTTGTCGGGCAGGGCATCGCGGTTGTTCACTACGGCCAGGGTGTTGGTAAGTTTTACCCCAAACGAGAGATGATTTTCCTTGGCCGTTTGGCGTAGCGAGGTGAGAATTTTCAGCGCATCGGGGTATTGGAGATCGTGTTCAAATCCTTCACGGCTGAGTTCTACGTACTCGAAGCCGAGCCCGTGCAGAATCTTCCGGACGGTATCGAATCCCAGCAGGGTGGGATTGAGTTTCACATAGGTATCCAGATGCTGCTCGCTGAGCATGTAGCGGCATATTGCTTCTATTTCGTTTGGAGGGCAGCCGTGCATGGTGGACAGGGTTACCGACTTGCATATTGTGCCGCTTACCCGTTCCAGTGCCTGGGGTATTCTATCGGCTTTGTGCTCCAGTCCGGTGCCCTTGAGCATGGCGGGCAGTTCGGTGGCACATTCCTTTATCCACTGCCGAAACAGCGGTTCGCCGGAACAGTCCTTCATCCGGGCCAGATACTGCTGCATGCGGTCGGTTTGTATGCCTTTCAAATCGTAGCCGACACTCATGTTGAAAATGAAGGAACGGGTTTCATCGGCGGGCTTCATGTCGAAAAGCTCTTCCAGCAGATGGAGGGCAATCCAGGCACGGGCATATTCCCGCCATGCCTCTTCCAGTGACAGCTCTGTTGACCACTCGGTATTGTAGCCTTCATCGTAAATGTCGATGCAGGGCTTCTCTATTTCCAGGGCATCAAGTATCTGCACGGTTTTCAGTTCAATGAACCGGCTACCAGTTAAATAGGAGACAATAATGTTCTGCGCAAGCTGGGTATGGGGGCCCGCCGCCGGTCCAAGAACCGTATCGCAGTTATCTCCGAGTATACTGATCTTCCTGCCGTCTTTCTTACGGTACCAGTTTTCCTCTGGAACATCGAAAATAGATTTCTGTGTGCGGTATTCATCGAAAATACGCCGCATCAGGGAAATCATGCCGGTTAAACGCATTTTATCGCTCATGTTAAACTCCTTTGTTTCAGCTTGAGCAGTTTTTTCGCTCAGGCCAGTAATATCATCAACATCCTGTATTGGAAGTTCTTATTCAGCTTTTGCAGAGCTGTTATCTGCATACCCTCCCCTACAGGGTTCCAATTTCATCTGCACTTAGGCCAGTTATTTTCATGATAAATGCCGTATCCGCCCCGGCCATCTTCATTTTTTGTGCGGTTGCGCGGGTAGTTTCTTTCAAGGCCGCATCTCTAACTTTTTTCAAGGCCTCATCTCTACCTTCTTTAAAGCCCTCATCATAGGCTATGCCGATTCGGGTTGCTTCGTCGCTTAAGCGTTTCATTCTGGCTTCGTACTGTTCCATAAGCTCGCGGTTGCGGGTGGAGGTGCGGTAAGCGGTAACAGTTCCGCTTCTTATGGGATCGTCTTTCAACAGGTAGGTCATTTCTTTTGAATCCTCCTCAATTTCGTGGTGCCCCTACAGGGTTCCAATTTCATCTGCACTTAGGCCAGTTATTTTCATGATAAATGCCGTATCCGCCCCGGCCATCTTCATTTTTTGTGCGGTTGCGCGGGTAGCTTCTTTCAAGGCCGCATCTCTACCTTCTTTCAAGCCTGCATCTCTACCTTCTTTCAAGCCTGCATCTCTACCTTCTTTCCAGCC
>MUIB01000112.1 GCA_002084135.1 Spirochaeta sp. LUC14_002_19_P3 | reverse complement strand
GTTCGATTATACTGATGTCTTCGTAGAGGAGTTCGCTCAGAAAGCCTTCAAGAATGGCGAAATTGGCCTTGTTGCGGAGGATGCGTTTAATGGCCCAGTCGAAACTGACGAGTTTTCGCATTACGTGTCTCCCATGCTTGAAACTGTGTATTATTGTAGCATTGTTTACAGGAGGGGGCAAGGGCAGAGGTGGCGGAGCCGGGATTCATAGCCCACATTCACGACAGCTCCGCGAGTTCCAGCAGTCCTTTTTGTATCCGGCTGTTTACGCTTCCGGATTCAAAGCGTCCGCCGCGGCGTTCCCGGCCAGCATTCAGGCCAGTAAGAAGGGTTAATACTTCGTCCATGGTATTCACCGTCCAGATATGAAACTGCCCCTCTTCCACCGCTTTTATCAGCGGCGGGGAAAGGATGACATTTTCGATGTTGCCCGTGGGAATGGCTACGCCCTGGCTGCCGCTTAGACCCTGAAGGCTGCATACATTGAAAAACCCCTGAATCTTTATCTGTACGCTGCCTACCGGCTGAATTTCTCCCTGCTGGTTTACCGCGCCGGTTATGGCAATGTCCTGGCGCACCGGCAGTTCCGCAATAGCCGAGAGCAGGGCGGCCAATTCCGCCGCAGAGGCTGAATCGCCGTCTATTTCATAATAGGACTGCTCCACCGCGATGCTGCCAGTAAGGGACAGGCTACGGCGGCGGGCGAAGCGACGGCGGATGTATCCTTCCATGAGCAGCATGCCCTTGTCGTGAAGTTCCCCGGAGAGACCCGCCTCCCGCTCAATGTTGAGCAGCCCCTCCTTACCAGGACTGACTGTCGCGGTGATGCGCAGGGGGGTTCCAAAGGCATAGGTGCCCCGTTCGAGTACGGCCAGGCCGTTTACCGTGCCCACCCGACAGCCATCGGTTTCGATAATAATGGTTCCGTTGCCTATCTGTTCCAGAATCTCCTGTTCCGGCAGGCTACTGATGAACTCGCGGTGGGCAATGGCTTTGCGCACAATGTCCTTGTCTATAAGTGATCTTTTCACCGAAGCGGCCATGTAGTCAGACTCGCGGATAAGGTCAGCTATTAAACCAAAATATGTGCTCAGTTTGTCCCGTCGTTCGGCCAGATGAATTCCGTAAGCGATAATTTCCCGAATGCCGTTTGCACTTATCTCCCTTAGGTTTTCCCGGAGTGCCAGGCTTCTGATAAAGGCGGCATATTCACTCTCGGTGTCTGCCCCGCGCGGCATAACCGGGCTGAACTCGGCGGTAACCTTGAACAGCTCGAAGATGTCCTCATCCTGTTCGCATATCGAATCGTACACCGTTTCGGAGCCGATGAGAATAACCTTGGTTTCCGTAATAATCGGCTCCGGCTTCATAAGGATAGGCAGCGGGCCAAGCGGTGTAGACTGGGCCTCGGGCACGACATGGCCGGTTTGCAGCACCCGTTTAAGGTCGGCCCAAAGCCCCTCCCTGGAGAACACATCTTCGGCCTGAAGAATAAGGTAGCCGCCGTCGGCGCGCAGCAGTGAACCAGCCTTAATCATCATTATATTGGTGCGCAGCTCTCCCGAAGGGTCGTGATGCGCTTCGATAGAGCCGAAAAGATTCACCTTGGCAGGATTGGTTTCGCTGATAACCGGCAGTTCTTCCGTGCCATGCCTGTCCAGCACAATGTTCACTCCGTAGCGTATCGCTGTGTCAATCTCCTCTTCCTCATCGTTATCGCTGGAAAACCAGTGGGCATTTCTGATAACATCTTCCCCGAATTCCCGCAGATAGGCTTTTACATCCTCTCCGCTCCACTGCTCCCCGATAAGGGCGCATTCTTCCTCCGCTCCAGGCCGCACGGTATCGGCGCGAAGTTGCTTCAGGCTGGCCTGAAGTGTTTCCCGTGCAATTTTAAAATCGCGGTGGATGCGGTTCATGCGGTTGATAAAGCCGAAGTAGAGCTCGCGGGTTTCGTTCCAGGTTTCTTCGGATACCAGGCCGCTCGGCACCATCTCTTGCAGTTCCTCAAAGCGCACGGTTTTTCCATCAATAACCGGCGCAATGTCCATGGCCTCATCTTCCCGGCCTTCTTCGGTGCGGATAACCCGGAAGCCGGAGGCATTAAGCTGATTTTCAAAGTCTACCAGCGCCTTGTTTTCCATTTTTTCGGCTTCCTGAATCAGCGCGACTTTCCGGGCCTTGTAGCTCTCCGAATCCAAATCACGGCCTATGCGGGTTTCAAGCCGCTTTATCAGCCGGGCTAAATCCTCCTTGAAGCGCCGCGCCTGTCCCCCCGGAAAAATGAGATGCCGTGGTTTGTCAGGATCGTCAAAATTCTGTACATAGACAATATCGCGTAGCCTGTCATTTTTTCCGCGGTGCAGCCTGAGCATGTCTATAATCGCGGTGTGTTTGCCAGTGCCGGGATCTCCGACAACGAAAATATTGTAGCCTTTGGCGCGGATGGAAATGCCCATCTTCAACGCCTCTATGGCCCGCTTCTGCCCTATGGCGGCCCAATTATGGCTGTCCGATACGGCTTTTATGTCCGGAGGATTCTCAATTTTCAGGCAAATTTGCTTCGAGTTTAATTCTGATGGAAGTTTTACCATGGATTTAATATAGCCTTAATCATCTTTACAGGCTATAATGACATTATGAAATTATTGGAATTCGATCAATGGGCGCGTTCTACACTGGAATTTTCGGAAATTGATTCCATTGATTCCGCCCTGAACGGGGTACAGGTTGGTAGTTTTGACGCGGATATTTCAAAAATGATCTTTGCTGTAGATGCCTGTGAAGCCAGTTTTCTCCGTGCACGGGACGAGGGGGCCGAGGTGCTTTTCGTCCATCATGGTATCTACTGGGGATTTGTTTATCCCCTTACCGGAGTGCGCGGTGAGCGTGTGCGCTATCTTATGAATAACGGCATAGCCCTCTATGCCTGCCATCTTCCTCTGGATCGTCATCCGGTTCTGGGCAATAATGCCCAGATGGCTCAGATCCTCGGACTGGAAGAGGTGGAAGGCTTTGGGGATTATAAAGGCCGCATGATAGGCTGCCGGGGACTCCTGAGTGTCGGGGAGGAGTTGGAATCCATAGTTGCCCGTCTCTTTGGTTTATGGGATAATAGTATCCGCGCCCTGCGATTCGGCCCGAAGGAAATACATACCGTGGGCATTATATCCGGTGGGGCAGTGTACGAGGTATCCCAGGCCATAGATGCCGGTCTGGATCTTTATATAACCGGGGATGCCTCTCATAATATCTACCATGAATGCCGCGAGGCGGGAATTAACGTGCTGTTTGCCGGCCATTATCTCACCGAGGTGTTCGGCGTGCGGGCCATGGCTCAGCGCGTACACCAGGAATTGGGTCTGGAAACCAAATTCATCGACATTCCAACTGGCTTATGATAGGGGGAGATTTTTGAAAGCATATCGATATTTTTTATTGTCAGGACTCATCATGATTTTCGATCAGATTACCAAGATACTGGTAGTGAAATTCATTCCTCTCCATACTTCGGCCTGGAGTTTTTTGGGCGACTTTTTCCGGCTGATACATGTGCGCAATCTCGGCATGGTATTCAGTTTCGGCAGTACCTTTTCTCCCGGACTTAAGCTTATAACATCCATTATTCTGCCGATGCTGATGCTTATCGCGCTGGGACTGTACATCGTGAGAAGCAAGGAACTCACTTCCATCCAGCGCTGGATACTGGCCGCAATATTCGGCGGCGGTTTGGGCAATCAAATCGACCGCATTTTCCGGCCGGACGGTGTGGTGGACTTCCTCGATTTCAAATTCTACGGACTGTTTGGCCTGGAGCGGTGGCCAACATTCAATATTGCCGATTCAGCCCTGGTTGTGTCTTCCATACTCCTTATTCTTCTCCACCTCATTGATACCATAAGATTTAAGCGAGGCTCCCGCCATATCGCCGCTCTCGCGGCATCCGACAATGAACTCAATGAATTAACCGATAAGCCCGCGGATAATGTAATAAATTTTCCAACTAAAGAATAAGTGGGCATGAACCAATGCTGGATATCAGACATGATTTACATCTGGGCGATTGCCAAAAAGTGTTGGCGGATATCCCTGAAAACAGTATCGACTTAATTTTCACTTCTCCACCTTATGCCGATCAAAGAAAAAAGACTTATGGTGGAATTCATCCTGACGAATATGTCGAGTGGTTTCTTCCAAAAACAGAACAAATGCTACGAGTTCTTAAGACTACAGGAACATTTATTCTTAACATCAAAGAAAAAGTTGTGAACGGGGAAAGAAGTACATATATTCTGGAGCTCATTCTTGCTATGAGAAAACAGGGATGGCTGTGGACGGAAGAATTTATATGGCACAAGAAAAATTGTTATCCTGGAAAATGGTCTAATCGATTCAGAGATGCATGGGAAAGATTGTTGCAATTTAACAAAAACAAAAAATTCAACATGTATCAGGAAGAAGTGATGCTGCCTATGGGTGATTGGGCAAAAACAAGGCTTAAGAATTTAAGCAATACGGATAAAATAAGAGATGAATCCAGTGTGGGTAGCGGTTTTGGGAAAAATATATCGAATTGGCTTACCAGAGACAAAGCATATCCTGCGAACGTTTTGCACTTAGCGACAGAGTGTAGCAATAAAAACC
>MUIB01000082.1 GCA_002084135.1 Spirochaeta sp. LUC14_002_19_P3 | reverse complement strand
TTGTTAGAATTGAGACAAAGAATTTCTTACAAGAACCATGTGTTTGCATGGCAAAATATGTCTGGGCAAAAGCAATCTGCTCTTTCCGTGGATCACCGTTCTGTGCGATCAGGTAGCAGGCATAACGGGTAAGCATGACATCATCAATCTTTCGCTCACTCCCGGAGCCAATCTTGACTATTTTCCTGACGTCGGGAAAATGGTCTGCAACCTCATGTCCGCTAACCTCACAAGCAATTTTTGCCTTTGGGCACCTCTAAAAAACCCCATTTAGTTCTTGACTCGAACTTTTCCGCCGCTACTGCGTTGTCAAAATGCTCACGTAGCTTAAGCTAGCTCCGCTTTTGCCGCCCGACAAAAAATTTCTTCGTCAATTTCCTAAAGCGGTTTTTTAGAGGTACCCCTTTGAGAAATTCTCCCATTTATCATAACCAAGAAGGTGCTGCAAATCACGAGCAAGCCAGTATTCAATCCCGTTTTCTGTTTGCTGGGCATGGAGCTCAAAATTGTCTGTTAGTGTGGTGATAAGCTCTTTTTTCATGCCGCCTCCTACTTTTTATCGGTTTTGTTTAATCGTGTTTTGCCTGGTAAAATCTCCTGCATCATTCCCATTTTTCGGCATAGCTTCAATGTCCTTCTCGGGATATATGAATTGAAAATACTGGAAATTGAATGAACAATCAAGTAAGCTGTTGAGAAAATCAAGTTATAAGGTAGCACCATTAACGAATGAACTACAAATTACTCATTGATTTACACAAAGGCAGCCAACGCCAGGGTCCGGGCGGCAATGAGCAAACCAAACAAGCATTGCAGCTGGCGGGTTTGATGGGCAGTGCCCAACCTTTAACAATAGCCGATATTG
This sequence comes from Spirochaeta sp. LUC14_002_19_P3, assembly GCA_002084135.1. Classification (GTDB taxonomy): domain Bacteria; phylum Spirochaetota; class Spirochaetia; order DSM-2461; family DSM-2461; genus UBA2779. The sequence goes on along the minus strand of MUIB01000082.1, from coordinate 27,676 downwards.
GCTGCGGCACTGGAGCCTCAACGCTTATGTTGGCCGAAAATCTGAACGCCACCATAACGGCTGTTGATCTGTTTCAGGATTTTTTGGATATCCTGGATGCAAATGCGCAAAAATGGGGCATTGCCGACAAGATTACAACGCTTGCCGTTTCGATGGAAGAGCTACCCTTTGAGGCAGGCAGCCTGGATGTTTTCTGGGCAGAGGGTGCAATTTATAATATGGGCTTTGCAAAAGGCCTTGAGTATTTCAAGTGCTTCCTGAAACCCGGCGGCATATTGGCCGTCTCTGAAATTACGTGGCTAACCGGCGAACGTCCAGCAGAAATACAGCGATATTGGGATGCAGAGTATCCTGAGATAGCAACAGCCTCAGAAAAGATAAAAATTTTAGAGGAAAAAGGATACGTTCTTAAAGGCTATTTCCCGCTGCCGGAGTCCAGCTGGATGGACAACTATTACACGCCTTTGGAAAACACCTTTGATGGCTTTATTGCCAAGCATAATTCCAACGATGCCCGGGCCATCGTTGAAGCTGAAAAAACCGAGATTGCCCTCTACAAAAAGTACAAGGCCTATTACAGTTACGGATTTTACACTGCCTTGAAGATTTGATGATGCGGTGATTACCCTTGCGGTGAATAGCATCTATAATCACCTCAAATTATGCGGTGATTAACATGTGGATTTATGAATATCAAAACTGGCCAAACTTTACATGGGACGCAGAACCCCTTGTATCCAAGCTGGCTGATATACGCCATCGCCAGGGCTATTTGCTGGGACGCATGGAGGGGCTTGGCTTTAAGCTCAAGCGTGAGGCCTCTCTGAGTATGCTTACGAATGATGTCGTTCAATCCTCGGCCATTGAAGGGGAGAAGCTAAACCCGGAAGAGGTGCGCTCTTCCATTGCCCGTAGGCTTGGAATGAGTATTGCCGGGCTTATCCCTGCAAGCCGAGATGTTGAAGGTATGGTGGAGATGATGCTGGATGCCACGCAACAATTCTCCAAACCACTAAAGAAGGAGCGTTTTTACAGTCTTTCATCTCAGATTGAAGCTGAGCGCAAATAGTATTACAAGCAGCTTGAAGCACAACAGCGGGCTACTTTGGATATCACGGAGTGGTTGTTATGGTTCCTGGACGGCCTTGGCCGGGCTATCAGCAATTCTGAAACGACGCTTGGCAATGTACTGTTCAAGGCACAGCTTTGGAATAGGATTAATCAAAAGTCTGTGAATAATCGCCAGCGGTTGATTATTAACCGTATGCTTGAGGATGATTTTGAGGGCTTTATGAACACCTCGAAATACGCCAAGATGGCCAAGTGCTCGAATGATACGGCACTTCGTGACATTCAGGAACTCAAGGAACGTGGCATCTTTATACAGAACCCCGGCGGCGGGCGCAGCACCAGTTACAGGTTGCCGGATCGGGAAGAGTGGCACGCTTCTCTTTGATTTATCCGGCCTTCTTTTTAAGCTCTTCGATGAAATGTGCCAGCGACAGGATGCTTGTATTGTGGTTATCGGGGAATTTATCTTCGCCAGGGTAAACAACAAATTTTTGTTTCACCTTTAAATCCTCACAGGCTGTATGAAAGCCTTTTTTAAGGCTCGGGGTACAGCTTGCCTTTATTTCAACAGCCCAATATTCATCCGGCCCAAACTCAATCACTAAATCAATTTCAGCCCCAGCGGATGTGCGATAAAAAAACGGGTGAGCACTTGAAGGCAAGGCATTGATAATGGTTTCAATGATAAATCCCTCCCAGCTTTTGCCGAGTATGGGATGCCCCAACAATGCCTCATAATTAGGGATTTGCAGAAGCGCATGCACAAGGCCGCTATCGCGCACATAAGTCCGTGGTGATTTCGTTAGCCGTTTTTTGATATTACCATGCCATGGCTCCAGCCTGCGAACCAATAAAAGATCAACCATAAGGTCTAAATATCGATGGACAGTAACGCCTTCCACGCCAAGAGAACTGGCCAACCTGGACGCATTCAGCAGCTCGCCCTGTGTATGGGCAAGCATGGTCCAAAAACGCATCAATGTGGCAGCAGAGATACGCGGTCCAAGTTGAGGGATATCGCGCTCCAAATAAGTGCGAATAAAATTCTGCCGCCAATTATGGCTTGCCGCATCATCTTCTGCTGTATAGCTGTTAGGAAAGCCGCCACGCATCCAGAGTTTTCGTAACGGACCTCCAGCGGGTTCTTCAATTTCAAACGGATTTAATCCTGTGAGCTCGGAATAATGAATGCGGCCTGCAAGGCTTTCAGAGCTTTGTTTCAGCAATTCATTGGTAGCCGATCCTAAAATCAGAAAGCGGCCATTTCCATGCCCCTCGCGCCGTCTGGCATCAATAATACCCCGCAACGACATAAACAAATCAGGGTAGCGTTGAACTTCATCAAGAATTACCAGTTTGTCCGTATGCAGCTCTAAATAGTGGGCGGGGTTTTTCAGTTTTTGGAAATCTTCCGGGTTTTCAAGGTCTAAATAAATGGAGGCTTGCCCTTCGGCAATTTCATGTGCAAGTGTTGTCTTGCCAATCTGGCATGGGCCAAGAATGGCCACAGCCGGGTTTTGGCAGAGTTTTTTGATGATCTTTTGTGTAAGCTCTCGTCTGTACATTCTTGCAATTATAACATTTTATGTTATAATTGCAAGAGAAAACTTACGGGGAACATTTTCTTCTCTGTTCATAGGGGGGTCTCTTTATTTTTATGCTGCAATGGGGTAAGATGTGGGCATGGACGAACAGGGTAAACGCGAAGATAAGAGTGAAAACAAGGGCGACTGGCGCGAATTGTTGAAAAAAAATCAAAAAAATGGTGGAAAGGAAGGTTGGAATCCTTTCCGGGGGAAGAAAATCCGATTCTCTTTATGGTACATCCTGCTTGGAATACTGCTTATCAGCATAGTGAATATGTTTTTGTTTCAGGATTCAGGCAATCTTGTCCCTTACAGCGAATTCAAGCGGCTCATTTCTGAAGGGGCCATCCGTGAGGTTCATTTCACGGCTTCCTCGATGAGCGGGTATTCCTATCCGGTAGGCAAGGTTTCCGCTTCTGATACGGTTAGCAGCTATCTGCAGAATATGTTCGCTCCGGCGGGAGCGGGCGGGGTGCGGGTATGGAAGACGGAGCGGATTGAGGGCGATCCGGGTTTGCTGCCGCTTCTGGAGGAGCAGGGGGTGGTGTTTCTGGCGGTGCCGGAGCGCAATAATTACTTCCTGGATTTACTGTTCCGCATGGTGCTGCCGATTTTGCTGCTGCTGCTGCTTTGGCGTTTTATGATACGCCGCATGGGGGGTATTGGCGGGAATGTTATGAGTTTTGGTCAGAATAACGCCAAGATTGTGGCGGAGAACGATTTACATACCCGCTTTAAGGATGTGGCGGGCTGCGATGAGGCCAAGGACGAGCTGGTGGAGATTGTGGAGTTTCTTAAGTCGCCGGCGAAGTATACGAACATTGGCGGCAAGATTCCCAAGGGGGCGCTGCTGGTAGGGCCGCCGGGAACAGGGAAAACGCTGCTGGCCCGGGCCGTGGCGGGCGAGGCGGGGGTTACCTTCTTCCGGATGTCGGGGGCGGATTTTGTGGAGATGTTTGTTGGGGTGGGGGCTGCCCGTGTTCGGGATTTGTTCAAGCAGGCGCGGGGCAAGGCACCGTGTATTATTTTTATTGACGAGCTGGATGCCATCGGCAAGAGCCGTTCGGGCACTTTGAGCACGAACGATGAGCGGGAGCAGACTCTGAACCAGCTGCTGGTGGAGATGGACGGTTTCGACTCCACCAGCGGGGTAATTATTCTGGCCGCAACGAATAGGCCGGAGGTGCTGGATCCGGCGCTTTTGAGGCCGGGACGCTTCGACCGTCAGGTGGTGGTGGACAAGCCGGATCAGAGTGGCAGGGAGGCGATAATACGCATTCATTCAGCCGGGGTAAAGCTGGCGGAGGATATCGATCTTGCGGAGGTGGCCAAGGCCACGGCTGGCTTGGCGGGGGCCGATTTGGCCAATATTGTGAACGAGGCGGCTCTGCTTGCCGTGCGCTTTGGCCGCGAGAAGGTAAGCCATGAGGACTTTTTCGAGGCCATTGAAAAGACAGCGATTGGCCTGGAGAAGAAGAACAAGCTGCTCAATCCCCATGAGCGGGAAGTTACGGCCTACCATGAAACAGGCCACGCGCTGGTGAATGTTTTTACGCCGGATCAGCACTTGGTGAAGAAGATTACCATTGTGCCCCGCGGCTATGGGGTAATGGGTTACATGCTGCCGATTCCCGAAGAGGAACGCTCTTTCCAAACGCGGGAAGAGCTCCTCGGGCGCATCGATGTTGCTCTGGGCGGCCGGGCGGCGGAGGAAATTGTTTACGGAACCGTTTCATCCGGTGCCGGAAACGACATTGTTCAGGCCACCGAAATTGCCCGCGCCATGATTACCCGGTTAGGTATGAGCGATAAATTCGCCAACGTATCGCTGGACAAGCGCGGCGGGAGCTTCCTCGGCGGCACGGACAAAACGCATCCTTTTGGCCAAAGCCGTGAGTACTCAGAGGACACCCAGCGCTACATAGACCAGGAAATATCGCGCATAATGACAGAACGCTATTCAAGGGTGGTCAGTTTAATAAGCAAACACAGGGAACTGCTGGAAAGCATTACCCACCGGCTGCTGGAAACTGAAACCATAGAGCGGGAGGAATTTATGGAGCTTATTCAGGCCAATGAAGCAGGCAGCGAGGAGTTCGCCGCCCGCAAGTCCCGCGATTTGAAGCCCTCCGAAAGAGCCAAGGCATCCGGTGAAGCCCGCAACGAAGCGATAAAAGAGCGCATGGCTGAACGGCGGGCCGCCGAGGAAGAGGCCGCCCGAAAAGCCGCTGCCAAAGAAGCCGCCGAAAAAGAGGACAGCGAACAATCCGAAGAGGAGAAACCCGCATGAATTTCAGTTGGCAGCTTCTTGTCGATCTCGGCATAATCGGCAGCGCCCTGCTTCTGGCCACCCTGCTCCGTTCGCGGATAAGGTTCCTGCAGCGTTATTTAATTCCCAATGCCCTTACCGCGGGCTTCATACTCTTCCCGCTCTACAACTGGCTGTTTCCGCATTTGAACATGGGCACCGAAAACCTGCAAAACATTGTGTTCCATTTCCTCAACCTCTCGTTCATCGCCATGACCCTGCGCTCCAGCCCGCGCAAACGCCGCTCCAGCCGGGATGTGTTCGCCACCAGCACTATGGTACTCAGCCAGTATGTTATTCAGAGCTTTCTCGGCACCATCCTGACAATTCTTATGATTAAAACCTTTCTCCCAAACCTCTTCCCCGGCTTCGGGCTGTTTGCCACTCTGGGCTTTTCGCTGGGTCCGGGGCAGGCCTTCGCCATCGGCACCGGCTGGGAAGCCATGGGTTTTGCTGACCTTGGCAGCGTTGGCCTTACCTTTGGGGCACTGGGCTTTATCTGGGCCTGCTTTGGCGGCATTTTCCTGGTGAACTATGGCATCCGCAAAGGCTGGATTTCCCACGCCGAGCTGACACGCTTCAACGAGGTGAACCTTAAATCCGGCGTGCTCCGGCGGGGCGAGGCCGGTACAGCCTCGCAGGTGCAAAACATTACCAACCCCGAAGCCATAGACCCCATCAGCTTCACCGCCGCCTTAGTGTTTTTTACCTATTTACTCACCTACCTGCTGCTCATGGGCCTAACCAGCCTGCTGGACAAAATCGGCCCCGGCGCGGTTAAACTGGGTACCAATCTCTGGGGCATCATGTTCATCTTCTGCGGACTCACCGCCATGGCGGTGAAAGCCGTAATAAGCGCTTTGCGCCTGGACTATGTTATCGACAATCAGCGGCTTACCCGCCTGAGCGGCTTCAGCGTAGACTTCATGGTAACATCGGCCATATCGGCCATTAGCTCTGCCGTCATTGCCCACTACTGGTTGCCCATCGTTATCATTGCCGGGCTGGTTGGACTCACCACCACCTTCACCCATATCTGGCTCTCCAGCCGGGTTTTTCAGGACCATGTTTTCTTCCGGGCTGTTCTTATTTACGGCACCGCCACTGGCACTCTCCCAACCGGCCTTGCCCTGCTGCGCATTATCGATCCCTATCTGGAAACACCCGCCAGCCGGGATTTCATGCTCTCTGCCGGTTTAACCTTTCTGGCCGCGGTTCCCATACTCCTTACCGCCAACCTGCCAGCCATGGGCGCATTGCAGGGAACGCTGCGCCCCACCTACCAGGTGCTGGGCCTGTACACGGTTTACCTCATCCTTTGCGCAACGGCGTATATCTGCCTTTCAGGACGGCGCCGCTTCAAGGCCTACTCAATGATGTGGTTTCAGCGCGGGGAGGGTTAGGAAAGGCTTTAGACTGGAGGTTTCAGATTCGGGGATGGGTTTTTCTTTGCGGTTTGGGAACGTCTTTGTGGAGAGAGGGGAAGTAAGCGCGAAAGACGCGAAATAATGCAAAAGACGATCCTTTTCAAGAAAACCACTCCCCACTCATCCCTCATCTCTCATCCTTTATCCCTCCCCCCTCCCCCCAGCCCCTATACCAATCCTTCGCGTAAGGCTATAATCATAAGCCATGAGCACTATGGGTTATTTCCGTGTCGCCGCCGCCGTTCCCGAAGTGAAGCCTGCCGCCGTAAGGGCGAACGGCGATGCTCTTCTTTGTACTTTTTTTGAGGCCTGCGAACAGGGCGCCGATTTGGTGTTGTTCCCGGAGCTGGCGCTTAGCGGCTACAGCTGCGGAGATTTGTTCCTCCAGACCCACTTGATTCAGGCAGCCAGGGAGGAAGCTCTGCGGATTATTGAGGCGGCTTCCGCACAGGACACTTTGATAGTATTTGGGCTGCCTCTCTCCCGTGGGGGGCGGCTCTACAACACCGCGGTGGTGGCGGCAAAGGGCCATGTTCTCGGCATTGTCCCCAAAACTTGCATACCCAATGCGCGGGAATACTACGAACAGCGCTGGTTTTCCTCCGCCGATGAGGTTCCGTTTAGCGAAGTCCGTTTCGGCCGTGAACAGGTTCCTTTCGGTTCTGATTTGTTGTTTCGCCATAAGACTGACTGCCGAGCTGCCTTTGCGGTGGAAATATGTGAAGACCTCTGGAGTCCCATTCCTCCTTCCTCCCGCCATGCCATTGCTGGTGCCCAGCTCATTTTCAACCTTTCGGCTAGCAATGAATTTGTCGGCAAGGCCGATTACCGCCGCGCCCTTACTGCCCAGCAGTCGGCTCGCTGCATGGCGGGCTATGTCTACGTTTCGGCGGGCATCGGCGAATCTACCACCGATACCGTTTACGGCGGCCACGCCATTATCGCCGAAAATGGCCGTATTCTCGCCGAGTCGGAACGCTTTCGCGACGGCTCTCAAATTCTTCTCATGGATATTGATACGGATTTACTGGATCATGAGCGCAGAGTTTCAAGCACATTCCGTTCGGCTATCCGCCGGGAGACAGACATAAATCGCCGGGTTATTCATTTTAGCAGGCGGCTTCACGAAGCCCATGAAGCCGCAGGGCCTGGCCGGCGCCCGGTTAGCCCCCATCCATTCGTGCCCGATAATGCCGCCGAACGCGATGAACGCTGCCGGGAGATAAGCGCCATTCAAAGTGCCGGTTTGGCGGCGCGTCTGAAACACACCGGTTTGAAAGCCGCAGTAATTGGCCTTTCGGGAGGGCTGGATTCCACTTTGGCTCTTCTGGTGGCCATCGGCGCCTTCAAGAGGCTGAACTTGCCGCTGGAAGGGCTGTATGCGCTTACCATGCCGGGCTTTGGGACAACCGGGCGCACGCAGGGCAATGCAGAAAAACTTTGCTCGGGCTTTGGCCTGCGGCTCGAAACTCTGGACATCCGTGTAGCCTGTGAGGCCCAGATGAAAGACCTGAACCATTCCGGCGAACCAAGCGACCGGGCTTATGAAAACATTCAGGCCCGCCACCGCACAGCCATCCTTATGAATAAGGCCAACATGGTTGGCGGGCTGCTTGTCGGTACAGGGGATTTGTCCGAGCTGGCTCTAGGCTGGTGCACCTATAACGGCGACCATATCTCCCACTATGCGGTAAACTGCGGAGTGCCCAAAACCCTTGTGCGCTGCCTTATTTCCTGGGCCGCCGAAACCTGGGCACCGCCGGGAGTTAAAACCGTTCTGGAAGATATTCTCGCAACCCCGGTGTCGCCTGAACTCCTGCCGCCCGGAGGAGGCGGTGAGATAGTCCAGAAAACCGAGGAGGAAATAGGCCCTTACGAGCTGCACGATTTCTTCCTCTACTATGCCATTCGCCATGGATTCGCTCCAGCCAAGGTGCTGCATCTGGCTGAAACAGCTTTCAACGGGGCCCATGATGCTTCGGACATAAAAAAATGGCTCCGTGTGTTCTATACCCGGTTTTTCTCCCAGCAGTTCAAACGTTCCTGCCTTCCAGACGGCCCCAAAGTGGGCACCATTGCCCTTTCCCCCCGTGCCGACTGGCGTATGCCTTCGGATGCGGATGTGAGCATCTGGCTAGAGGAATTGGATAAAAGGGCACCTCTAAAAAATCAGCGGGACGATTCCCATTCTTTGGATTAGGAGCTAAGATATGGTTTCAATGAAAAATTTTGTAGTGGCCAGCGGATGTATTGCCTTGCTTATAGCGGCATGTTCTTCAAACAATAAAAGCGGTAAAACCGGGAGCTCGCCGCCAAGTGGTACTGGCAGCGGTAGAAATATGTACTGGGGCAGGCAGATTCCCGCGAATGATATTACTGTAATGAAGCAGCATTTCAGTATATTCGGGGAAGTGATAAATCTAAGCAACGATTCCAATTATCTCTACGTCCATTCTTTTGGAATCCCTTCCCACAACATGATGAGGGGCATTAGTAGCTGGAACCAGCAGGTGCCTCTGCCGCAGGCTTATATTGGGGATAATGCCTGGCCTGTTCCTCTTAAGCCAAAGCTGGCGGAATATCCAAAGCCAATCAATACCAATTTTATGCGGGGAGCCATTGCCCTGGCAGTGAATGGTGTTCCCATTTTTAATCCGCTGAACAACCGGGGAGAAGACGCGCATCTTATTGGAGAACTGGATGAGTGGGGAGGGCACAGCGGCAGAGCCGACGATTATCATTATCACCTGGCACCGGTGCACCTGGCGGATAAGACTCACAATGGGCCAATAGCCTATGCCCTGGACGGATTCCCCATTTATGGCATGAATGAACCGGATGGTTCTCCAGCCAAAGATTTAGATGACTACCATGGGCATTTTTACGAGGATTCCTATCACTACCATGCTGACGAGGAATTTCCGTACTTCATCGGGTTTATGGTTGGAGAAGTGGAAACCGAGAATCCGGTTATGGGTAAAAATTCTGATCCGCCCGGCAGAGGTAAAATAAACCCGGGCGAATCCTCAATAATTCCCCAGCCCCGTTCAACACCCATCAGGGAAGCCGCTGAACCGCTGCATGGGGCGATTATAACCGATTTCAAGAGAATCTCGGAGCGGAACTTCACGGTGTATTATTCCGTTCCCGGCAAAGAATCCTCTACCTACCAAATTGATTACAGCTGGGATGAACAGCAGCGGACATATCATTTTGTGTTTAAGAAGAATAATTCTCAAATCGCGGAGGAAGTTTATACAAAAAGGCACACCAATGGACATTAGGGCACCTCAAAACCCCCATTAATTTTTAAACCTCTTGACACCTCTCCATTATGCGTTCATTATGGAAAAATCGGAGGAACACAAGATGGAAAAAAACACCGATGCTCTGGGAATGATTGAAACCCGGGGATTTGTCGGCATGACAGAAGCGGCGGATGCCATGGTAAAGGCCGCTCAGGTAGATTTAGTCGGGTATGAAAAGATTGGAGGCGGTTTCGTTACGGCCATTGTGCGCGGCGATGTCGCCGCTGTCCGCGCCGCTGTGGATGCCGGGAGCCGGGCTGCCCAGAAAGTTGGGGAACTGGTTTCGGTTCATGTTATTCCGCGGCCTCACGAGGCGGTGGACAAGGCTCTGCCGCTCGGACGGACGGCAAAGGGGAAGTAGGGAATGAGTGTCGATCTGCGAACCTATATCTTTCTGGATTCCATCCAGCCGCAAATGGCCTCATTCATTTCCACTATCTCCAAGGGGTATTTTCCGGTTGCCTATCAGGCGGCCTGCGTTATTGAAATTGCTCCCGGCATTGAAATTAACCGGCTAACAGACATTGCTCTCAAGGCCACCGGAGTTACTCCCGGCCTGCAAGTCGTGGAACGGTCCTTCGGGATGCTGGAAGTGCATTCTAACAGCCAGGGCGATACCCGTATGGCCGGGGAGGCGGTTCTCAAAGAGCTGAAACTCACCGAGGCCGATGCCATGAAGCCCAGTGTGCTTACAAGTCAGCTTATCAAGAACATTGACGATCATCAGGCTCAGCTCATAAACAAAGTGCGCTACGGCAATATGATAGTACGTGGAGACACCCTCTATGTGCTGGAGATGGAACCAGCCGGATATGCCTACTATGCCGCCAACGAGGCGGAAAAAACCGCGAATGTGAACATTATCAACGTATCGGGTTTTGGCAAGTTTGGGCGGGTTTACATTGCCGGAGACGAAGGGGAAGTTATCGAAGCGCGCAAAACCGTGGAAGAACGGCTGGCCGCGCTGCCGGGCCGCAAGGTTCAATAAGTCCATGGAACTGGCAAAAGTTGTCGGCACGGTGGTATCCACTCACAAGGCCGCGGACATGGAAGGACTCAAGCTGCTGCTGGTGGAAAAGGTTGACCCCAAAACCATGAAAGGCAGCGGCGGCTTCACTGTGGCCATGGACGGCGTTGGTGCCAACGTCGGGGAAATCGTTTTCTATGTTACCGGCTCCAGCGCCCGCTACACCGAAACTACCAAGGGCAAGCCCACCGATACCACCATTGTCGCCATTGTGGATTCCGTGGAAGTGGAAGGCCGGCAAACCTATACAAATTCAGGAATTATAAAATGATTTTTGCCCGCGTTACCGGTACGGTAGTGCCCTCAAAAAGCGCAGCGGATATTCCCGGGGCAGTATGGCGTGTCGTGGAATTAAGTGATCACCACGGGCGTTCGCTGGATTCCCGGCTCATTGCTCTGGATGCCTTGGGGGTTCGGGATAAGGACCTGGTTCTTCTCTGCCGGGGCAGCAGCGTGCGCTGGACGGAACAAACCGCCGATAAGCCGGTAGATGCCCTGATTGCCGCTCAGGTGGAAATTGTCGATGAAGACGGCACGCTAACGTTCAGGAGCTGAAAATGGACAAGGAAAACCTGAAACAGGTTATAGCCGATGTGCTACGGGAGATAAAGCTGGATACCCCTGCCGATACCCCCCTGTCCTCCACTTCGGAACAGGGCAGCCCAGTCGGCAATACGGCCCCCCCTGCCGCTACGGGCATTCCGTCAGACGCCGTCAGCAATCCCCCTGCCGCTGCGGGCAAGGCCCCCTCAGGTAGCATAACCCTCCCGGAGGCTGCCCGGAAGGCCTTGCCCCAGGGCCGCGGAATTTTTCCCACTCTCGGCGAAGCCCTTAGCGCCGCCCATAAAGCTCAGCGGGAGCTGGTTGAGCTAGGCCTTGACAAGCGGCGCGAAATTATTGCCGCGATGCGCAGGATATTTCTCGATAACGCCGCTATGCTCGCCGAACAGGCGGCCCGCGAAACCGGCATGGGCAGTCCGGCCTATAAAACCCTTAAAAACCAGCTGGCAGCCGAAAAAACACCGGGAGTAGAAGATGTTCAGCCCGCCGTATTTACCGATGAGCACGGCCTTACCCTGGTGGAGCGGGCACCCTACGGCGTAATTGGCACCATAATCCCCAGCACCAATCCTACCTCAACCGTAGTATGCAACGCTATCGGCATGATTTCCGGCGGCAATACAGCCGTGTTCAATCCCCACCCCGCCGCCCGTGAATGCTCCGCCCTGGCGGTGTCCCTGTTGGCTGAGGCCATCGAAAAAGCCGGAGGCCCGGCCAACTGTCTTACCGTTATGGCCGAACCCACCATTGCCAGCGCGGAAGAAATGATGCGGCACCCACAAATTGCCCTGCTGGCGGTTACTGGCGGCCCCGGCGTGGTAAAGGCCGCCATGGGCAGCGGCAAGAAGGTTATTGCCGCCGGTCCCGGTAATCCGCCCTGTGTGGTGGACGAAAGTGCCGACATTGAAAAGGCGGGTGCCGATATTGTCCATGGTGCCGGATTCGATCATAACATTGTCTGTATCTGTGAAAAGGAAGTTATCGCGGTAGACAGCATTGCCGATGCCCTCAAAAGTGCCATGCTTGCCAGCGGTGCCTACCTGCTTTCCGCCGAGGAAACCCGCAAAGTTACCGAACTGATTCTAATCAAGCCCGGCGGCCCCGGGAGCGAAGGAGTGGTCAACAAAAAATACGTTGGCAAATCGCCCCGCCTTATTGCTTCCCATATAGGAGTTTATGTTCCAGACGACGTGCGCGTTCTGCTCTGCGAAGTGCCCATAAGTCATCCGCTGATGTGGACGGAGCAGCTTATGCCGGTGCTACCGCTTACCAGGGTAAAGGATGCCGATGCTGCCATTGCCCTGGCCTTTGAGATGGAACACGGCTGCCGCCATACCGCGATGATGCATTCGCGCAATATCGACAAGCTCTCCGCCATGGCCCGGCTGATGAACTGCTCCCTCTTCGTAAAAAACGGCCCCTGCTATGCCGGGCTGGGCATGGGCGGTGCTGGCTTCCCCTCCTTCACCATTGCCAGCCCCACTGGGGAGGGCCTTACCCGTCCCCATACCTTTACCCGCGAACGCCGTTGCACACTGGTGGATCGCTTCAGGATTGTTTAATGAAGATTGGTAAAGTGATAGGCCGCGTAGTTTGTGAAAAGAAGCTGGAGTGCTTCCAGGGCAAAACCCTGCTTCTGGTACAGCCCCTGAACGAAAAGGGCATCAGCATCGGCACCCCTCTGGCCGCCATGGATACCGTGCGTGCGGGCCAGGGCGACATGGTTATGTACGAAGGCGGCAAGGAAGCCGCAATGAGTATCCCTTCCTGGTTCAATCCCTGCGATGCCGCCATCATCGGCATCATCGATGCCCTATGACTCTCGCAAAGGTTGTAGGCCGGGCGGTGTGCTCGGTGAAGCATCCTCAATACGAAGGGGAGAAACTCCTCCTCGTGCAACCCGTTGATCCGAAGGGAGGGTTTTTGGGACATCCTTACTTAGCGGTAGATTCCGCTCAGGCCGGCCCCGGAGACATGGTACTGATAATTGATGAGGGCGGATCCGCCCGTCAGATACTCGGCAAACCGTCCATCGGTGCCATCCGCACCGTTATTGCCGGTATTGTCGATAAGGTGCAGGCAGGGGGCTGAACCTGCATGTTCAGCACACAATGCGCTGATAACAGCGATTTGAAACGGGAAAAAGGATGGATTTATTTTTCCCGGTTTGTGTGATTCGATATAGTTCCCATAAGTTCCCACCCCTTTACAAAGAGAAACAAAACCCCTATACTCAATTCTATGGAGAGAATGAGAGAGATTTACTATGGGGATAATTTAGAGGTATTAAGAAAATTCCTTAAAGACGAAACAGTAGACCTCTGCTATATCGACCCGCCTTTTAACTCAAAGCGGAACTATAACCTGATTTATAACTCCATAGGAGAGGGTGTTGACAAAGCACAGGCGGGAGCCTTTATTGATACATGGACATGGAACGGGCGGACACAGGCAGAATTTTATGAGATAATAAACAATGAAACTGGCCGCTACACCGGGCAAACCATAACCCTTATCGACAGTTTTGAGAAGATTTTAGGCCATAGCTCCCTTTTTTCCTACCTTGTCTCCATGAGCACCCGGCTCAATGAGATATGGCGGGTATTGAAACCGACAGGGAGCTTTTACCTTCACTGCGATTCCACGGCAAGCCACTACTTAAAACTTGTCTTGGACAGTATTTTTGTTAGCAGAGGGGGCGATTTTCAAAATGAGATAGTATGGTGTTACCAATCCCGTCATTTTTCTAAAAAACATTTTGGGCGAAAGCATGATATTATTTTTCGATATACAAAATCAGAAAATAATTATACGTTTAATTGGGAAGATGTTGTAAGACCACTATCAGAGAATACCATAAAAAAATATAAGCATGTTGATGAAAAAGGGCATTATAGATTGCAAGGCCGAGGAATAAAAGGAAGCCCAATACAATCAGCCAAGGATGTCGATCCCCAGTGGGAAATTACAAATCCAGAGTTAGTTGTAAGGGATTATTTAGAAGATAAAAAGGGAGTCCCGATTGAAGATTATTGGAATATAGACATAATAAATCAGGTCTCCAAAGAACGCCTGGGCTACCCCACCCAAAAGCCGGAAGCCCTTCTTGAACGGATTATCAAAGCCTCCTCCAACGAAGGCGATGTTGTTGCTGACTTTTTCTGCGGCTGTGGTACCACCGTGGCCGTATCAGAAAAACTCAATAGACAGTATATCGGAATAGATATAACTTTTCAGAGTATTTCCCTTATCCTTAAACGCCTGGAAGACTCCTACGGCAAAGAGATCGTTGCTTCGGTAAAACTCAATGGCATTCCTAAAGATGTGGAGGGAGCCAAAGCTCTATCGCTCAAACAGGACGATCGCTTACGCAAAGAATTTGAAAAGTGGCTCGTCCTTACCTTTACCAATAACCGTGGACAGGTAAACTACAGCAAAGGAGCCGACAGGGGAATCGATGGGAGGGCTTTTTTCCTCAAAGGCCGGGAGCACAATAAAGACGTTACCGGTAAGGCTATTATTCAAGTTAAGTCTGGCCATGTAAAACGCTTCGATATAGCCGCCCTCAACCACGACCGGCAGAGAGAAAACGCCGATATAGCCTACTTCCTTACACTGGAGGAGCCAACGAAACCGATGATGGAAGAGGCAAGGGAGGCGGGAGTGTTTCACTGTCAAATAATGGGGAGGGATTATCCAGCCATACAGATAATAACAGTTAAGGAAATACTGGAACAGAATAAAACAATGGAACTGCCTTTTCACACCCATGAAGTTGTACAGTCGGCGGAGCGTGTCATTAAGAATAATCAGGGAAAGTTGTTTTAACAAACTTTATGAATCCGTTTACAAATCAACCTGTCAAAATTTAAGCCATTGTTCAAATTGTCTCGAATCAAAGCTAAGCGACTCTGCCGCACTGGCATTGTCCACAGTATCCAGCTCTTGCAGGGAGCTTGTGTCGTCAACAAAGGATTTAATTAAATCCGAGGCATTCGAGTTGGAAAGGCTCACCACATGCCCTTCATCATTAAAGATGACATGCCGGGAATTGCTAAGGTTATTAGCCGTTATTTGCCCCCATTGCGGCGGGGTAATCGTATCGGCACTGCCAGAAATAATCAAGGTAGGAATACTGGACTTTACCGGCATGTATTCCACCGCATCGACAGGCCGAAACTTTAATACATTTTTTAATTGAAGTGCCATATCCCGGGGCAGGGGTGCCCCGCCTGTGTAATCATCCAACAGCTTAAGAATTGATGCATCAACATTGCTAATAGCATCAATATTGCTGGTGTAGGGGGCATTCAGTTCCTCAGGCAGCACAATGGAAAGTGCCATGTACATGGCATTATTGCGCATACCAAGTAAGGCGGCATATTTTTCTTCCACCGGGATTGTAAACGTTTTTTCCAAAATGGCATCAAGGGGTTTATCTTCTCTTGTTTCCAGTGCATCAACCAATTCCATGAGCTTGCCGTAATTCTTTGCTTCATACAATGCAAGTAAACGGTGGGCTATAATAAAACGGTATTTACTGCGGGCATATTTTGCCATGGCAACAATCAACCGGCTTATATTTTCCCGGTTATGAGGTCCGACTCCCCGTAGCACCGCCATGATTCTTTGTTCCACATTGCCATATTCGGCCGGAAACGAGGCCTTAACATTATTCAGACTGTCAAAAAAATAGCTTAAGTTAAAAATCAAGCCCTCGTTTGCCTGGGCAAACCCATTAACTTCAATCGGAAAAACCCCATCCAGAACCGCGGCCAATATCCGGTCCGGAATATCTCTTAATGCGGTTAAGGCCACTTTTGTTCCATAGGAAAACCCTACCGGAATTACCTTGTCCAGTTTCAGGTAATTTAAAATTTGCTCTAAATCCCGTACATTGTTTGCCGTACTGATGTTATCATAATAAATCCCGTACTGCTGTATCTGCTGATTGCAAGCCTGTATTTTTTCGACTAAATCAGGATCATCTTCCGAAACCATATCATTTATCCGGCTGTCATAGGGATCCGACAAACCGACACCCCGATAATCGTAAAAAAGAATGTTATGATCCTTACGGTATTTTTGGATGAAGGAACCGGGGATATTGGCCATCCATGTCAATACGGCTGTCGATTCACCCGGCCCGCCCATCAACAGAACAAGGGTTTGGGTTTTGGCTGATTTTGTCAATGCCGGAAAAAACTGCCAAAATATGGAATACCGTTCCCCCATCAGGTAATTATAATCGGCCGGAACTTCAATAAAACCGCATTTTCCGCCTATGTTTTTTATCAGAGGAATGTCGCAGGCATACTTGCTACGATCTTTTACATTAAAAATGGAATTGACATAAATTTCAGTCTCAAACCGCTTCCCCTGCTGACTCATTGCCAGTGCAACAAAAATCAGTGCCAGAGCAAAGACGGAAATAATGAAGATAATCCTAAAGCGGAGACCTTTTTTCAATTTAGAAATCATAATCTACTTCACTCCTTTTCAATGTATGCCAAAAAATCTTATGTTGTCAATCCTGCGGCTGTATTGGGAACTCTATACTATACGTTCTTTGAATTATATGCTATACTCAATTTATTGATATAGAGTGGGAAAACCTTATGTGGTGCTAAAAATTGTTCAGTAAAGCACGATAAACACAGGCAAAGCCACGGGTTTTGGGCCTGTAACACGGAGGCCGCCCCCTTAATCAAGCCCTGAGACATCATGATTTTCTTGTTAAACGGCAGACAAAAGGAGACAAACTTGGAGATCAATCTAAAAGACAATGTAAAGAGGGTGGCTATTGGCTGCGACCATGGGGCCTTTGATGCGAAGGGGACTCTTGTGAGCTATCTGGAAACGCTGGGCTATACGGTAAAGGATGCGGGCTGTTTTTCCAAAGAGGCGGTGGACTATCCCGATATTGCCGCAGCGGTGTGCCGAAAGGTGCTTTCGGGAGACTGCGAGAGGGGTATTATGCTGGATGGGGCAGGCATTGGTTCGTCCATGGCCTGCAATAAGGTAAGGGGGATACGGGCGGCGCTGTGCTGGAACATGAAGACGATTATCAACAGCCGGGAGCATAATAATGCGAATGTGCTTACTCTGGGGGCACCGCTGCATGACGCGGGCGAGCTGTGCGCGATGGTGCGTACCTGGCTGGAAACACGCTTCGCCGGGGGAAGGCATTTGGCGCGGGTGAATAAAATTATGGCTCTGGAAAGGGGAGGTTTCGGCGATGACTGAACAGCAGCTCATAGACCGCATTGCCGATGAGGTGATGCGCCGGGTGCAGAGTGGATCGGGTTCAGGGGAGTCCGGCGGGGGTATGTCTCACCATGAAATGGCCCGGTATATCGATCATACTCTGCTCAAGCCGGAGGCGGCGGTGGCGCAGTATGAGCAGGTGGCGGCCGAGTGCAGGCAGTATCATTTCAAGTCGATGTGCGTTAATTCGCAGTGGGCGGGCCTGGCGGCGCAGCTTCTACAGGGCACGGACACCGCTGTGTGCGCGGTAGTGGGCTTTCCGCTTGGGGCAATGACCACGAGGGCCAAGGCATTTGAGGCACGGGAGGCCATTGAAGCCGGGGCGGCTGAGATAGACATGGTTCTTAACGTGGGGGCTTTGCGCTCGGGGAACTATGCGCTGGTAGAGGAAGATATCCGCGCCGTACGCCGAGCTGCCCGGGCAGGCACGGTACTCAAGGTAATCATTGAGACCTGCATGCTGAGTCAGGAAGAAAAGGTGATTGCCTGCGAGCTGGCCAGGAAGGCCGAGGCCGACTTTGTAAAAACCAGCACCGGCTTTGCCAGCGGCGGGGCAACGGTGGAAGATGTGCGGCTCATGCGCGGCGTGGTGGGCCCGGACATGGGCGTGAAGGCCTCCGGGGGCATTCGCACCTGGGATGCGGCGGTGTCGATGATTGCCGCTGGCGCTAACCGTTTGGGTATTGGCTCCAGCATTAAGGTTATGACCGGCGGCATGGCGGAGGGCAATTACTAAAAGCCATGAATACCCAACCTGTCATTCTGGAAACCCGTAAGATTGTTAAGCAGTTTCCCAAAGTGCTGGCCAACAGCGATGTGAGCATTCAGCTTCATCAGGGGGAAATTCTGGCACTGCTGGGGGAAAACGGGGCGGGGAAGTCTACCTTAATGAACATTCTCTACGGGCTCTACCAGCCCAGCTCCGGTGAGATTTACCTCCATGGCAAAGCGGTGAATTTCCGCTCGCCACGGGAGGCCATCGAAAATGGACTGGGTATGGTTCACCAGCATTTTATGCTAGTGGAAAACCTTACCGTTACAGAGAATATTATCCTGGGCTCCGAGCCGGGCCGGGGGCTTACCATTGATTATGCCGCCGCCCGCCGCCAGGTAAAGGAACTCAGTGAGCGCTACAGCCTGAAAGTGAATCCCGATTCCCGCATAGAAGACCTTTCCGTTGGTCTCCAGCAGCGGGTGGAAATACTCAAAGCCCTTTACCGCAAGGCCTCCGTACTCATTCTCGATGAGCCTACTGCGGTACTTACCCCCCAGGAAGTGGAAGGCTTTTTTACCGTAGCCCGGCGGCTGCGCGATGATGGGGTAAGCATTATAATCATTACCCACAAGCTGGAGGAAGTGAAAGCCATCAGCGACCGGGTGTACATTCTGCGCCGCGGCAAGGTTGCGGGCATGCGTGAAACCAGTACCGTAAGCAAGGAAGAACTGGCCACCCTTATGGTGGGCCGCGAAGTTGTCCTTACCGTTCACCGTACTCCCCATCAGCGCGGTCAGAAACCCGTTTTTGAACTGAAAAACTTGTCCGTACAAGGGGAAAGGGGCGGCGAAGCGCTTAGGGATGTATCGCTCTCGGTCCATCCCGGTGAGGTGCTAGGCATCGCCGGAGTGGACGGCAACGGACAAACCGAATTGGCTGAAGCCATTATGGGGCTACGCAGCGTTGCCGCGGGAAAAATTATCCATAAGGGCGAGCTTGTAACTGGCCTGAACACAAAGAAGCGCATACACCGCGGCATAGGCTGTGTTCCCTCCGACCGTCACCGCCACGGCCTCGTACTCCCCATGACCATAAGCGAAAACATTGCCATGGGACTGCACCGCGACAAGCCCAATGCCCGCTTCTTTTCCCTGGATTACCCCGCAATGAACAGCAGCGCCAATGCCCTGATAAAGCGTTTCGACATCCGCGCTCCCGGACCGCTTACGGCAGCCGAACAGCTCTCCGGCGGAAACCAGCAGAAAGTTATTCTGGCACGGGAAATCAGCCGAAAGCCATCCTTCCTGCTCGTAAACCAGCCCACCCGGGGCCTGGATGTGGGGGCCATTGAATACATCCATTCGGAAATACTCCGTATGCGGGACGCCGATGCCGGAGTATTGCTTATCTCACTTGAACTGGAAGAAATATTCAGCCTCGCTGACCGCATTCTGGTTTTGTATGAAGGCCAAATCGTAAAGGAGCTGAAACCGGAAAATTCCAGCGAAAAGGAAGTTGGACTCTACATGATGGGAGGAGGCCCATGAGCAGTGAACATAGCGCACAGATGAAGACTCCGGGAAAATTTTCCAGTATCCCACGCATATCGGCCATCGTACTGGCCGTGGCCGGTAGCATATTTTACCTGGCCGGGCAGTTTGCGGGGGCCGTGCTGATTCTGTTGGCGGGCGGCCTTTATCTGGCCGGACTGCGTCTTGAGCAGGGAGACGGGGGAATACGGGAAGCCATGGCACGGTGGAAAAAAATTCTTGCAGCACCGCTAAGCGGAGCACTTATAGCCATCGTCATCGGCGGCATTATTATGCTGCTTACCGGTTATAATCCCATTAAGGCTTACAGTGCGCTCTTTTACGGCGGCCTGGTGAAAAACTGGCATATTTCGGTTATCAATGCCGCGCCGCTCATCTTTACCGGCTTATCAGTGGCCTTTGCCTTCAAGGCAGGGCTTTTTAACATCGGCGCGGAGGGGCAGTATTACATTGGGGCCATGGCCGCGGTATGGCTCGGACTGATTCTGAAACTGCCAGGTATTATAAGCCTCATTCTGGTATTCGCCTTCGCCGCCGCCCTGTCTGCGGCCTGGAACCTTATACCCGCCCTGCTCAAGGTAAAAACCGGTGCCCATGAAGTTATCACCACGATGATGCTGGCCCATACCGCCCGCTACCTTTCACCCATCTTCATTCGCGCTTTCGGCGGAAATCCTTCCACCAGCACCCATCCCTACGTAACCGACGAAATTCTCCCCAACAACTTTCTGCCCGTCTTCAAAACACTGTTTCCGAATGCCAATTATCGCCTTCACACCGGTATCTTAATATCTATCGCCACGGCATTCTTTATCCAGTATCTCTTAACCAAAACCCGAACCGGATTTGAAATCCGTGCCATCGGTCAGAATAAGGAGGCCGCCCGCGCCCAGGGTATTTCCATCGGATTGAATGTGTTCAGGGCACTTCTCATTGCCGGTGCCCTGGCCGGACTGGCCGGAGTGAACCAGGTAACCGGACTGGACCACAAGATGTTTGAAAATTTGCATGCCAACTACGGCTGGAACGGCATATCCGTTGCCCTACTGGCCGGAGGGCACCCAATCGGCGTGGTTTTCACCTCCCTCATCTGGGGAATTCTGGATTCTGGCGGCCAGTACATGGCCCGCACCACCCAAACACCCAACGCCATCGTGGAAATTGTTAAAGGAATTACCCTCTTTCTGGTTGTAGCCCGATATATTTCCTTCTATCTGAAACGGTACTGGAAACGGTGGAACATGAGCGGAGGCAAGTAATGGAATTTTTCAGCATATTCAATACCCAGCTTTTAGTGGCCGCAGTTCGTTTGGGCACACCCATCATGCTGGCGGCCATCGGTGCCTCCATCTGCGAACGCTCTGGAGTGGTAAACATTGCCATGGAAGGCATTATGATTGTGGGAGCCTTCGTGTCGGTTACCGTGGCACTGTATTCGGGCAGCCCCTGGCTTGGAATGCTGGCCGGAGTACTGGCCGGCGGCCTCTACAGCCTGTTGCATGCCTTCTCCACCGTATCCCTGCACCTGGATCATGTTGTGAGCGGCGCGGTACTCAACGTGCTGGCCTTCGGACTTACCCGCTACCTGATGGTACTCATATACGGCCATCCGGGCACAACGGATGTTATACCCGTGAACCTCTCCGAATACCAGTTCGCCATTCCCCTGCTGAGCCGCATACCCGTTCTCGGGCCGGTATTCTTTAACCAAACCCCCATAGTCTACATGAGCTTCGCCCTTGTTATTTTCTTTACCTGGTTCCTGCGCAAAACAAAAATCGGCCTCCATCTGCGCGCCGCCGGAGAACATCCCATGGCATTGGAAACCATCGGCGTATCCGTGTATAAAATGCGCTATCTGGGCGTTTTGGTAAGCGGCCTCGCCTGCGGCCTGGCAGGTGCCTACCTTTCCATTGAAAACGGTGCCAGCTTTACCGAAGGCATGAGCAGCGGCAAAGGCTTTATTGCCCTCGCCGCCATGATATCCGGCGGCTGGAACCCCATTGGCGCCGCCCTCTTCAGCGTCTTTTTCGGCTTTGCCGATGCCCTGCAAATCCGCTTTCAGGTATTCAAAGTCCTCGCCGTCCCGGAAGAGCTCTTTATCATCTTCCCCTACATAGCAACCCTGGCCGCCGTTGCCGGCCTCGTGCGCCGCAGCCGCCCGCCCAAAGCCGACGGCGTGGACTTCATCATTGAGCGGGCCGAAGGATAGAAAATATTGTTTTTGCTGACCTCTGGCGCCCGCCGGGACATACCTTTCCCCATGATTTCAGGCATTCCAGTGCCGTGTGTTTGCCCTTAGTGCTCAACTCAAAACTTTTTCCGGGATACTTGGGGTGGTGCCCTACATGCAGAAACAGCTTATTCCCTCTTTGGGATGCTGTTCGCGAATTTCATCCATAAGTTTGGTAATTTTAGCCGCCTCGCTGTCGCCGCAGTAAATAATTAACATGAAATTGAGCTCCGGCCATACATGATTGCCTTCTTTGGGATCGGTATAGCCATGGCCCATAACTGCGGGGATTTTGGTATGGCAGGAAGCCAGTTTTTCCTGTTCCAGACGCTGCATAACAATATCTTCCAGCGATTGGCTGGCAATTATTTCTATTCGCTTGAGATTGTTTCCGCTCATTACTCCGTTACCTCCTCCCCCGGTGCTTTAACAATAACTTCAACTTCTTCAGCAGTTTTATCTCGCACCTCCTCCGGTGCTTCAACAATAACTTCTTCAATAGCTTCTTCCGCGGTTTTATCCCGCTTAAACAGTCGCGACAGCCACCCGAAGCGGTATTTTTTCTCTTGAAGATCAGCACCGCCCTTTCTGGCATTAAAGGCCGCATAGAGCATCGGCACCAGAAACAGAGTGGTTACCGTGCCCATTAGCATACCGCCAACAATGGTAATGCCCAGAGGACGAATCATTTCCGAACCATCGGCCTGAGAAAAGGCCAGCGGAATCATGCATAAAATGGTTGTTAAGCTGGTCATAAGAATTGGCCTGAGACGATTGCCGCCAGCACTGATAATGGCATCCTTTAGGGGCAGCCCACGGGAGCGCAGAAGATTGGTGTAATCCAGCAACACGATACCGTTATTCACCGAAATGCCCACCAGCATAAGAAGCCCCACGGCCGAAAACATGCTCATTGGAATGGGAATGCCGAAGAAGGGCAGGTTCATGAACCAGTACATCAGCAGAATACCCGGAATAACCATAAAGATGGAGATGAATATGATAAAAGGATCCAGAAAGGATTCAAAGATGCTTGCCATAGTGCCATAAACCATGGCAAGGGCTATCAACATTATTATCATGAATTTTTTCATGTACCGGCCTAAATCCGAAAGCGCGCCACCATATTGAAGGATGATATGGTCGGGGACGATGAAATTTTCCTCTATGGCCTGACGGACTGCCCTGTTTCCTTCTTGCAGCGATACGCCCTGCGCGGGATAGGCACGCAGATGAATCACACGGATGCGCTCTTCGCGATTAATGGTTACCGGGCCCACGCCCCGTTCAATGCTGGCTATGGAGCTTACCGCCACCTCTTTGCCGGTTTTGTCGGTAATAAAGATATTCTGCAAATCGGGTATGCTGCTGCGGTCTTCTTCTCTCAGCCTTACCGCAATGTCTATGCCTTCGCCATCAGTAATGTAGCGGCCTGCCGTTGTTCCGTTTACCGCGGAGCTAATCTCGGAGGCAATATCCCTCATGTTAAAGCCGTAGGAATAGGCTTTTTTGCGATCTATTACCACACTGGCTACGGGCAGGCTTTCATTGAAGGAAAGCTGAACTTCTTCAATAGCATCCACCTGGTTATCAATGTATTCCTTCATATTCAGAGCCAGAACCTGCGCCCCTTCAATGTCGTCGGTTTTGAAAACAACATCAATAGGCTGGACACCGCCGGTGGAACTGCGCTGGGTGTTAAAGTTTACTGACGGGAATTCATCATAGCGGCTGCTGAGTTTCCTGGAAATATCCTCTTTGCTGTCAGTCTGCTGAGATTTTGGAGGCAGAACCATGATGATTTGGCCCCGGTTGGCGCTGTGTCCCGTTCCGCCAGCAATGGAGAGTATGTTTCCGTAGTTCTCCACTTCTTCGGTAATAACGTCCGAAAAGCGGCTTACGGTTTGGTGGGTAATGTCTTGTTTGGTACCCACAGGCGTCCAGAGAGTTATCCTTACCATATCGTCCATAATGTCGGGGGATACCGTAACCCCGATATTGCCCCCAAGAGGTTCAAGGGCAAACAGGGAGATGATAAAAACCAGTAGCAAAATTAAACCGCAGATGAATTTGTTGTCCAGAACATGGGAGAGGATGCGCTGATAGAAATTCTCCATGCCTTTGAACATGTTCTCCATGCCATCATCAATATGGCGCAGGGCTTTGGATTTTATCGGTTTCTGCTCGCGGGTGTAAATTTTCAGGAATTTGCTGGTAAGCATGGGCACCAGACTCATGGCCACTATCAGGGATGCCATCAGAGACACCACGATGGTTATGGACAGATCGGTGAACAGCACTCCAATAAAGTCCAGGTCTTTTTTGAACAGCAGGAGGGGGGCGAAAATCAGCACTGTGGTTAGGGTGGAGGCCACAATGGCCGCTATCATTTCCTGGGTGCCAAGATGCGATGCCTTGAGCAGGTTGGCACCCTTTTCCCGGTAGCGGTAAATGCTTTCGAGAATAACGATGGAGGAGTCCACAATCATGCCGATTCCCAGAGAGAGGCCAGCCAGTGTCATAACATTCAAGGTGAGGTTGAACATGTACATAACCATCAGGGTTATCAGCAGGCTTATCGGTATGGAAAGCCCTATAATAATGGTGCTGGTAAAATTCCGCAGGAAGAAGAACAGTACCAGAATAGCCAGTACCGCTCCAAGCATGGCGGCGTTTCTTACTCCGTTCAGGGATTTTCGGATGATTTTTGTTGCTTCATAAGCCTCTTCGAGGATAACTCCATCGGGCAGTTCACTGCGGATAATATCAAGCTGTTTTATGATCCGGTCGGTAACTTCCACGGAATTGGTACCAGAGCGTTTTTTAATGTCCATTCCCACCGCAGGATCTCCGTTAAAGTAAACGCTTTCCGTAATATCGCTGTAGCCTTCGTAGACATCGGCCAGATCGGATAAATATATGGGCTTTTTGCCGCTTTCACGCTTGCCGGTTATGGGGTCTACGGCATCGGTCTTATAGCTTATTACTGTGTTGCGAATATCGTGGAGGCTGGAATATTCGGCATTGACGCTAACGACATAGTTTACGCTGCCTTCCTGTACCGTCCCGGAACTCAAACCCAGATTCTGAGACTTTAAAGTGTCTATAATCTGGGACATGGTTATCCCATAGGCCTTCAGGCGCACTTGGGAAACATCCACATTAACCTGGGGATTCCTACCGCCCCAGAAACCGATATTCCCTACACCATCCACCTGCTCCAGTTTGGGAACAATCTGCCGTTTGGCGATGGCCCTCAGTTCATCGGAGGAGCGGTTGCCATACAGTGCTACATTCAGAATAGGTGCCTCGTTGAAATTCCATTTGTAAATCTGCGGATTTTTTGCTTCTTTGGGCAGGGAATCCTTTACTGTTTCAAGCTTGTCCCGCACTTCATTGGTGCTTTCGCTCCAGTCTATGCCCCAAGTGAATTTCAGGGTAATGACACTTAGGCCTTCGCTGGAGCTGGATTCAATGCCTTTGAGATTGGAGATGCTGTTGAGCACTCCTTCAATGGGACGGGTTACGGATTTTTCCACTTCTTCCGGCCCGGCTCCCGGATACGAGGTTTCAATGTTAATCGTGGGTTGAGTTATGTCCGGCATCAGTTCTATCGGTATCTGGAATACCATGTAGACTGCCAGCCCAACGATAAGCGCGTAGACGATAAAAAAGGTGGTGGGACGGTTTACAACCAGTTTTGCTATGCTCATTCGCCGTTGAACTCCTCATTTTTAATAATCCTAACCTTAGAACCATCTTCTAAAAGATTCTGGCCCTGATACACAATGGTTTCCCCGGTGCTCAGGCCTTCGGCTATTTCCACCTGAATGTCCTGAATAATTCCCGGTTTCACCGGGCGCTTAACGGCGGTATCATCTTCTACAACATAGACAAAGATTTCATTCATTCGCCTTACCAGGGAATCCAGCGGGATTTTAACCACCGCGTCTTTCTTCTGGGTAGTAAGTTTAATATCCGCGTACATACCCGGCTTCATAAATTCATAGCCGTCGGGCACGTTGAATTTTATGGTGAGGGAGCGGCTTACCGCATCTACCACAGGGCTAACAAAGTCTATCTTCATGGGGATGCTTGCATTGGGCCATGCCTCAAATTCCATTTCGGCGGCCATGCCCCGCTTTATGTGGGCACTGTAGGCTTCAGGAACCGCGGTAACAACCCGCAGGGCATCCAGATTGCCGATGGAAGCGATGGGAACCTGAGGGGTAATTTTGGAGCCCTGATTAAAATTAAAGGCCGTAATGGTGCCGGCCACCTTGGCCCGCACGGGACTCATGGCATACTTGGTACCCGGTTTGGAAGGGTCTATTTCGGCCAGAAGCTGATTCGCCCGCACATACTGCCCCAGCTCGGCATGAACGCGGGCAAGAATGCCTTCGGTGTCCGAAAATACTTCCACTGAGCTAACTGTTTCTACATTTCCTGGCAGAATCAGATAGGAATAGATAGATCCTGTTTGGGCTTTGGCGGTAATAATTGAAAATACGGTTTCATTTTCACCGGATTTGGATTTGCCGCCTCCGGAAGCCTGTGCGGATGCCCCGCCCGGTTTGCCCTTGAAAAGAAACGGCTTGGCAATTATGCCTCCAAGTGCCAGTAGCAACGCGAAAAATATTGAAAAGATAATTTTACGGGATTTCATGTTTCTCCTTCCTGAAACTGATACATAGGCACCTCTAAAAAATCCATTTAGTTCTTGACTCGATCTTTTCCGCCGCTCTTAAGTCGTCAAAATGCTCACGTAGCTTAGGCTACGCTCCGCTTTTGCCGCCCGACAAAAAATTTCTTCGTCAATTTCTTAAAGCGGTTTTTTAGAGTACCCTACAGTTTTCGTAAATAGTACTTCCATACTTTATAGCGGTAATCAATGCTTCAATCAAGTATTTATTCAAATATTTTTCAATATGGCTTGTTTTTCATTTCTTTGTATTGAAAGATATTAAGGGTTTAATAAAAAATGTTCATATAAATGCCACATTTTAGTATTAAAATATTCCATGGTATATTTCTGTATTATTGCACTACATTACTATATAACTATCTTATAAAAAGTAACACAAAATTCTGTTGTCCTCGCATCCAGTCCAATCGGAAAAGATGACCGGTAGGCGGCTGGCTCCATGTTTCAATAACAGCCGCGCGGCACTTGACTGAAACCGCAGATTTTCTATAATGAGCAGCCATGACTGAAAGCAATTTTCCCGGCGGAATAGTACACGATTTGCCCGCAGATTTGGAAAGTGCCCTTGCCGCTGATTCAAAGGCTCTGGAAACCTGGATGGATATTAGCCCCATTGCACGCAATGAATGGATTTGCTGGGTTGAGTCTGTCAAAAAAATGGAAACCCGAAACAAACGGATTGCATGGGGCTGTTCCAGCCTCCGCGATGGGAAGCGCAGGCCCTGCTGCTGGCCTGGTTGCCCTCACCGGTAGGGGCATAAAAACGTCCTGAAAGAATTGCTTCTGTTTTCCCGGTACGGTAACTTGTCAAGTTAACTGTCCACTTTTTTCATGAAACTCATGCTCTCTTATCCCTCAAGCTATCAGATGAATTCCGATAGCCTCATTGGCCGACTTACCACCCAGTATTCGCCGTGG
>MUIB01000022.1 GCA_002084135.1 Spirochaeta sp. LUC14_002_19_P3 | reverse complement strand
TCTGCATACCAAGGCATATACCAAAATAGGGTATATTCCCCTCCCGTGCCCATCGTGCCGCTTCTATCATGCCGGGAATATCCCTCCCGCCGAATCCTCCGGGGATCAACACGCCCTGAACACCGCTCAGGGCGTTTTTTGTCTCTTCGGCAGAGCTTAGCGTTGCTGAATCGATTTTCCTGATTTCCAGCTTCACTTTGTTGTCCAGAGCCCCGTGCACCAGGGCTTCGTCAACCGATTTATAGGCATCTTCATGATCGATATATTTCCCGATCATCGCGATTTCAATTGTATGTTTAGCCTTATGCCACAAGGTTTTAAGGTCTTTCCAGCGCTGGAAATTGTCTACTTTATGCTCTAGACCCAGCCGTTCGCATACCACGGTATCCAGCCCCTGCTCCCTGTAAACTACCGGTATTTCGTAAATGTTGGTGTTGACATCCCGCGCCGAGAGGACACACTCGTAGTCAATGTTTGTGAAATTGGAAATTTTGCGCTTCATGTCCTTTTCCATTTCCTTGGCAATGCGGCAAAGCAGCACATCCGGCTGTATGCCGATTTCCCGCAGGATTTTCACGGAATGCTGGGTGGGTTTGGTTTTGAGTTCTCCGGTGGTAAGTGTAGGTATCAAGGCGACATGTACACTTAAGGTATGCTGGCGGGACTTTTCATGGATAATCTGCCTTACGGCTTCCAAAAAGGGGATGGATTCAATGTCTCCTACCGTGCCGCCAATTTCCACAATGGTAACATCAATGCCGCTCTTTTCTCCCGGCGTGTAGATGCGGCGCTTAATCTCGTCGGTAATGTGCGGAACAACCTGAACGCATTTGCCAAGAAAATCTCCTTTGCGCTCTTTGCGTATAACTTCCTGATAAACCTGACCCGTTGTAATCGAATTGGCCGCATTAAGAGGGGAATTGGTAAAGCGCGCATAGTTGCCCAAATCCAAATCCGTTTCGGCACCATCATCGGTTACAAAGACTTCACCGTGTTGAAAAGGGCTCATGGTTCCGGCATCCACATTGAGATAGGGATCGACTTTAATCATACAGACCGATAATCCGCGGCACTCAAGAAGGCATCCAAGGGAAGAGGCGGCAATGCCCTTGCCCAAACTGGAACACACTCCACCAGTTACAAAAATATACTT
Source organism: Spirochaeta sp. LUC14_002_19_P3 (assembly GCA_002084135.1). Taxonomy (GTDB): domain Bacteria; phylum Spirochaetota; class Spirochaetia; order DSM-2461; family DSM-2461; genus UBA2779. The sequence continues at coordinate 3,517 of MUIB01000022.1, read as the reverse complement.
CCTCATGGGGCTTTATTGTCTCATGAAATTCATTGGGAGTCAAGCGCAATCCCACTTATTTTCAATTCCATGCAACTCCCGCATAAGCGACAAAGGAATTGCCGGGATGAACATCGCGGCTAGTTGCATAAGACAGAACCCGTCCCTGAACAGCACCCGCGGTTTTCGCGAAACTCATGGCTCCAACCGCGCCGCCGCTGGAACAGGCTGATTGTTCCTTGTTTGCAAGTGTTAAGGCTTTTTCGCCCTCAAAATTCACCAATGCCTCCAGTATGCGTTCATCCCGTTTTTTCACCCATTGAACAGGATTCGCCCGGGATTCCGGCGGACAAAAACCGTACTGCGGTCCGTAATGGGTTAAATCCGTGGAACCCAGCACCGCCAGGCGGCGGCCAGCTGTTTTGGCGGCGGCGGCTAGATGTATTCCGAATTCAACAGCCCGCTTATCTGCGGGGAGTCTCCAGGCCATCCATGCCGCCTTTGACCTTAAGGCCAGAGCCATGGTGAGTACGGCTTCCACTGTATTGTCGGCGTATTCTTCATCTATCCACGGCTCGCCGGAGCGGTTTTCAAGGAGCTTAAACAAGTCCCTGTCCATAGTACTGGTTCCAGTTGGTGTCCGCCAGGCATCATACCGGTAAGCAATTACAGGCATTCCCGGCGGATTATGTCCGCCCAGAACCGCAATGGTATCAATATTTTCCGGAAGCCGGCTACTTACCTGAGCGATAATGGAACCGCAGAATGTCCAGCCGGCGTGAGGGCTTATACCAGCACATATTTCTTCTGTTGGGGCATGAGGCAACCAAGAGGCAAGAAGGCTTTCAATCTCCTTTTTACTGTTTGGATACCAACCTTCCGATAAATAGCGTGTTCGTGTCTTCAACAAAGTCTCCAAAATTGTATAATAGGCATTATGAAGAAAAAATTCCAATTAGTATACGTAATGACTGTTCTGATTATACTATTCGGCGTTATTGGCTACCTAAGCTGGGATGCCTATAAAATCAGAGCGGCAAGAAAGTCGGATTTTGTTAGTCGTTCTCAAGAGTATACCCGCCTGCTTACGGAGACGCTTGTCAACGAAAGGGATATTACAGCGGAAATCGATATGGCAAAGATGCTGCTGAGCAAGGATCCTTTGCTTATCGCTGTTCAGGTCTATTCTCCCGATAGCGGCCTGCGTCTCAGCACAGTAAAGCCTTCAGCCGCAAAGTATAGTTCATCCCCCGTGGCTGAAGATGGTAAATTCGGGAGTATTTTCAGATTCCACTATCAAACGATTAAACAGCCAATGAACATTGCCAATATGACTAATCTCTATGCCTGCTTCATTGGAACAATGTACACTTACAGAGAAATAAATGAGTATCTGCTACTTGTTCTCGTTACAACAGGAGGATTATTCCTGCTTACGCTTATTATTACCCTCATTCAGCCGCGAAAACCTTCCCAAAATACAATACAATCAGTGTCAAAAGCTCCAATGCCTAACCGATATGGGGCTAAACTTGCCAACGATGAACTGGACGGCGATGAATTTTATGGTGAAATATCTAAAAATAACAAAACTTCGGACATGGAAGCAGATATGGAAGCGGATAATGAATATATCGATCAGCTAGCAATGGAATTAGCTTCCGCGGAAGCCTTTAATCAGGACTTAACGATTATCCTGTTTTCCACCAGCCGAAATAATTTCAAAACAGTCCGGAAGTTTTATTCGTCCAATCCGTATGTCATCGTTATTAATGATAGGAGGATTGGAATTATTGATGTCAATAATGATTATGATACGGCTTTGAAGAAGGCCAGGAAATTTGTGTATCAGCAGAATAACCAAAATTTTCGTGTAGGTATATCATCGAGAAACAGCCGCATCATCAATGCTCCCGATTTGTATGAAGAAGCGGAAACGGCACTGCTTAAAACCGATGAGGGGCATAAAATTGTCGCGTTTCGTTCAGATCCGCAGAAGTACCTGAAGTTTGCTACAGGATAGAAGTATAATAATATGTTAAAAAAAATTACAACCGTTATAGTATATACCCTTATGCTCTTGCTTTTATCCTGCCAGGATAAATCCATGCCAACCGCTTTGTCCGCTGATAATGAAATAATGGATTTTTTAAGAATTTCCGCTGATGAAAACACCGATCAGGAGCTGCGATATGCTGTATTGGAGCCAGTAATATCCACAGCCCGGAATCTGGGTGAATTTGACTGGCTTACTTCATTTTTAGGCGCAGAGCTGGAAAAATATCCCGATAACCCCTATGGAGCATACTACCTCATGGCAATGGCAGAAAATGCCCGCGATACCGGCTCAGAGGTATTGGCCCTGGATTATCTGCGCCGTCTGGTAAAAAATTATCCCGATATTGTTATTCGGGGACAATCCCTGCACCTTCTGGCCTTGGGGGAAATAGCTTTGCACACTCACAATCCTTACGAAGCCATAGCCGCGAGACTGGAAATGAATCAGCGGTTTTCAAACCCCATGGAAGTTGGTGTCAATCAATATTATCTGGCCAAAGAATACAAAAAAATTGGAGATTGGAATAAAATGTTTGCCAGTTATGCAATTTTTCTTAAAAACCCTAATGCTCAAATACCCGGAGTACCGGATGCCCGCTCCAATGTTATGGATGCGCTACAATTCCATTACAGCAGTAAATCCTGGACTGCGGCCACCCTTGATGATTTGATTAACACAATTAAATATGCCATACAAAATCAGAATGCCGCTTTACTGCGCAGGTATCAGTCAGAAAAATTCTTTCTGATGAACTGGAGCCAGGAAACATCTGATTCTTTTACACATATACCTATGACTCTGGGAACATTTCTAAGCAGAAGAGTCCAGTTTAAGGAAAAAGTGGATGATTATTCCAACGAAAATGAAGCCTATCTCTGGACTACTGGCTGGACATGGAAAATCCCAACCTGGTATCTGTATTTTCGCAGGGTGGATTATCCGGTGAACCCGGAAATACATGGACGCTGGGAATGGGCGGGGATATATTTAGGAGAACGGCTCTGATATTTTCAGAAGCTCCCGGAGAAGAACGCGTGAAACACAGTCTTTTTTTAGTAATTTTAATTCTTTTAACCGCAAATAACCTGTTTTCTCAAACTTCTATTACGACAAGAATGGATTGGAGCAGCGGCCTTTTTCAGATAAGCGCAAGCCGTCTACTCACTAATCCCTCCACACCGGACAGTCATCCCAAAGCCCTGAAAATTCTTGAACAGGAATTATGGCCGCTGGTGGAAATCGAAATGGCTTCCCTAACATGGAACAGCAACGGAAGCATAGCCACTCTGATTGAACAGCAACCAAGGTATCGAATGTCTCTGGAACAGCTCGTTGTGGCTTTGCACAGAGAATGGAGCAGGCTTTCAACCGATAGAAAAAGCATACAGGCCGAGTATTCCATCAACCTGAATACAGATATCATGGACGCTTTTCCACAAACCGTAAAGATGAAATCCGCGGAAAAACCCACCGGCTGGA
>MUIB01000138.1 GCA_002084135.1 Spirochaeta sp. LUC14_002_19_P3 | reverse complement strand
ATTAACCTGACTTCACGGACACGAATCTCTCCGTTAATCCGCATATCTTTTCCCGCCAATTTGCCTCCTTGCCGAAGCTGGAATACATACTATAGCATACCGGACAAAATGGTCAAGGGGTTGTCTTTTTGTAATTTTCAAGTAAGATTCTTTCCGGTTATGCCTATAGGGCACCTATAATTTTTTTCATTTTTCCCGGCTGTGCCCAATTGCATTTCCCGCCGCCGTTCATTAGCTTCAGGAGCTTTTCCACATCGGGATTCCGCAGGTCGTTTAGTATCCTCTCTGCGTTATCCATATCCCGGCAGGGAATGAAGGCATGCATCGCCTGGTTACCCTGCCAGGGAGTCCCCTTGTACGGGGCAAGAATAACCGGATTAAAATTTTTCTGCCCATAGGATTGCCATATCACTTTATACGGTGCGAATGAATAGATTCCTACACCGAGAAGTGCCCACCAGTACCCCTTCTCAATCGCGGAGCGGATAAGTGTTCCCTTTCTTTGGGTTAATTTGTCCTTATGCCGCAGAAGATAATCCCGAAGCTGTCGGCAGCCTTCAATATCCTCCCGCAAAAGCGGCTTCGCCGATACGCTGTTATAGGGAATGAATACCCATCGGTATGGCTCTGGATTTTTATTCTTCCAGGTTTCTTTGCTTACCAAAGGATACAAATATTCCGCCGGAAGAAAATCCGGTTTATCGGTGAAGATAAAACTGCTGTTCGCTCCACAGGTATTTAGGCCCTGCCGGGGCATCTGATGCTCCGCAATATGGATTTTTATGGAACTCAGTCTCCGGATTTCCGCTGCCTCCACCCACTGATCGGAAGGGGTGCTCAATGGTGCCAGCAGCCGTGCCGTCCAGCCGCCGGAGCTTTCCCTAAGGCCTCTTACCGGAAATACTTGCTTCTTATCCACCTGGAAGCCCGCCGCGCAGTAGCTGGTACCAACACCCTTAAACACTCGGGTTTCGGTAAATTCGTACAGCCAGCTTACATGAAAATCGCGTCCGGCTGCGCTCAGGCGCCTCCAGCCGCGGCTGGCATCGTCTCCAAAGAAGAGACTGGAGGGGAGGAAGAAAAAGGCTTTGCCCTTAGGGTTCAGCATCTGCCCCAGTGCCGCGTTAAGAACAAGCGCGGCCAAATCCGTCCGCGAAGCGCCAAGTAGCACATTTTTATGGCTCAGCCCATAACTAACAAAATAATCCTTGATAATTTTTTTATAGTCTTCCGGCAGATCGCAGAAATTACACCAGGGCGGATTGCCAATCAGAATATCAAATTTTCTATCTGGAGCATTCAGAATGATATCGGAATTTTTCCTATAGATGAATTCAGCTTTATTTCCAGGCAGGTCTTCTAAAACATCTTCAAATTGTTTACAGAAATATGAACTGATTTCCACATAGCCCAAACGCCGCAGCAGTTCTTCTTTGAGCGGCACCTTATCTCTTAGTGCCCTGTGCAGCAGCCGGAGAATAAATATTCCCCCGCCGCCGGCAGGATCGCAGATGCTCTTCCCCCTCAGCCACTCCTCATAGACAGCACCCTTCTCTATGAGCCAGTCGGCCCAGCATTCGGGAGTAAATACCGCTCCGATACCTTTAGGATTCATAATGGGCAGTGTATCAGAAGAAAATGATTTCTGACACGCTTACCATAAATTCATCACGGCATCTTATATCCACAAAGCTCTGAATGGTGCATTATTGCAGAATGATTGATATACCGATTATTTTTTGGCTGTTTATTTTTCTTGGGGGAATGGCCTCCGGCTTCATAGACAGTATTGCCGGAGGCGGGGGGCTCATTAGCCTGCCGGTACTCCTGGCGGTGGGATTTCCGCCGCACCTTGCTATTGGCACAAATAAGCTGCAATCGGTGTTTGGAAGCGGCATGGCGGCACTGCGCTATACCGGGAAAAAGCTGGTGGTATGGCAGAAGATATGGCCGGGAGTGCTGACAAGTTTGTTTGCATCGGTTCTCGGGGCCTGGACGCTTACCCGGATTGAGGCCGCGGCTCTCGAAATGGCACTACCATTTATTCTGCTGGCCCTGTGGTGTTATGTGGCTTTTAAGAAAAATTTGGGAAACCAGCGGGGACAGGCACGAATGCGGGACGGGCTGTTCTATCCGGCGGCAGGCAGTCTTTTTGGGTTTTATGACGGCTTTTTGGGGCCGGGCACTGGTTCGTTCTGGACGATTTCCCAGGTTAGCCTGATTGGGATGGACTTGAAGCAGGCAACCGCCGCCTCAAAGCCGCCGAATTTTGCCAGCAACATCGGTTCGCTTATTTTCTTTCTCATCGCCGGTAAGGCGGTGCTGGCGGCGGGACTCACCATGGCAGCAGGACAGCTCATTGGCTCCTGGTTGGGGTCGTATCTGGTTATTCAGCATCAACCGCGTTTTATCCGACCCTTTTTTCTGGCCGTGGTAGCAGCCATTGTTATAAAGCTGATGGGAGAAAATTTCGGGCTGTTTTAGGGGAAATACAGCGGTTTAGGAATACTTTGTCCTGGTTTTCCCGCATTCCTGAAGAACCACCCGTTCCGATTCAATATTCTTGTGAAAACTGTCCGGCACCTCATCCCAAACGAAAACATCGACACGGAAAGACAAGTTGCTGTCCTCAAGCGCATCTTTTAAACTGTTCACCGCTTCCCTCTGCTCCGGAAGGCTGAATACCGCCAAATCCAAATCAGAGGAAGGCCGGGAGGTCAATTTAACCCGTGAGCCATAGGCCCAAACTTCGGTATTCGGCAAATACCGTTTGAGAATATTCATAATTATTTTACGGTCTGAGGGCTTGATATCAATATTGTCCGCTTCCCTGGCCATTATTCCCAAGTCTCCCCACTAAGGGTTTGATACAGAGTAATGGCATCTGAAACAAAGTTATCAATAATTTCCAGAGCTTCATCCGCTTTCTCGCCGCTGTAATCATGGGATGTGTTAATCCGGGCATTACCATATTTTAACCATACTTCAATGGGGCTGGGCAGAAGATAATTTTCATTGGCCAGCCGTAGCACTGGCTTTGGACCGTTTGCCACTTCCGAGAGGCCAATTTCCTCCATAAGGTAGCGTCGTAAAACCTTCCAGAGACAATCCCAGCAAGTTTCAAAACGCTGTATAGTCGATTCCTTCACAGCCTCTATGAGATATGTTTCCTGAACATTAAACAAAGAACTGCGATGTTTATTTTGCTCCTGCAAGCGTTTCAGGGCTTTTTTAAGTTTTTCATAATCTATCATGGCAAAGCGTCCCCGGCAATGATTACCCTGAATCCCAGCACCGGGCTGGTTTGCCAGGCCTTGAGCGCACCCCGTGCGGCAGCGGGATAGAGCAGGGCCTTGTCGATAAAGGCAGCACCGCGCACAGGCCTGTCCGGAGGGGATAATTCCGAATAGGGGTTCAGCCAGGCACTAGACGGTGGACGGAATCGGTTTTCATTGTATCGAAAAGGATTATAGCACCATTCGCGAACATTGCCGCCCATGCCCAGAAGGCCTATGCCGCCTCCCTCAGCTTCAAAGGCGGAACTTAAAGCAGGAGGCAAATCAGCGGCATCGGCCGGAACACCGTTGAGGCGGGCCGCTATTTCCCATTCGTCTTCCCGGGGCAGGCGTACCCGGCGCATTCCATCGGGGAACAGTTTGCCGCTCAGCCATTCGCAGTAGGCCGCCGCCGCATACCAGGACACATTCACAACCGGCTTCACCGCCCAGCCCGCTTCCTTCCGCATGGTATCCCAGTCTTTGAGATACCCTTCATCGGCCAAACCGGCCTCCGTTAGTGCTAATCTGTTTGTAGCGGCCCATGAGGGATTTTCGGCAATGAAGGCCGCAAAGTCGGCGTTACTTACTTCGGCACGGGCCATAAGGAAGCTCTTTACCGAGGCAAAAACGGGAAATGATCCGTAGCGGGGCCGATAGTTCCTGGCGCTAATTTCAATGTCTCCGATGGGAGCCTTAAGGGCGGGGATGGGAATGTAGGAACGACCATTGTAAACGATGGGGGTGAAATTACCGGAACGGGCGCGGCTGTAGACAGCATCCGCTTCATCGGGGCTAATGGGACGCGGTGCGGGTGCGGTCAACAGGCCCTGCCGCGCCGCGGCGGAAATTTCGAGTATGCCATGAGTGAAAAAACGCTCATTGGCGAGGCTCCAGCCTTCCCCAAGCGCCCCGGCTATTTGAAGCGGATTAACCGCGCTGTCGGGCGCATAAAGAAGATAATACAAACGGGCCAAATCCGCCAGATGACGGGCATCCCGTACCATGGGCAGAAGGGCGGCTACCAGTTCATTCCTGTCCGCAGCACTTCTTCCTCCGGTAGTGAGATCGCGGGCGAGAATGCTTAAAACGGGGGGCAGGGCGTAACGCTTTTCCCCCGTGCCAACCGCACTCCAGGCGGCGAACTCAGCGATGCCATCGGCGGCCAGGGATGCGCCCTCTTCCAGGCTGAGGCGCACTATTAGCTCACGGCGGCGGGGAAAAATAACGGAAGCCAATATCCGCCCGCCAACCCTGCCGCTGATAACCTCATCGCGAAAGCCCGGACGGCGTACCCGGATTTCCTTTGTACCTCTAGGCACAAACAGCTCCTCGTAGCTGCGCCCAACACGGATGCTGTCGGCAAGAACCGAGGCATCGGGCGGATCGCTGTACACCGTATACCAGGTACCGTTTTGCCGGATACCCGGCAGAACCAGGAAAACAAAAATTCCAGTCAATACAAGCGCGGCCCATACCAGCGGCACATAAATTCGGGGCGGACAACCCAAAACGGGGCGCAACTTCACTTCTATGGCACCGGGGTTTTCCGGTACCTCTGAGGGTTTCTTTTTAAACAGCATGAGCTCATTATAGATTCTCATTCAGGGTGTGGTCAATAAGTGCCGCTACTGATATAATGGACTTGTGAACACTGAAAACGAAAAAGATTTTATTTCCCGTTTGCTTCTTTTATCCGAGCGGATACTTACCTGCCGTGCCCGGCGGATTGCCCGGATTAAGCTGAAGCAGAAGCGGCGGGGAATGCTTTTGGAATGGCTGGATGCCTTTGTGTGGGCGGTGCTGATGGTGCTGCTGCTCAATCAGTACCTGCTTCAGGCCTATCAGATACCCTCTGGTTCGATGCGGGACACATTGATTGGCGGCAGAGACCCTTATACCGGTAGGGTGAGCAAGAGCGATCGCATTTTTGTCGATAAGCTCACCTTTGGGCCCGAGCTACTGCCGGGAACGCTCAAGCTGCCGGGGCTGCGAACTCCCCGGCGGGGCGAAATTATCATCTTTGAGAACCCCGATTACGAGAGCCCATCTCTGGCGCACGAAATTACTCAGCGGGTGCTCTACATGGCTACGCTGTCCCTTGTCGATTTGAACCGCCGCGGGGGGGAAATTGCCCATCAGTTTCTTATTAAGCGGCAGGCGGCTGAAGACGGCGACCGGGTTTTGTTTCGGCGCGGAGAGCTCTATATCCAACCTAAGGGAGAAGAGGCTTTAATAGCGGAAAACGACTATAAAAAATATACAGGGTTAGAGTACGGCAATAATTTGCTTCTGGATTCCGATTACTACGATAAGCTGGAGGCAACCCTGCAGGCCATGCGCATGGAGAGGGAAGGCCTCCCGCTGAGCGAAGATTTGCTAAGCCGGGCCGCACTGCCATGGACTTCTCCGCTGAGAAAAACCATGGCGGATCCCTACGATGAGGATCGGATTGATTCCGGCATTATGAACATTCTCTATCCGCAGAACGAATCGGTGGCCAACAGCGCGGCGGTGTATGAGAGGGGCATTTATGTTCCGGAGAACTGGGCCTTGCCTCTGGGCGATAACCGCAGCGATTCCCTGGACGGGCGCTACTTCGGCCCGATTTCAACGGAGGCCGTGCTGGGGCGGGCGCTTCTTATTTACTGGCCTCTTAACCGCTTTGGGGGCATTCATTGAGTCGCTCCCGGCTCTCTTATAAGGACAAGCTGAGCTACCAGCGTCAGCGGATCCGAACCCTGGGAGCACTGGCACTGGTGCTTCTTTTTTATTTCCTGCTGACCTCCATGCTAATTTCCTCGTGGATGTTAAGGACTGCGGCCATGGAGCCCTCTTTCCCTGAGGGGACACGGATTCTTGTAAAACCCTATCTGCTCCGGGACTCCGAAGGTCATCTCAAAAACCCTCCCAAAAGGGGGGATGTTGTTGCCGTATACCCGCCCTACATACCCAAAACCCCGCGGATTCTAACCCTTGTTAATCCCATCGTGCGGCTTTTCACCTTTCAGCGGGTAAGTCTGGGCGGGCATCTGCGCCGTGAGTGGGAAAATGAACGGATATTCAAGCGGATTATTGGCATTCCCGGCGATACGGTGCGTTTTGAAGGTTCCGCTGCCTATGTCCGTGCACCCTCAGACAGCGATTTTGTCAGTGAGTTCAGCAAGAGCGGCATTGTTTACGATTTGGAATATATGAGCCTGCCCTCCGGCTGGAGCGCGGACTTGCCCCTTGCCGGTTCCCAAACCATGGAACTTGGCCCGAATGAGTACTGTGTTCTCGGAGATAACCGTAGCATAAGCAACGATTCCCGCTCCTGGGGTCCAATTAGCGATACGGCAATCCGGGGCCGGGTAGTTTTTATCTACTGGCCAACAAAGGCATTCGGAAAGCCGGGAAGCCCGGGTTTTGAGCTGCCGGCCTTTCTCAGGCGGATAAAACCAATCCGCTGAAAAGTTCCAAAAATGATTCGCAGCATTTCTCTCTACATTCACCTTCCCTTCTGTGTAAGCCGCTGCCGCTACTGCGATTTTTACAGCGAAACCGGTGCCGATTCCGCCCTAATGGCAAAAGTTCTGGAACGCCTTCTACTGGATACCCGGCGGGAACTGGCCGCCCTCCAGGCGGCAGGCATAGCGACAGTCTACATTGGCGGCGGCACCCCTTCGCTGATACCGCCCGCTCAGCTTGCCCCCTTCCTGGCCGCCCTTTCCCATGAAATCGGCGGCACGGAGGAGTTCAGCATGGAAATTAACCCCGAATCGCTCAGCGAAGAACTTCTTGATGCACTTTCTCCGCTAAGCCGCCTCAGCATGGGTGCCCAAAGCTATGATGAGCGTCTGCTGCGCTGGCTGGGCCGCCCCGCAGGGCGGCGGAAACTGCTCGCCGCCGATGAACTGCTGCGCAAGAATTGGCATGGCCGTCTCAGCCACGATCTGCTGGCCGCTCTGCCCCGCCGTCCCAATGCTCTTACAGGAGAAATAGAGCAGGCCCTGAAGTACGGTGCGGGTCATTTATCGCTCTATGATCTCACTGTGGGGCCGGGCACGCCGCTGGCGGGAGATGTCCGGCGGCTTGAAGAGCTGCCCGGCGAGGAGGAAAAGCAGGCCGAGTGGGCCGCCGCTCTGGAGTACTTGAAGCGGCGGGGGTTTCACCGCTATGAGGTGTCAAATTTTGCCCGCCGGGGGGAAGAGTGCCTGCATAATGTACGCTATTGGCGGATGGAACCCTATTTGGGCATCGGCCCGGGCGCGGCCTCTACCCTTCCGGGGGATGGGGGTGCTGTTCGCCGCCAGGAGCCACCGGACACCGCTTTGTGGCTGCGCTCCCCCGGCGCGGGGCGGGAGCAGGAGCAGCTCTGCCCCCGCGATTTTGCCTTCGAGCATTATATGATGGCTCTGCGTACCGCGGAAGGGCTCTCCCGTTCCCGATTCGCCGCTGTATTCGGCCTCGATCCGGTGGATATTATACCCGAAACGGCGAGGCACGGAGGGCTTGAAGCCGATGCGGATGCCCTGCGTCTGCGGGATATGGATTTAACGGATGCGGTGCTCCGGGATGTGCTGGAAGATTTGGAGAAGGTTCATTTTCCGGGAAGCTATGATTGGCCGTGAAAAAGCACGGGGCTATGCTCGACAGCCCTTACAGGCAAACCAGTACAAGCTGGCTTTTTTCATTGCTTTGATGAAACGTACCGAGGTGAACATGGAGCAGTTTCGCAAACCGGTAATTCATTAAGAGGGCACCTAAACTGAAAAATCCTGTCAATATTGTTAGATAAAAACTGTACCGCAGATGAATGCCATCCATCCGCTTAGCCTTAATACTTGTCAAAAAAACCGCCTTTATCCATACACAGCAAAGAATTCCAGATAATTCCCCTTTTAAAAATGACTATTTCTCCATATTTCAAATTATCCCTTGACAATGTATTCCACCTGGTATAAACTTCCTGTACATTCACCGCAGGGTAGAGCAGTTGGCAGCTCGTCGGGCTCATAACCCGGAGGTCGCAGGTTCGAGTCCTGTCCCTGCTATATGTTTAAGCTGCCCGTTCTCGGGCAGCTTTTTTGTTATAAGGCAATAATTTACGGGGGAAAGTGGTTTGTGGGGGTTCATTTACTGTTGCGTAGCGGATGCACCCCATTTTCTAATATGTTATACTGGCTGCGAGTGTCAATCTCATGAATTGAGCAAATTGATTGCCCCCCAGGAGATAATCGACATGTCACGGCAATAGACAGCAGACCCATTCTGTATATCCTGGAAGATTTATATCATGATAAGGGGTTAATGTAAATGAACAAACAGGTATTAAAAAATAATAAACTGGATACATCTCACCAGGCAAGCTATGAGGCTCATAGTTTATTCAATCTGGATATTTATGGAGAAAATTCAAAATACTCCGTTGGGCATGAATATAATGAAGTGGACAATGCAATAATTTTTCATGGTTCATGCCTCGATTTTTCCCCTACAATACCCGATAAGAAAGTTAAATTAATTGTTACCTCACCACCATACAATATTGGAAAAAAATATGAAAAAAAATCGAGTTTAGATCAATATTATGAAATGCAAGAACAAATAATTGATGAATCCGTGCGAATATTATCTGATGATGGGAGTATTTGCTGGCAAGTTGGCAATTATATAAATAACTCAGAAATTATTCCATTAGATGTTTTCCTTTATCCAATTTTCCAAAAGCATAATCTTAAGTTAAGGAATAGGATTATCTGGACATTTGGACATGGTTTACATGCTAAAAAACGATTTTCTGGACGATATGAAACAGTGCTTTGGTTTACAAAAAGTGATAACTACACTTTTAATCTTGATAATGTACGAATTCCACAGAAATACCCTAATAAAAAACATTTTAAGGGGAAAAAAATTGGGCATTTATCTTGTAATCCACTAGGAAAAAACCCGGCGGATATATGGGAAATTCCCAATGTCAAGAGTAATCATGTGGAAAAAACCCTTCACCCCTGCCAGTTTCCCGTTGCACTTGTAGAACGTTTAGTTCTTGCTTTAACCAATGAATACGATCTCATCTATGATCCCTTTATGAGAGTAGGAACATCATTAATTGCCGCACTCAAAAATAAACGCAGAGGTATGGGGGCCGAAATTATAGACGAATATGTTCTTAGTGCAATGGATCGAATCAGACAGCTTGGAAATGGAACACTGAAAACCCGGCCAATAAACAAACCTGTTTATGAACCAGATACCCCTCTAAAGAACTTAAATTATGAAAAAGAGACATTATTTATATGACAATAAAAGGGATAAATAATGGCAGAAAAAACAATAGTTCCACCAATAAAAAGCCAAGGGATAAAAACAAAACTCATACCTTGGATTAAATCATTTATAGATGACGATATGAAAGAAGGACGATGGATAGAGCCTTTTATGGGAACAAGTGTGGTAGCTTTCAATATGAAGTTTGAAAAAGCTATTGTAGCTGATATAAATCCCCATATTGTAGAGTTCTATAATGAGCTAAAAAATAAAGAAATAACCCCTAAGAGTGTAAGAGAGTTTTTAGAACACGAAGGTGAAATACTAAAAAATGCCGAAGAAAATGGATATGCTCATTACAGATCTATACGAGACAGGTTCAATAAATCTGGTAAAAATCCATTAGACTTTTTATTTCTTTCTCGTGCCGGGTTCAATGGTATGGTAAGGTTCAATAAAAAAGGTGAATGGAATATACCATTTTGTAGGAAACCTAATAGATTTAGCAAGGCTTATATAACGAAAATAGTAAATCAAACATCAGCCGTATTTAATGTTATTACAGAAAACTGGCAGTTCCATTACAAAGATTTCCGTGAAGTTATACAGATGGCGAGCGAGAATGACATTATCTATTGTGATCCTCCTTATTATGGCCGATATGTTGATTATTACAATGGATGGACAGAAAAAGATGAAAACGATCTCTATACTCTTCTAAAAGGGACAAAGGCCAAATTTATATTATCTACTTGGCATCATAATGACTTCCGTGAAAATGAAATGATTGAAAAGTTTTGGAATGAGTTCAATATAGAAACCAAGGAACATTTTTACCACGCTGGCGGTAAAGTAGATAATAGAAACCCTGTAATAGAGGCCTTAGTCTATAACTTTGATAAGAACGAAATAAAAAAAAGTCATCATTCAGCGATTGAACACGGTCTATTATTTTAAGTAAATGTGTGAATAAGACGAAAACACTAAAAAATCCTTGTTTTCTGATATGGTAGTAAAAAAAAACCATAAAATCCATGAGGAGTATCTATGCAAATTATCGGAACCCTGAAATGCCGCGATACAAAAAAATGCCGCTTGTGGTTCGATCAGCGGGGGGTAAAGTATCATTTTGTCGATTTGGCCAAACGGGCACTGAGCGATGGCGAGCTTGAGTCCATTGCTGCGGGACGCTCCTGGGACGATCTTCTTGACCGCGATGGCAGGGCCTGGAATAAACGGCAGCTGGCCTGGAAGGATTACGATCCGAGGGCGGAGCTGAGGGAGGAGCCGGGGCTGCTGAAGACCCCCGTTGTACGAGAGGGGCGGGATGCCGTTATCGGCCATGATGAACAGGGCTGGGAGCGGATTAGGACGATGATGGCGCATTAGTTGGGGCGGGACGCCCTTATGTCCTTGGGTACCTGATGATTATCTCACGCGAAGGCGCGAAGGTCTGTAGACCTACCCCATTTTTGGTGGTATCGGTTACCAATAACTTCGCGACTTCGCGACTTCGCGTGCCTGTAGACTTCACCTCTTTGAGCATACACCATCATGGCGTTATTTACGCCTCCAAATTACCTTGGTATCGGTGATTGAAAATTCTTCTTGTAAAGGAAATCCCAAGCTGTCTCCTATTGTCCACGTTTGGAATAGATCATTATTGATGATTATAATCAGTTCGATACCGCCGCCAGATGCCGTGGTGTCCAGGAAATACGAGCTTTGATACGCAATAACAGTATAGCTCTTAGTTTCAGATAGATCCTCTGTTTCAGGTTTATCCTCTGAAGTATAAATCATTTCACCTTTTGAATTGAATGTGATGGTAAACTTTTCAGGATTCCCTACATCACGTTCCCAGCTGCCATACAAAAATTTTTCCATGCTCCCTACATTGCTTAACGCTTCGTTTTCTGTCGTGCTCGCCGCCGTTGGGTCGGGGCAGCCGGATAAAATTATCGCTATTCCAATAATTCCTGTAAAGATAAATAATTTACCCATATTTTTCATTCCTTCTCTAATCACATACAATCCCATACCCATTGAAAAAGAGCCTTGGTATTCGAATTCACCGTTCGGCCTATATTTGAATGAGTAATAGGTTGCACCGTATATATCAACGGCCTCCTGTAGACTCCCCCATTTTGGTAGCATCGGTTACCTAATGAATATCTCACGCGAAGCCGCGAAGGTGTCTGTAGACTCCCCCATTTCGGTAACATCAGTTACCTGATGAATATCTCACGTGAAGGCGCGAAGGTCTGTAGACTACCCCATTTCGGTAGCATCTGTTACCGGCTGAGGCCGTAAATAATTTATCGGCCATCCTGTAGACTCCCCCATTTTGGTAGCATCGGTTACCCCGGGACAGGGACTGGCGGCCTATTTATCCCTGTAGACTCCCCCATTTTGGTAGCATCGGTTACCCAAGCCCCCACTTCTGTTTGAACTTTTCAACCTGTAGACTCCCCCATTTTGGTAGCATCGGTTGCTATAAAACGGTAAGCCTATAGAAGACAATACCTTATAGCGTTTCAATACCACCAAAAACAAAGGATTCGTCATATCAACAATCATTGCGGAATAAATTCCGTCTAATAGGATCTCCTTGAAAAGGTGCTACATCACCTTTTTTATACTTAACCTGCTAACAGGTGAAGTCCTTCTTTTAAAATGTTCTTGCTTGCATTCAAGTCTCTATCATGTTCTGCGCCGCAAGAACAAACCCATTCACGTTCTTTCAGTTCAAGAGATTCGTTCACTTTTCCACATTCAAAGCATATTTT
>MUIB01000023.1 GCA_002084135.1 Spirochaeta sp. LUC14_002_19_P3 | reverse complement strand
ATAAGCTCTATGTTGGAATTGCTTCCATGTCCACCAGCCCCGATCTGATTGCCAAAGCCGAAGAGATGGGAATATTTCTTCTTACCCAGCAGGGCGGGAGTGTGATACTGGCGGCGGATAAGGTCAAAGCCTTTTAAAAGCCATGAAACACATCTATAATCGACAACGACGATTCCTTTTTGAACTTTCAGCCTAAAGGGCACCTCTAAAGCCTCCATCTGTGGTTAAAATCCCCAGAACCCTAAGCTAGAGGCACAGCATAAACCGTGCATCGGTAACCAAAGCATCCACTTTTTCATCATGGCTTGCAGTGGGAACTTCCGGTACAATCTGCTCTTCATAAGCGAATCCAAGGCACAGCGGCGGCCTGATTCCAGCGGCCTGCGCCTCTGAACGCAGCCGGGAAAGAAACCTGTCGTAAAATCCACCGCCACGGCCAAGCCGCCTGCCCTGTTCATCGAAAGCCAGGCCGGGAATGAGTATCAAGGTTTGTTTACATGCTTTGCCGAGAGCCCATGTTTCGGCATCGGGCAGGGGTTCGCGAATGCCGAACTGGCCCATGGTTAAAGAACTGTTAAAAGAAGTGATTTTCCCGTATTTCATATCCTTAATAATAACACGGGGAACAAAAACGGCTTTGGCCTCCCGCCATGCCTTTTCGATAAGCACAGAAGTATCCAATTCGGACGGCATGGACATGTAGGCGAGAATTACCTCCGCAGTATGCCAGCAGCCGTCTGAAAACAGCTTCCCGGCGGCCAGCTTTGCGGCATTTTCCCTTCTGCCTGTATCCAGCGATTTCAGAATACCGGCAATTTTTTTACGGAATATTTTTTTATCTGAAAGCAAAATATTTCAAATATTGAAAGAAAAAATCAGGATTCCTTTGAAAAATCCTACAGTTCAACATCTGGTGAAGTGAAACTTGCCTTCATCCCATTGGTACGCACTGCAACATATTCCCCGTTTGCATTGCGGCTGTCCGGAAGATCCACATACGCGCCAGAACTCTGCCCCGTGGGATCCTCAACAAAAACCTGTCCTTTATCCGCCAGAAAAGTCAGCTTGAACGGTATATCTTCATCCAGACGCTGTGCAGCGATAGACTCCATCTGCTGTAAGGACACGGCTTGTACTAATTCCATCTCCAGGTTTGATGTACTTTTGTACACCAAGCCGCTCAAACCGCGGGGAATATCCGGATTCAGTGGATTTTCATCGTAGTTGAGCCACAGTAGCCATGAATCTCCCATGCCCCAGGACTTGCCTCTCGGGAAAGAGTTGCTGAGAATATGGATTCCCACTCCGCCATGACCATCCTCAAGAATGCCGCCTTCATACCTTACGGTAAATTCATAAACCATGGATCCGCTCTGAGGAACTTTAATCCAGGCTTTTGCCCGGGGTGCTCCAGCACTCTCCTGATAGAGACGATTTCCGGAAATCCTCCAATCTCCTTCAGGTCCCATATTGTTTCCATCGGGAAACACCATACCTGCCAGCACTGTTATCATAGCTGCCGCCAATACAATTCTATTCATATTACCTCCTTGTATACCAGTTTTGTATGACTTGCATTCAGTATATTATGGATGTTGAAAAAAAGAAAGAACAAAATGCACCAATTAAGGGATATTCAGTACTTTTTTTCTGATCTTCACCCTTCCCTAAACTGATTATCCCTTTCATAATACCGATATGAAGATATTATCCTGGAATGTCAACGGGGTTCGGGCTGCCCACGGCAAGGGCTTAATGGACTATTTGCAAACAGTAAAAGCCGATGTTTTCTGTATTCAGGAAACCAAAGCCCATCCCGATCAGCTCTCTGAAGAAATACACTCCCCTTCCGGTTATCAGTCCTGGTGGAACAGCGCGGAAAAGAAGGGCTACAGCGGTACGGCCTTCTGGTCGAAACGAACACCGGATGAAGTGAGAACGTTGGGAATTGATGAATTCGATTCTGAAGGACGCATGCAGATTATTCATTTCGGAAATTTGGTTATCCTTAACGGCTATTTTCCCAACTCCCAGGCTGAAGGTGCCAGACTGGATTATAAGCTCGGCTTTAACCATGCGGTAAAGAAAGAAGGAGACGCCTTGGCCGCTGAAGGGAAAATGGTTATTATAACAGGCGACTACAATGTTTCCCACAAGCCCATAGATTTGGCCCGTCCCAAAGAAAACGAAAACAACCCCGGCTATCTTCCGGAGGAACGAGCCTGGATGGATTCATTCATCGATAACGGCTGGACCGATACGTTCCGCATGTTTGAAAAAGGCCCGAATCATTATACTTGGTGGTCCTACCGTGCGGGTGCCCGCGCTCGAAACATTGGCTGGAGACTGGATTATTTCTGCGTTAACGATGCCGCCGCCAATCAGGTTCAGAAATCCCTTATCCATCCGGAAATTACGGGCAGCGATCACTGTCCGATTGAAATGGAATTCATGGTATAATGCAGGACTGTTTTTTTCGCTTGAATGTTTTCTAAACTTCCTGTAATATTGAGTTATATCTTATGGAGCCGCTGAAAAACCTCTTTCCATGGTTTATGGGTTTATTTTTGATATTTTTTGTTTTCAGCGGTATTCTAAAAAGGGGTAAAGATGATTATAGCCGTACCAAAGGAGGCTGATGACAGCCGCTCGGCTCTTATTCCTGACGCAGTAAAGAAACTGCTTGCGCTCAAAGATGTTCAGGTTTTAGTAGAGTCGGGTTTATCGGATTACTGGGAAGATGAAGAGTTTCTTGCCGCAGGCGCAAAGGTGGAGAAGAAACATTCAAAACTTCTCGAAAGTGCCGATGTGGTGATGAAGATACACCCTTCCGAGGCGAAAGACCTTAAAAAAATGAAGAAGGGTGCGCTGCATATTAGCCACTTGGATCCCTACAACAACAGGGCATTGGTGGAAGCGTATGCGGCTGCGGGTGTTAATGCGGTGAGTTTGGAAATGATTCCCCGTACCACTCTGGCACAGAAAATGGATGTGCTGAGTTCGCAAGCTTCGCTGGCGGGTTATGCCGCGGTAATATTGGCGGCTGAGCGGCTGGGTAAAATTCTGCCGATGATGATGACACCAGCGGGTACGCTGGCTCCGGCTAAAGTGTTTGTTATAGGTGCTGGAGTTGCGGGCTTGCAGGCCATTGCCACGGCCAAGCGCCTGGGAGCAAGAGTGGAGGCTTTTGATACCCGTCCCGTGGTAGAGGAGCAGGTTCAGTCTCTGGGAGCGAAGTTTCTTAAGGTTAATCTTGGAGAAACGGGGCAAACAAAGGACGGCTATGCGAAGGCTCTTACGGATGAGCAGTTGGCAAAGCAGCGGGAGGCCATGGCCAGGGCTGTAGCTCAGGCTGATATTACGATTACGACGGCCAAGCTCTTTGGCCGCAAGGCACCTGTTATTATTACCGCAGATATGCTCAAAGGTGTGAAAAAGGGTTCGGTTATCGTGGATTTGGCGGCCGGAAGCGGCGGCAATGTTGAAGGGGTAAAGGTTGACAAGGAAATTGAGGTGAACGGTGTACATCTTATCGGCATAGACAATATGCCGGGGGAGGTGGCACTTAATGCCAGTCAGATGCTGGCCTCGAATATGGTGAATCTTGTATCACACCTGCTGGATGCTGAAACCGGAGCATTGAACCTTGGCGAAGGGGATAAGCCTGATGAAATTGCTGTCGGCTGCGTTATTGTGCGCGGGGGCAAAATTGTTCATCAGAGCATCCTGGATCATTATAAAAACCTTTGAAAACTCTGTGAATGGATTTTTCAGGGGTTTAATACATAAAATGGAGAAATAAACTTATGGGAATTATGCTTGTTTTCGTACTGGTGCTGGCAACTTTTCTGGGGTTTGAGCTTATATCCAAAGTGCCCAGTCAGCTTCATACACCGCTAATGTCCGGCTCCAACGCCATTAGCGGCATTACCATCGTTGGGGCTTTGATTAGTCTGCTGGGAACCTGGAGCGTGGAGAGCGATATAATCCGCACGGTGCTTGGTACTTCGGCGGTAATGTTTGCCACTATCAATGTGGTGGGAGGGTATCTGGTTACGGACAGGATGCTTGGAATGTTCACTGGAGGGAAGAAATAATGCCCGCTACTCTAGAAAATCTTCTCTACATTATTTCGGCCATGCTTTTTGTCTTCGGTCTCAAAATGCTCGGCAAGGTGGACAAGGCGCGCAAGGGCAATCTGGTTTCGGCTGTTGGTATGCTGCTGGCCATTGTTACGGCACTGCTTTCGGATGAGGTGCTTCATTGGCAGTGGATTGCTGTTGGCCTGGCTGCCGGTACTGTTACCGGTGCTTTGGCGGCCCGCCTGGTGGCGATGACGGCGATGCCGGAGATGGTGGCTCTGTTCAACGGTTTTGGTGGTATTGCCAGTTTGCTGGTTGGCTGGGCGGAGTTTCAGCGTTTATATTCAGGAAATCTTCTCTCTTCAGCTCCATGGAACTCGCTGGTTATTATCGGCATTACCATTCTTATCGGCGGGGTAACCTTTACGGGCTCTGTCATTGCCTGGGGCAAGCTGTCGGAAAAAATAACCTCGAAGCCAATTCTGTACGGGGGGCAGCAGGTGGTGAACGGCTTGACTGTTATTCTGATTCTGGCGGCGATTCTTCTGATGTCGGTGGGCCGATCCTTCCTTGGAGACGGTGGCCTGCTGCCGTTTCTTACGCCTTACAGTGTGCTGTTGATTCTGGCGGGCTTGAGTTTCGTTCTTGGGGTAATGGTGGTTATACCCATCGGCGGCGGCGATATGCCGGTGGTTATTTC
>MUIB01000113.1 GCA_002084135.1 Spirochaeta sp. LUC14_002_19_P3 | reverse complement strand
CACCCCTGCCGTAACTGGCACAGCGGCAACCCTGCCTACGGATGCAACCAACCCCATCGCTACTGATGCCCGCGGCACCGCTAGAAGCACCAGGCCAGACGCTGGCGCATTTGAAGTCCAGTAAGAGGTACAGTAGGAAGCCCAATAGCTGGACTTCCCCGATAATATAAACAAGATAGAAGTCTATTGAGTACCTGGAAGCGCAAGGGATGCCCTAGCCGTCTTTACCCGCAATACCACCTCTGGAGCCCTTAGCTATTCTGCTGTAACCAAGGATGGCGATACTACAGGTACAGTCGGGGGAAATGTTGATGGGCTGTATAATGCCCAATCTGTGCCTGTAAGCGAGGATGGGAAAAATGTCTATGTGGCAGGATCTATTGATAATGCCCTGGCTGTATTTAATGTATTTAACCAGTAATAGTTGTTGCTGACACCTTTTTCAGGCTGGAGGTTTCAGGTTCGGGGGATGGGGTTTCTTTTTTGGTTTGGAACCACGAATGGATACGAATGGGGAGGAGTAACCGCGAAAGGCGCGAAAGGCACGAAATGCTTCAAGAGACAATCTTTTTTAAGAAGACCACACCCAATCCCCCGTCCCCAATTCCCAATTCTCAATTCCCAATTCTCAATTCCCAATTCTCAATTCTCAATTCTCAATTCCCAATCCCCCCATCCAAAAAAAGGCAGAACTCAGGAAATAGACTCTTTTAGGGCTAAAACTTCCGATTAAAGGGTAAAATCCTTTCCAAGATAAATTTCGCGGGCTCTCGAATCATTTATAAGATCGTCGGCTGTGCCGCCGGTAAGGATTTCTCCGTGGTTGATAATATAGGCATGCTGGGTAATGGAAAGGGTGTCCCGAACATTATGATCGGTTATAAGGACGCCAATGTTTTTTTCGGAAAGGTGGGCAATTATGGATCGGAGATCGCTGACGGCTATGGGGTCTATGCCGCTGAAGGGTTCATCCAGAAGCAGGAAGCTGGGATTAACGGCCAGGGCGCGGCATACTTCTGTTCGGCGCCGCTCGCCGCCGGACAGTGTATCGGCATGGCGTTTGGCCAGATCAGCAATACCCAGATCGACAAGAAGGCTTTCAAGAAGGATTTTTTTATCGGCTTTATTCAAATCTCTGCGGGTTTCAATGGCAGCCTGCACGTTCTGGGAAACGGTGAGTTTGCGGAAGACAGAGGGCTCCTGAGGGAGGTAATTTATGCCCAAGCGGGCGCGGTAGTACATGGGCTTTAAGGTAATGTCCTTATTATCCAGCCACACTTTGCCGTCAGTGGTTTTGATGAATCCGGCTATCATGTAAAAGGTGGTGGTTTTGCCGGCGCCATTGGGGCCAAGCAGGCCAACTATCTGCCCCTGCTGCATGGCGAATGAAACGTCCGAAACGGCCAGTTTCAGCCGGTACTGTTTGCGCAATCCTTCAACGCGCAGGATGGAGAGCTGATTTACTTCGTCCATGGCTGTTCCGTTTGCTCTGTTTCTTCTTCCAGGGGACCTTCAGCGGCCTGTACCGGTTCTTTTACGGCATCGGGTTGCTGTTCATCTTTGGGAATATCTTCATCCTCTTCGGTGGTTAATGTGCCCTTCACGGCACCTTCCATGCTGATTTCATCGGAATCGAGATTTACGGTTATCCTGTCGGCCTGATATTTATCTTTATCCTGCCATACGACTGGTCTTCCCGATAGTTCCAGAATTTTATCTGTTCGGCGGTAGGTAGCAAATTCTCCGCGCCCTACTGTTTTGTCTTTGATGAGTCTTACTGCCGCCTGAAGAATCACCAGTTCCTTGGCTTCGTAATAATCCAGGGATTCACAGCGGATAACAATCTCATCCTTTTCGTCCATGAGGGTTACAAATCCGCGGAATTTGAGCAGTTCGGCATTCTTGTCGTAATCGAAGCTGTTGGAGGTTATGGTTATTCCTTTTTCAGTTTCCCGCAGGTAGATGCGTCCATTGCCTTTGAGAAGCTCATAATCCTTTCCCGTTAGTTCAACGTAATCCGCTTTTATATCCAGTTTTTCCGAATTAACCTGAACATTCCCTTCCAGTACTGTCTGAGAAATATCATCCCGCTGGACGCTGGTTACTTGAGCCGCACTGAACGACCAGGTTTCTGCGTAAACCATGCCGACGACTACGGCGAAGATCAGCACAAAACCTGCAAGTTTTTTACTCATTGGGTGTTTCCTCTTCTTCATATTCAATGGTTCCTTCTATACCTTCGGTGAAGGAATACGTTTTCCGTGCTATGTCGGCTTCAAATGTTTCGCCTGTAACACCCATGCCGTCGCCAAGATCCACCTGCACGGAGCCCTTGCCGGTTAGCAGACGGTTTTCATCGTCCAGCAACAGCAGGTCTGCCTTAAGGCTGGAATCGTCCTTAAGATTATTCACAAAGACATTGCCTTCCGCTTTTCCATCGCCGCTGCCTTCGGCTTCAATGCGATCCGCACCGCCCTCAAGCCGTTTTTCTCCTTCAGGATTGAATTCAACGGCCTTTGCCCGGTGAAAGACACTGTAATCCTCTTCAATAAATACTTCCACCATTTCGGCATGAATCTCTACCCGTCCATCTGGAGACACTGTTACCTGCCGCACGCCTATAGCAATAGTATCGGGAATTGTTTTGCTGATGTCCACGGCATTTTCTATGCTGCATGAGATAAATGCAAGAACTGTGAACAGTACCGCATATATAAAAGGCTTTGTGAATATCGGAATTATGCTACTGTTTTTCACGCCATTTTCCTCCTGGGAGCTTTCCGCCGACAGGTAATAATACTATACTCATATTATACAGGAGAATCAATGACTTATGTAATCAGCGGTATTCAGCAGGTTGGAATCGGCATTCCCAATGTGGAGGAGGCATGGCGCTGGTACCGTACCCGCCTGGGTATGGATATACCGATATTTCGCGAAGCGGCCGAGGCGCCTTTAATGACGCCATATACCGGGGGTAAGGTTCAGTCACGGGATGCGGTGCTGGCCATAAACCTCCGGGGAGGAGGCGGTTTTGAGATATGGCAATATACCAGCAGAAAAACTGTTTTCCCGAAAGCCGAACCGCAGCTGGGAGATACAGGCATTTATGCGGCTGTTCTGAAAGCCGAAGATGTGCAGTCCGCACACCGCTTTCTTTCAAGCCATGGCTGCTCCGTGCTTTGTAATCCCATGCCCCACCCCGCCGGGAAAGAAGTGTTTTATCTGCGCGATCCCTGGGGAAATATATTTCAGGTGGCGGCTTGCGATGAATGGTTTGTAAAAAAAGGCTTCCCTAACGGCGGAACTGCCGGAGCACTTATAGGGGTTTCAGATATGGAGTCTGCCCTGAAGCTCTACCGCGATTGTCTGGAATTTGATGTCGTTTCTTTTGATGAAACAGGTGTTTTCCCCGATTGGAGTGCCCTGCCCGGGGGAAATGAACGGTTTCGCCGGATATGCCTGCGGCGCAGCCGCCCCCCCGCCGGTCCTTTTGCACCGATATTCGGTTCCTGTGCTATAGAGCTGGTTCAGGCTCTGGATAGAAAACCCGCCAGGATATTTCAAAACCGGTTCTGGGGTGATGCCGGTTTTATCCATCTCTGCTTCGATGTTCAGGGTATGGACGCACTGGAAGAAAAGTTGAAATCTGCCGGTTTTCCATTCACCATTGATTCCAAAACCCCCTTCGACATGGGCGAGGCTGCGGGACGCTTTACCTACATAGAGGATGCGGACGGCACGCTCATCGAATTTGTAGAAACCTGGAAGCTACCGGTAATGAAGAAATGGGGCTGGTACATGAATCTGTCCAAACGCCCGATGGGGAAACCCCTGCCAAAATTCATTCTGAAGGCATTGGGACTTGGCCGTGTAAGGGATTAGACTCGGATTTTTTAGAGGTGCCCGAAAAAATTGGTTTATCGGCATACTCCGGCGGGCGGGAAAATACCCAGAATGCCCGAAAAGCATCCCGCCAGCTTTCAGCCCTCCTAACCGGTGCTGACCGATCGAGAACAATGAACCGCGAGGAAAGCTGAAAACCAATGAATACCCGGGCGCGAAGACTGCTCCCTGAGCTACCGTGCCGACCGGCATGAATAAGCCGGTATTCCATGCCTTGCAATTCTTCCGCTGGCCAGGAGCGAACACGGCGCAGAAATATCAGCCCGTTAACCAAAGTTATTGTCGCTTCCGAACGGTTCAAAATCACTTGGTCTTCATAGAGGGCGGCCGCAGCGAAAACAATATTAAAAAACACCAGGCTGCACCTGCCCAAAAAAGAAATTTCCGAAAAAGACAATGTACTGATTGAGTATAGCAAGGCTCCAAAAGCCGAAATAAAAACAAAAATGAGTGCAATTCGCAGTGTAGTAGCCATACGCCAGGTAAGGCTATGCCCATCAGGGCTTAAGTAAACCGAATAAAACACCTGAAAACCTCAACCATCAGGATGGATTTAAGAGTCCTGGATACAATTTACCCCAATTTTCCCAAACAATCACCACAAAACACAAAAAACATAAAATTTCAACTTTTTTTCAGAATTTTGAATTTTCAGAGGGGTTAAGCCCTTCTTATTATATAAGGAGACCATAAAAAATATGAATAAGAAAGAAAGCTACAGCAATCCTCACGACAAGTATTTCCGTACCACCCTTTCCAGGTCGGATAAATTGACTGGCTTTCTAAGCCATGCCCTGCCGTCTACCCTTGTCAGCGGCCTGGACTTATCCACCCTCAAAGTGGAAAAATCCTCATTCATTAGCAAGACCTACCGGGAATACTATT
>MUIB01000136.1 GCA_002084135.1 Spirochaeta sp. LUC14_002_19_P3 | reverse complement strand
TACCCACGGCGAATACTGGGTGGTAAGTCGGCCAATGAGGCTATCGGAATTCATCTGATAGCTTGAGGGATAAGAGAGCATGAGTTTCATGAAAAAAGTGGACAGTTAACTTGACAAGTTACCCACTGAATTATGAGGGATGAATGGGGAATTGGGATTTGAGAATTGGGAATTGGGGGACGGGGGGATTGGATGTGGTCTTCTTAAAAAAGATTGTCCCTTGAAGCATTTCGCCTGCCTGCCGAAGCCTCGGCGCAGGCAGGTGGACAAAAAAAGGGGAGTGGATAATACTTCTGCACCCCCTTTCGCGCCTTTCGCTGTTACCCCCTAAGCCCTAATGTTCCTTAATCTTCTTCTCCTGCCGTTCGGCGATGTAGTGGGTTATTCTGTCGATGATAATGGCGAGGAAGACGATGCTGATTCCTGCTTCAAAACCTTTGCCTACTTCGATGCGGCTAATGGCCAGCAAAACCTCCATACCAAGCCCCTTGGCGCCTATCATGGAGCTGATAACAACCATGGAGAGGGCCATCATTGTCGTCTGATTGATACCGACCATAATGGAAGACTTCGCGAGGGGAAGCTGAACATCCCAGAGTACCTGTTTTCGCCTGGCACCGAAGGCCTTGGCAGCTTCAACCGCTTCGGGATCGACAGTTCGTATGCCCACATTGGTAAGGCGGATTACCGGAGGCACGGCATAGATAATAGTGGCAATAATGGCGGGCACCCGTCCCAGGCCGAAAAACATAAGGGCGGGGATAAGATAGACGAAGCTGGGCATGGTTTGCATGGCATCCAGCATCGGTTTTATAATGGCTTCCACCCGGTTGCTCTGGGCCATGGCGATACCGGTGGGTATGCCGATGAGCAGGGAGAACAGCACAGCGGCCGATACAAGGCTGAGAGTCTGCATGGCCATTTCCCAATAGCCAAAGCTGCCGATTAAGAGCAGCATTACCGCTATTCCCGCAGCGAATTTCCATTTTTTTGTCATCTGCCAGCCTATGAAGGCAATCAGAGGAATGAAAATAAACCAGGGAATAATGGTAAAGATAAATTCAAAGCCCTTCATCACTTTCAGGATTATCCAGCCGATAACATCGAAAACCGGCTGAACATTGCTGAGCAGCCAGCTCATAAGACTGTCTATCCAGTCTTTTAAGGGTATTCTAAAAAATTCAGGGAAATTTTGCATAATCAGTTCCTCCAGAACTAATTTTGGGTATCTGAACACCACGGTGCTGTTCAGATTATTCATGGGGGCTTATAGCTTCAAAAATATCGTCTGTTTTAACAACTCCCAGCAATCGGCCCGTATCGGACACCACCGGTACGGGGTAGGGATTGGTATGAACCATGCTGAACAAGTCTTCCAGTATGCAGTCTTCCCTTACCGCGGGAATTTCTTTTACCACTGGCGGTCCGAGCTTGCTGCTTTCGGAATTATCACTGCTGGCCAAAAATTTTTCCAGCCGCTCCTGGTTGGCTACTCCGAGAAGTTTATGCTCTTTGTCTACAACAAATGTACCAAGCCGATTGGACTTTTTCAAAATGGTAAGAGCCGTGCGCGGACCTTCCCAGGAGTACAGCAGCAGTTCAGGGCTTTCCATAATGCTCCCGGCACTTACCACTTTGGCGGGCGAGGCATCCTGTACAAACTCGCGGACATACTCGTCTGCGGGATTGGTAACAATTTCTTCCGGGGTGCCAATCTGGGCAATGGCTCCATCGTGAAGAATAGCTATTTGGTCGCCTAGTTTTAATGCTTCGCTCAGATCGTGGGTAACGAATACAATAGTTTTCTGGAGCTTTTCCTGAAGTTCCAGAAACTCGTCCTGCATCTGGCGGCGGATTAGCGGATCCAAACCGCTGAACGGTTCATCCATAAGCAGAATTTCCGGCTCGGCCGCCAGTGCTCTGGCCAAACCAACCCGCTGCTGCATACCACCGGAAAGATTGTCGGGATAATAATGTTCCCAGCCGCCTAAACCCACGGTTTCCAAAGCCTGCATGGCCATTTCATTCTGCTGCTCTTTAGGCAGCTTCCGTACCTTCAAGCCAAAAGCGGCATTATCCAATACCGTAAGATGGGGCAGCAGACCGTAATGCTGAAACACCATACCAAAGGTGTTTTTTCGGAGATCCAGCAGATCGTTTTCAGTGAGTTTGGTAATATCCTGACCCTTTACATAAATTTTACCCGATGTGGGATTCACCAGCCGGATAAGGGTGCGGATAAGGGTGGATTTTCCGCTTCCGGAAAGCCCCATAATAATATAAAACTTTCCCTTGCCAATGGTTAAACTTATGTCGCGCAGTCCAACGACACAACCGGTTTTCCGGCGCAGCTCTTCCTTTGACAAGGAACCGTTCTTGTCAGACAATACCCGGCGCGGGTCTCTCCCGAAAACTTTCCACAGTCCTTCGACGCGGATTATTTCCGGGGCATCCCCAGCCATTACAGGGCAGCTTTAACTTTGACTGCAACCTCGTCCGACACCCAGGGGGTCCAGGCATCCTCTTTCTCGCGGAGGAACCAGAGAGCTGTTTCCTGCGCGTCCCAGTCCATTTCCTCTTTTTTGGCCAGGAACTCGTTATTATCCTCAATGGTGGTTGAATAATTTTTGAGGAATGCCACCACGTCCGGTGCCCGTTCAGACAAATCCTTGGCAACCAGAATATTAACATCTGCGGGAGGATATTCCGATCCTTTAAGGCGAACCATGTCCAGGCGGCCCAGAAGAGCCGTTGGCGCCCAGTAGTATCCCACCCAGGGCTCCTTCTTTTCATAAGCACCAACCATAGTGGCGGCCAGAGCTGCGGAAGAACCGGGAATTCCCTGGTTGTAGTTTTCCCCCAGATTATTCATGGCGAACATATCCTCGGAAACCTTCGTTGAGGCCCAGCCCGCAACACCCAGATAGACAATGCCCTTTTTATTATCTTCAGGATCTTTGAACAATTCCCAATATTGAGGTAAATCGCTCACACTCTCCAAATCTGGAGCCAGAGCATCCTCACCTTCAATCAGATAGCGCGG
Source organism: Spirochaeta sp. LUC14_002_19_P3 (assembly GCA_002084135.1). Classification (GTDB taxonomy): domain Bacteria; phylum Spirochaetota; class Spirochaetia; order DSM-2461; family DSM-2461; genus UBA2779. Next base: position 9,470 of record MUIB01000136.1, on the reverse strand, counting down.
CACCCACCAGCCCTGCGGCGCATCGGGAATATTTTTCCCCAGATCGACAATACTGCCGGCGGCAATGGCTTTATCGTAGACTTCCCTGAAATTGGAATGCCACGACTCCATATCAATATCGATATCACCAGTGGTAATGCCGTTAATGGTAACCAGAGTATCCGCCGCGGTATACTCGGCCTTATAGCCGCCGATACCGTTTTCAATAATGAATGCGGCAATACGGTTATGAATCTGCGCACTGTCCCAGGACAAATCGCCGAAAACCAGGGTTTGAACACTCTCCTCCTGACAGCCGACAAACAGACTAACCGCGAACACCACAAACCCGACAATAGCAATAAAACGTGTAAAAGATTTCTTGTACATAAAAACTCCTTGTTTGCACAGTAAAACATGAAAAAACAGCATTGTCAAGGGTTTTTTGAGTAAAAAGTATAATTTTTTTTTAAACAGCCTGGAATTTTCTGAAAAATGGCAATTCCACAAGCATGGAAAAGACGGAATAAACATACTACAGGCATGATTTAAGGTATTTTTATGGCTCTGGAAAAAATTTTACATAGAATTGAATAAAAAATACCTTCATTAGCCCTTTTAAGTCGAATCCATGCGCGATAAACCTGAATTTTTTGGGAATTTCATAGATTGACCTCTGGCGCAGCACGGGTTATGCCTCCAAGTGAAGTGCCGGGGATCGGGGCAGCATTATTTCTGCTCAGTGCCCTCCTCCAGGAAAGGCAGTTCAATAAGCATACGGTCGCGGGCAAGGAAGGCCTCGGGGAAAATCTGCCGACACTCATCGCGCAGAATTTTAAGTTCGCGATTGGTATAACGGGGACTGTAATGAAAGAGACCAAGGCGGCGGATGCCCCCGGCTTTTACGGCCACTTCCCCGGCCTGGCGGGCGGTAAGGTGTTTCTTTTCGCGGGCCGTTTCGGCATGCTCTTCGGCGAACATGGCTTCGCAGAGGAGCAGATCGGAACCGCTTACTTCGGCGGGCATGGTATCGATCCAGGCCGTATCGGTAACATAGCTTACTTTGCGGCCGCTGCGGGCCCCGCCCATTACCTGAGAGGGCTCAATGCGCCGCTGGTTTTCCAAAATAATGCTTTCGCCTTTCTGAAGCCTTCCCCACAGCGGCCCGCGGGGTATGCCGAGCTCTTGAGCGCGTTCGGGGTGGAATATCCCCGGGCGCGGTTCCTCTATGAAGCTGTAACCCACGCAAACTTTGGAGTGCCGCAGGGGGAAGGAGCGGATGGCGTAGCCCTCGCTCCGGTAAACCTCCTGGGACACGGAGGGCCGGGAAATTTCCCGGACTTCGATGGGATAGTTAATGTACATATCCAGGGCCTGCATGTTGACATTCACATATTCCTTTACTTTGGGCGGCCCAATAATAATGAGCGGTTCGGAGCGTTCCACCTGTGCGTTGAGCATGAGCATGCCCGGCAGCCCGGTTACATGGTCGGCGTGGGTATGACTAATAAGAATAACGGAGATTTTTTTCCACTTCAGGTTGAGCTGACGGAGACTGATTTGGGTGGCCTCTCCACAGTCGAAGAGAAACAATTCCCCCTCACGGCGGAGCAGCATGGAGGTGAGATTGCGGTTGGGGAGCGGCATCATTCCCCCGGTGCCGAGTATGTAACTTTCCATAATAAGGGCAAACTTTAGCGAATTTCGGCTGGAGTGAAAAGTGGGGTAGGGGGGCAGGTACAGATAAAAGGCGAATCCCGTGCTATCTTTTCAAGGATGAAGGATGAATGGAAAAAAGTGAAAAATGAAAAATGAAAAATGAAAAGTGATAAGCTACGTGAGCATTTTGACAACTTAAGAGCGGCGGAAAAGATCGAGTCAAGAACTAAATGGGTTTTTTAGAGGTGCCCTGTAGACTATTCCCGCCGCCAGTGTTAAAATATCAGCAAAGAGCAGGTAAATGGTGAACGAGAACAGAACTCTAATAGCAGACGCATTTTCAAAAACCGGAGAGCAGGTAGAGCTCTGCGGCTGGGTGCATCGGGTACGGAATTTAGGCGGCGTGCGCTTCATTGTGCTACGGGATCGTTCCGGGCAGATGCAGCTGGTGAGCGATGCGGATTTTCCGCTGCCGGTGGAATCGGTTATTTGTGCGCGGGGTACGGTTCGCGCCAGCGACAAGGCTCCCGGCGGCGCGGAAATAGCCCTGGAAAGTTATAATGTGCTGGCCCAGGCCGCGCCGGATTTGCCGGTGGCGGTGAATCAGGATCCCGGTGGCCTGAGCCTCGGGGCCATACTGGATAACCGGATGATAAGTCTCCGCAATCCCAAGCTGCTGGCCATTTTCCGCATTCAGGCTGTTTGTGTTCAGGCTTTTGGCGACTTTTTCCGTTCGGAGGGATTCACGGAGATAAAGTCGAGCAAGATAATCGGCGGCGGCTCGGAAGGTGGCACGAACCTCTTTCCTCTCGATTATTTTGGTAAAAAAGCCTATCTGGCCCAGTCTCCTCAGCTCTACAAGCAGGCCATGGTGGCCGCTGGCCTGGAGCGGGTTTTTGAGATAGGCCATGCCTATCGGGCGGAAAAACATGAAACTCCCCGCCATATTAATGAGTATGTGTCTTTGGATGTAGAGATGGGCTTCATAGACTCCGAACGGCCTCTGATAGAGCTGGAGCGCCGCTTCATGGCCTATCTCTTTGAAACCGTCCGCAGGGATAATGCCCGGGAACTGGGCTTATGGGAGGCCGATGTTCCCAATCCGGAGTCCTGCGATGCCATTCCCATTGTTTCCTACGATGAAGCGAAGGATATTGTAAAGAAAACCACTGGTCAGCGGGTAATGGATGTGAATCCTGAGGCGGAGCGGGTTCTCTGCGATTGGGCACAGAAGGAACATGGCATTGCCATGGTGTTCATTAACGACTTTCCGCGCCGCAAGCGTCCCTTTTATGCCTATCCCCGGGATCAAAAAACGATGAGTTTTGATTTGCTGTTCCGCGGCCTGGAAATTACCACTGGCGGACGGCGCATTCACGAGTATCCCATGCTTCTTGAGGCCCTGCCCAAATATGGCCTGAAAGAATCCGATTTAGGCGCCTACATGGACATTTTCAAGTACGGCTGCCCCCCTCACGGCGGCTTCGCCCTTGGCCTGGAACGGATTACCCAGAAGATACTGGGGCTGGCCAATATCAAGGAAGCGACGCTCTTCCCCCGGGACCGCCAGCGGGTAGCGCCATAAAGCAAGGCAGTTAAACATTTTGCCTGGTATGGACGGTATTACTCCACCGCGCCAGAGGTCAATTAAGAAAGCTGTTTTACAAGTACTCGTGAATTGCGCTTTGTGTTGTAGACCGCGAGTTTATCCGGTGGTAAATCGGCTGGCGAGGCTTCTTTGAAGCCCTGAGAGAGAAACCAGTCGGCGGTGCGGGTGGTAAGGACGAATACTTGCTGTATTCCCAATTGCAAGGCTTCTTCGGATAGGCGGCTTAGCAGCCTGGCACCAATTCCCAACTGGGCGTAGCGGGCATCCACTGCAACTGCGGCAATTTCGGCCCAGCCCTTTTCCCGTGGGTGGAGGGCGGCGCAGCCGTGTATAACGCTGTCCATGGCGTACACCCAATAATCCTTACGGTGCTGTTCCAAATCTTCCCGGGAGCGGGGAATGAGTATGCCTTTTTCCGCCAAAGGGGCAATAACTTCGAGAACGCCGGGTATGTCTGATGTTTCCATGGGGCGGATATATTCATAATCGTCGGCGAATATCATGGTGCCGACGCCGAGGTTGGAGAAAACTTCCTGAAGCAGGACACCGCTGCATCGGCCATCGAGGATGTGGACGCGCTCAATGCCGCCGCGGCAGGATTCGGCGGCACAGGATAAAAGCTCCCGGCCCGGCTGCTTCGGATTAAGAGCGAGAATGTCGCTCACGGTGCCAGAGTTTATTCGGAATATTCTGCCGTCTTCGAGAACTTTGAGGCTCTCGGGAACTTGCCATTCCGGAACTTTCAAAACAGGCAGGGCTTCCAGGTGAAAAATTTTTTGCGCTCCGCAGGCTGCCGCGACAGCTCCGGCCATTTCGTCTGAAGAAAGATTGAATGGCTGGCCTGTTTCGTTATGCCCTACGCAGGGGAAAATGGCTACGCTGCCCTGGTTCAGGGTTTGGGTAAGGGTCGGAGCATCCACTTTGTCGATAAATCCGGTGCGCTGGAAGTCTACTCCATCTACCACTCCCCGGCTACGGGCCCGCACCCAGTTGCCAATGACGGCGGGTGTTTTATGGCTGCTAAGGGCTGTCATAACACGGTGGGCAACGTCGAAGGCTGCCATTTTCACTAAGTCAATGGCGGCCGGATCGCTTATCCGGGTTCCGTTGACGAATTGGCTTGCCGCTCCGAAGCGTTCCAGTACCTCGTCTATACGGCGCCGGGCACCCGGTACAATAACTGTGCGTATGCCCGCTTTATGCAGCAGAGCCAAATCGCCTGTGTGCTGGAGGAAGCAGGGATGATCGATAATGTCGTTGGCAATCTTTATAACGAAGATAGATCCCTTGAATCTTTCAATATAGGTAAATACTTCGCGGATAAGATCTACCTGCTCCCGGATGTTCCTGTTGGCCATAACGGTTTTTAGGGTAGGGAATATGAAGGGATGGGTCAAGAGGGGGCGGGTGGCCGTTTGTGCGCCTTTTTCAAAGGAAAAGAGAGGAATGGAAATGGGTTTATGCCGGATACTTCCGCCGAAAACCGCTGGTTCTGGCCTGGGCATTGAGGCTCAAAGCACTCTGTTCTCCTTTAAGCAGATAATGGTAGCCCAAACCGGCTATCATTGCGCCGTTATCCGTGCAGAGCGGCAACGATGAAAAACAGGTTTGAAAATCATTTTTTTCACTGAGCACCCGGCGGAGATAGCGGTTGGCCGATACTCCACCCCCCGCGGCCGCATACCTTATTCCTGTATCGTGTACGGCGCGTTCAAGCCGGTTCACCAGCATGTCTATGGCCGCTTTGCGAAATGAGGCGGCGATATTTTCGTTATTGATTTCCGCCCCTTCCGTTTGAAACTGTTCAAGCTGGTTCACGGCTGCGGTTTTCAGGCCGGAATAGGAAACATCATAGGAATGATTGCCCTTGTGAAGCGAAGGCTGAGGAAATTGGAAGGCATCGTCCCTTCCTTTTTCCGCCAGTTGGTCGAGATGTACGCCGCCGGGGTATCCCATGCCGTAATGCTTGGCCACCTTGTCAAAGGCTTCGCCGCAGGCATCGTCTATTGTTGTGCCCAGCACTTCGATTTTGTCAAAATTATCCACCCGGCAAATTATGGTATGCCCGCCGGAAACAATCAGTCCGATATAGGGGTATTCCAAATCGTACTCCAGCAAAGGCGCATACAGGTGGGCCATAATATGATCCACCCCCACCCAGGGCTTCCCCGCGGCCCAGGCCAATCCCTTGGCGTATGAAAGTCCCACCAGCAGGGAACCAATCAGCCCGGGCCGGGATGTTACGGCTATGCCATCAATGCCCTCTTCAAGGCTTAGGCCTGCCAGGGAAAGTGCCTGCCCGCACACTGTGTCTATCCATTCAACGTGAAGCCGGGAAGCAATTTCCGGCACAACGCCGTTCCATGGCGCGTGGTGCTCAATTTGAGTGGCAACAACATTGGAGAGGATTTCTTTTCCATTCCGCACGACGGAGATGGAGCATTCATCGCAGCTTGTTTCAATGCCCAGGATATTCATGCTATCGGCTATCCTTCTTCTTCTGAACGTTTATAAGCATAAAAGCAAAAATGGCCAGTGTTGCACCTGAAACTGTTATTATCCGTGGCACTTCTCCCAGGATAGTCCAGGTAAACAGGATTATAAAAATGGGCACCAGATAGGTAAAGGCACTGCCGCGCACGGTACCCAGTTTTGTTGTTGTATAGGTGTAAAGCCCAATGCCGTAAGCACCAACCGCAACGCTGAGGATAAGCATGTTAATCCAGAAAACAGGAGGCCCGCTGAATATCGCGGCACCGGATTCACGGAGGGCGAGGGGGAAAAGCAGAATGGAGGCAAAAGTATAAAGGCTGAATGCGTAAACGGAGAACCGCAGGTGTTTTTGGGCCTGGCGGGAGCTAATAGTAAGCAGCGACCAGAGCAGTGCTGCGGCTATGAATATCAGATTAACGGGATCCGCCAGCTCGGTGCCGGTACGGTTCCATGGTTCTATCAGTATGGCACAGGCTATTATTCCAAGGATAATGCCAACTATGGACAGCCGCCGCAGTGGAGTTCTTTTAGCCGCGCTGGTAATGGCAAAGGTAAAGAGGGGGTTCATGGTTGTTACGATGAGCCCGGCCTTGCCCGCCAGCCCGGCATTCAGTCCAAAGAAGAAGAGAATATTATAACAGGCCATGCTCAGCCCTCCCGCGAAACACCAGAGCAGGCCTTTAAGCCAGTTCTTTTCACTTCTGTCTTTGCGTGTCCAGCGGACAAGAAGCAGCGGCAGATAGGCCAGCATGGTGAAGAAGGCACGGATAAATGTGAGTGTTCCCGGTGGCGAAAAGGAGGACACCTGTTTTCCCGCCACCCAGCTGTAGCCGAAGGCCGCCATGGCGAGAAACATAAGACCGTAGAGAATAGCCATTCTCAGACGGCTGTCCGCCTGCGGGCTTTCCGTGTTTTTTATCCGGCTTGAGCTATAGCGCCGCCGTTGCCAGGGAGGCAGGACAATAATCCGGGGATTGCAATCGCCGTGCGTTTTCAGATAGGATTCCATATCCTCCTTCAGGGCATGCTGATCGTGTCCCAGACAAACAATATCCGGCTTAATGCGCTGCAAAATCTTGTAGCTGTGCACCTGCTCGTCCGAAAGCACGGCCTCATCGGCCAAAGCTGATTCCAGGAGAGCTGTGAGCCGCTGCTCCTGCCCCGCTGAGGGTGCCTGCCCCTTCCATGCCGCCACAAATTCATCCCGTGCAACGGCCGCTACAAGCCTGTTGCCGAAGGCGGCAGCGCGGCGCAGAAACCAGCGGTGCCCGGGATGCAGAGAATCGAAAGTTCCAAATACAAGTACTGTTTTCATGGTTTACCGCTTAAGTAAGGATTACCCTCGCCGCGCCAGAGGTCAGAAAAAGGGCTATTCTTGAATTTCTTCTCCCATGGCTGAAAGTTTGCGCACTGTATTCCAGTTGCGCGCCGTAACCGGAACGCCCAGGGCCGTTTCAGCGTTCGCGGCCAGTTTTGAGCGGCCAATGCCGTTCGGGGCATGCAGATAGAATACCCTGCCGATAAGAGCAAAGTGTTCGCTTTGTTCTTTAAGGCTTTCCAGGCGGGGAATGTCCGGGGCGGGGGGAGCTTGCTCCAGGAAGAAAAAATGCAGGCTTTTCGGTGCCCCTTCGGCTTCGGCAAAGGGGTTGGCGGCGATGATGCTTTGCAACTCCGGCAGGGAAATGATAATGAGCCGGGGGGTAAATCCATAGCGCTCGCCGATGGCGGCACTGACAGATTGCCGCAGTTCTTCTGTGTTGCCGGAAGAACTATGGCAAACAACATTTCCGCTCTGGATATATGTTTTTACGCCGCTGTAGCCCAGGTTTTGATAAATTTCCGTCAGTTCCCGCATGGTTAGAATGTTATTGCCGCCTACGTTAATGCCCCGCAGCAGGGAAATCAGAATTGCCATGCTAAATCCTTTTTACATAGTTGTTAAGCTTTTCTACCTGGGTTTCCACCAGGCCGCGGGCCTCGGCGGAAGAGACAAACTTTTTGAACTGGTTGAATCCCAGTGCTTTGGTGTTTACGCCCTTTTCCTTAAGGCGGGAATTCACCACACCGTAGCGGTGAAAACCCGGTTCCGCAGTGCCGTCCATTTCGGTGAGTGTTTCATGGAGGGTTTTTAAGGCGATTTGCAGGGAGCCGGTTTCCTGCTTGAATTTTCGTCCGGGCAGAATTTCCGCCCGCTGGTCGTCGGATTCCATGTTGACAAAACCGGCTTTGGATGCCCCGGCGATAAACTCGCCCCAACGCTTGTAGCCCAAGGCCTTTTCATCGAAGCCCTGGTTCAGTTTTTTCATGGTAATCTTCACATTGCCCGGATCGGTGGCTTTATTGTCCTTGCGAAGGATGGAGGCGGTTTCGGCGAGGCGCTCAAACCAGTATTCTTTGGAGTAGGAGGTAGTGCCTTCTTTCCGTCCCGAATCGTCCTCTGTGCCCTCATCGTCCTCGGAAGGGTACATGTCCCGGAAATCGGTAAAACTGTCTGCCAGCCGGAGCAAATCGTTGCTGGCGTTTTTTATATCGCAGACAATGTGCGTAAGTTTGCCTGCCTTGCGGAGGTTCATTACCAAAGGCCGGAAATCGCTATCGCCCGTGAGCAGCACATAGATATCAATATGATCCTGAAAGCGCAGAAGATCGAGGCAGTCGTTGGTAAGGTGCATGTCGGCACTGTTCTTGTCCCGCTTCCTGCCCCGAAAGGGAACATGGATCATGTTAAAGTGAAGAGAGGCCAGTGCCGGTCCCAGCGAACGGTAGCCCATCTGGCTCCAGTCGGCATAGGCATAGGCACCCACCACCCGCCCGAGTCCCTCGGCATAGTCCCACAGTCCTTGAATAAAAAGATTCCGGGAGCTTGAAGGCTTAACGTTTTCCACATCCCAGAATATCGCGACATTATGATTCATGGTGTTACTATAGCACTATTACAAAATTTATGCGAGTGGGGTAAACTATGTTATGTACAGAATATCATTTTATGTCCAGGCGGCCTGGGCGGAAGCCGTAACAGACGCAATGTTCACTGCTGGCGCGGGCAAGATTGGCGAGTACGAGCATTGCTGCTGGCAGAGCCAGGGTATCGGACAGTTTCGGCCTCTCAAGGGAAGCCGTCCGGTGATAGGGGAACATGGTCGGCTGGAAAAGGTGGAGGAAGTAAAAGTGGAGATGGTTTGCTCCGAAGGGTGCATAAAGAGTGCCCTGAAGGCTCTTATCGCGGCGCACCCTTACGAGGAACCAGCCTACGGCTGCTGGAAACTTTCCACTTTGGAAAACTTTTAACGGAGTACTGTTCCTGAATACTTGTAGGGTACCTCTAAAAAACCGCTTGAGGAAATTGACGAAGAAAGTTTTGTCGGGCGGCAAAGGGGAATGGTGAAGGGTGAGGGAAGGATGAAGGATGAATGGGGAAAAATGAAAAGTGATAAGCTACGTGAGCATTTTGACAACTTAAGAGCGGCGGAAAAGCTCGGGTCAAGAACTCAATGGGTTTTTTAGAGATGCCCGACTATTTTTCCTTCAAAAAGTATCCTCCGTTTCGTGGCGTGCCTCGAAACTCAATTTTGCCTACCTCCTTCAGTTCGGCGAGGTAACGCTCAACCGAGCGCTGGGGAAGCTGAAGAGCATTCGCGATGGCGTTGGATCGAAGGCCGGGATTCATCTGAATATAGGCCATTATTTCGTTTACTCCGCCATTTACACCGCCATTTACACCGCCATTTAC
>MUIB01000074.1 GCA_002084135.1 Spirochaeta sp. LUC14_002_19_P3 | reverse complement strand
TTTTTTGTCGATACAAGGCGGCAAAAGCGGAGCGTAGCTGGGCTACGTGAGCATTTTGACAACGTAGTAGCGGCGGAAAAGTTCGAGTCAAGAACTAAATGGGTTTTTTAGAGGTGCCCTTTAGTTTAAGGGCTGGAAGTCGCTGCCACGATGAGCACAATAACAATTCCCAAAGTAATACAGGCATAAATAGCATTCTTTTCGCGAAACCATATTGCCGCTATGAACAGCAAAATAGGAAGCGGAATCGCGATAAGAAAGGCCAGGGCGGCACGGGACAGCACCTCGCCGTCCTGCCAGTTTTCAGGCATATCCCAATCTTCCTGCATCGGCTCATCCCAATGTTCAGCGGATAGTGTGGCCGACAGTGCCGGGGGAATCCAATCAAACACGTAAAGAAGAAAGGTTAAAACAAGAAGTATCAGTCCAGCCGTACCAAGCCAGTAAAAAAGTTTCGCCGTAAGTTTTTCCATTTTACTTACACCCCCCTAAGCCCCGAAAACAGAAAACGAACACCCGCGGCGGTCAGCAAAACCATAATAAGGCGGCGGATAACGGATGAATTGGCTTTTTCGAGAAATTTTACTCCCAGCCTGCTTCCCAGCATCATCCCAAGTGCTGAAGGAACAGCTATCACCGGAAGCACCGCACCCTGGGCAAAATACACCCAGGCCGCCGCAGAACCATTTATAGCAATAACAAGAATGCTGGTGGCAGCGGCAATTTTGAGCGGTGCGCCCAGCAGAAGATTCAGTACCAGAACATTGGCCCACCCGGCACCAATCCCAAACAGACCGGACAAACAACCAATAACGAAGAAAATAGCCATACCGGTTTTAAGCCGATGGACACTCCAGTGAATAGCAATTCCGCTGGAGCTCTCAATGAAGCTGCCCGATATGCCCAGGTGCTTTGCCAACGGATCGGGAACCGTATCGGGGGAATCGGTCTGTTTGTTAAAAATCAGCACGGCTATTACAGCAAAAATAATAGCGCTGATACCAAGCTGCAAGAAGCTCCCCGGCAAGGACAGGCCAAAATTCGCCCCCAGCAGAGAACCGATGGAACTCAAAAGAGCCAGCGGCAAAGCCAGCCGCAGCGATGCCAGCCCGCAGCTCAGCAGCCGGGGCGCCGCAGACAAGGTACCCACCAACGCCGTTATAAGACTGGCACCCCGAACATAATCCAAATGAAACGGAAACAGTGTTCCCACTATGGGAAGATAGAGAATCCCTCCGCCGATGCCTGCGGCCGCGGCGAGGATTCCCAGCAGAAAACAAAAGCCGAAGAGCAGCAGCAGCCATCCCCACCACGGAAAAAGCGAAGCACCGGACACATCCGATACACCATCGGCGAAAAGGCCGGTAGAGAGCATGAGAAACAGAACCATAATGGAAAAAAACCGGTGTATGAGCATAAATCCTCTTGTCCCCTGAACAGCAGCTCCTAAAAATCTAAAAAAAATGATAAATTCCAGTTCAGAAAAGGTAGAACAATTATGGAATCCATCCTAAAATACCAGTAATTTTAAAAATATACTATAAAAGTTTGGAGGAAGTATATGAATGTTACGACTGTTACGGATGGTATCTTTCGTTTATCGGCCAATATGAAAGATATCCTTTTTGAAGGACTATGGCCCATACCAAACGGCATTGCGATGAACTCATACATCGTGAAGGGTGGAAACAAAACCGCCATTGTCGATGGCGTATGCGGCTGGGATGGCGTACCGGAAACCCTGTTTGAACAGTTCAAGCAGATTAACATCGATCCGGAATCCATCGACTACGTTATTGTGAATCACATGGAGCCGGATCACTGTGGCTGGATTGAAAATTTCCGCAAAATCAGACCCAATTTCACTGTTGTAACCAGCAAGAAAGCCATACCGCTAATGAAAGGGTTTTTTGACATTGATGAAAGCAGCATTATGCCTGTGGGCGATGGCGATACCCTCGACCTTGGCGACGGACGGGTTCTCGCCTTCGCTGAAATACCCAATGTACACTGGCCGGAAACCATTGCTACCTTCGACACCAAGTCCGGCACTCTCATGCCCTGCGATGCCTTCGGATCCTTCGGGGCCATAGACGATGCCCCCTACGACGACCAGCTCACTCAGGAGCAGATTGATTTCTTTGAGAGGGAAGCAACCCGCTACTATGCCAATATCGTTGCGGCCTTTTCCCAGCCCGTGCTGCAAGCCATAAAAAAAGCCTCCCCGCTGCCAATCAAAATTATAGCTCCGGGACACGGCATTGTCTGGCGGAAAGACCCAATGAAAATTGTCAAAGACTTTGTCCGCTATGCGAACTACCAGAAAGGCCCCTGCGAGAACGAAGTAACCGTTATCTGGGGCTCCATGTACGGCAACACCGAACTCGGCGTAAAACCGGCCATTGAGGCACTGGAAGCCGAAGGTGTAAAAGTTAGAGTTCACCGCGTACCGGAAGACAGCTGGGGAGATATTCTCACCTCCGCATGGAGTTCAACCGGGCTGGTACTGGCCATGCCAACTTATGAGTACAAAATGTTCCCCCCCATGTACGCCGTACTCGATGAAATGTGCAAGAAGAAATTCCTTAACCGCAAAGTGTTTCGCTTCGGCTCTTACGGCTGGTCTGGAGGGGCTCAGAAAGAACTGGATGAGCTCATGGCCAGGCACAAGCCAGGCTGGGAATTTGTCGAACCCGTTGAGTTCATGGGCACTCCCCGTGAAAAAGATTTTGCCGCTATCCGCAAAGGCTGCACCGAACTGGCACAGAGAGTTAAAAAAGCGGTCGCATCAAAAAGTTAATCAATCCGCCTTAAGCAGCAGCGTTGGAAGCATCGATTTTGAAGATTGCTTTGTCTCCTCGCAAGCCTTACGGCATGCGAGGAGGTTTTCAGGGAGTTTCAGATGTACAAACAGGTGTAAAGCAGCCTCCTTGAAGCGAACACCATAAACTTGTCTACCGTCAGATAGGTATCCTGTTATTCGGTGAGCTCTTCAACCGATTTCAGATATTTGGCCAATCTTACCAGAGTAAAGACAAACAGCCCAACATTAACCGCCACACTGCCCCATGCAACTCCGTTGGAAACAGTATAAGCCGTATCGGCTGTCTGCATATCCACGGCATTGGTACTGTTGTTATACATGTTGCGGTAATTTTGACTTATGCCAAAAAGAATCAATGTGGGTGCTAAAGAAAGGGAAAACCATGCCGCCGAATTGTCGAATTTACGCCTGGCTTCCTTCATTTTCTCCTCCGGGTCTCCCGTAACAGGCTGGAGGGGAATGGTGAGGCGTTCGGTATCTGGTGCGAGAGGTACGGTGCGCTGGCGAAAGCCCTCTTTTTCCAATGTAAGAGGCAGTACCCTGTCGGGGGAGAGTACCGAGAGCGGAGTAGTGCCCAGCCACAGAGACCCTTCGCGCACCACGGCTCCGGGTGGTTCCGAATTAACAAGGATTTCAGGGATTTCAGTTTTTTCCAGAGAAATTACAACACTGTTATGTGTACCAGCCTCAAGTTTTTCTATTTGGATAGCTGGTTTATAGCCATGGGCACTCACTTCGATTGTGGCCTCCCCCGGCAAGATGGTCCTGTTTTCCCAATAACCAACGCCCACTAATTTTCCATTAACACTGATAATACCGCTGTGCGGTTCAACTGTAACCTTCAGCGATGTCCACGGACGGCCCAGCAGAAGGCTTAAGGCTTCTGAAGCGATAAGCCGGGAGATACCAGCCAGTTCGGAATTATCGGCCGCCCCCTCCCATAAAACCCTCTGACCGGCTGGAGTCCAGGCATAAGACGCGATACCGAAATATTCCTCGATTCTCACAATACTGCCAACAATTAAAATATCCAGATTATTGTTTTCCCGGAAAATTTCCGGATGTATATCATTTATCGGCCAGACAGAAGAACCATCACCAAGTTCCGGAAAAACAATTTTAACAGAGTCCGGTACAACTATCTGTGCTGCGGTTAAACTGCGGGTTATTTCCAGTGCCTTGTTTTCCTTTTCAATATTTTTCCGAACCGAAGCAGCACTGTCGGGGTTGTAATTAACTTCAAAGAGTAAATTATCCCGACTTTTATAATGCCCTTCAAGGGTTTGAATATGCTTGAGTACTCTTTCTTCAATAAATTTTTCCGCAATATAAATCTTTTCTTCCGCAGAAAGTATATGGGTTTCCGCCTGTGAGAGTTCATCCCGCACAAGTCGGCTCAAAACGGAAGATATGGATAAAAGCGAAGGATCGTTCTCCTCTGAATCAAATAGAGCCACTCCAACATTCCAGGCTTCTTTCTTTACCTCAAGAGCTTCCCCTGTCGTTTCGGCAATCAATGCCGCAGGAAGAAATACAAAAAAATATACATGTAAAAATATTTTATGAAATTTCATGAACTAAAGTCCATTGTTCCAGCGAAGATACGCATCAATAAAGGTATCCAAATCACCATCCATAACAGCCTGAATATTTCCGGTTTCATGCCGGGTTCGCAAATCCTTAACCATAGTATAAGGGTGGAACACATAGGATCGTATCTGACTCCCCCAGCCGATTTCCTTCTTTTCCGCCGCCTCCGCAGCCCGTTCTGTCTCCTGCTTTAAGCGATAAAATTCGTAAAGACGGGATTTTAACACCTTCATAGCCGTCGATCTGTTTTTAAGCTGACTTCTCTCATTCTGACACTGCACAACAATGCCGGTTTCCAGATGGGTCATGCGCACCGCACTGGAAGTTTTGTTTACGTGCTGGCCTCCAGCCCCCGAAGCGCGGTAAGTATCGACACGGATGTCTTCAGGCTTCACCTCAATTTCGGATACATCGTCATCAAATACCGGTGAAACATAAACCGACGCGAAGGAGGTGTGGCGGCGGCTGGCGGAATCAAACGGGCTTATTCGCACCAGGCGGTGTATCCCGCCTTCGCCTTTAAGCAAACCATACGCATAATCTCCGTTAATTTCAATATCCACGGATTTTATGCCTCCCTCAGCCTCCTGTAAATCCAGCAGGGTAATTTTAAAGCCGTGCCGTTCAGCCCAGCGCCCGTACATACGGTAGAGCATGGCTGCCCAATCGCAGGATTCTGTTCCCCCCGCTCCGGGGTGAATGGTAACAAAAGCCGAAAACGGATCGGCCTTTTCTCCCAGCAGTTCAAAGAGTTTCAGCTTCTCATAAGATGCGGCAAGAGTATCAAGAGAACCCTGAATTTCACCTTCCAAACTTTCATCATTTTCTTCAACAGCCAACTCAAACAGTGCCGCTGTGTTTTCCAGTTCCTTAAGCAGGGCATCCCAGGGTTCTATTCTCACCTTGATTTTTTTCAGCTCTGCCATCGTTTTTTCAGCAGCTTCCCTGTCTTCCCAGAATTCAGGTTCCGCCGATAAAGACTCCAGGTGCTGGATTTCCTGTTTCAGTCCGGAGGAGTCAAAGACGCCTCCAGGTATCAAGGATTTCCATTTCAAGCTTTTTCAAAACTGGATTCAAATCATTCAGCATAATGATCTATCTCCCTGGAGTTTTTTTTGCTGGACACATCGCTAAACTCACTCCAGGCCATTTCCCGCTGTCTGGCGGAATAAACTTTGTGAGAACGGTTGTCTCTTGTTTTGTTTGAAGTAGAGGAAGTTTGTGCGGTATTGCCTCCGATACTGGATGTCTTTGATTTAGTCTTACTCTTGGCTGCCAATTTTTTCTTGTGTTTTTTCTTACCAAACCTCTTGCCCTTTGCCAGCAGCACATTTTCCTCCACAGAGTGGTTAATCAGCGGATTATACTGCTTGAGATAGATGTTATAGCGACCTGAAATACGCATCAATATCCGATGAAACAGGGAAAGCTGCGAAAAGGCATCTTCAAACAGCGATAGCAGGCTTAAAGAAAATAATTCGTCATAAGGCTTAAATTTAACCGTATTAGGTATAAAATATCTTTCCAATACGGTCTTTACAAGTTCCTTATCGTTCTTTTTCAGCACTTTGCTACCATAATGAATTATACCGTCCGCTACCAAACGGGGATTTTTCATCAGGATGTCAAGACCAGGCATGTCTTTGATAATCCTGTCCTTTATACTGCGGCGAAAAAATTCAACACTGGACAGCTCTAAAAATTTACTCTTATTCCTACTTCTCAGTAAGTCTGAAAATCTTTTCATATAATACTTCTGCAGCTCAAAACCCGCAGTATTATGAAGAGATTTGAACAAGATGTAAATATTATCACGATAAAGGTAATCCATACCAACCATTACAACAGGAGTAAGAGACTTTTTCCCGGACGCAGTCATATAACGCTTACTGAATTCCGCTTGTAAATCAGGCCATCTGTCATCATAGGGTTCAAACTGCTTAACAAATTCCTCCGACCCCATAATAAGCTTTTCATGCTTCGCAACAGCGAATAATATATCTTTTAATGTTTGCGATTTTTTTTCTTCTTCCTTGAGATGATCCTCGGCCTCCGATAATTTATTCTGGATAAATGCCTGGACAATACTCACACTGTGGATGATATCCTGAGTAATTTTAATCTTTTTTAAGTAGAAATTTTTCTGTTTACTTATAATTGTCCTGCAAATTTGAAGCCAAAAATGGCCATCAGGCTCAGCAATTAATTTCTCAAAATCCGAAACTACTATATTAAGATACCTGATTAACTCATTCTTAAACGTAGAATTATCCTTTATCATACGATGAATTCTAGACTTGGTAATATCGGCTATACTCATAATTGAGGCTGGTGTCAACAGGAGTTGGCTGTCCTGGTTTGCCGACTGAAATGAGCATAATTTTATCTCATGTGCGCAACGGCTGGCATATTCGCTGGAAATATTCTCCGCTGTCAGCTTGTAAATACTGTCTGCGGGAAACCCTTTAATCCTTTTATAGTCTTCCACCGTAGGAAATGAGGTACTATCTGAATTTGTTGTAGACAACCAGGCATTTTCAATATACCAGTACCAAAATCGCAAATCGTCTCTTTCGGTAAGTATGATTCGATCTTTTTGAAGAGTACCATTTTTCAGTGCTAAAGTAATGAGTCCGCATCGTCCCTTGACCAACTGCCTCATAAGACTGTCAAGCATCTCATTGATGGAAGGGTATTTGGCCTGAAGTTTTCCAAGCACTTTCTCAACAGACGGAAAGGGATCCTCCATATCGCATAAATCATAGAACAAGGTCCGGCTTTCGCTGTCTGCAACCCCTATCTGAGAAAGAAAACTATCCCGGCCTCTCTGATCCGCCTGCATGTAAGACGGCATTTCAGGGTTGTTTCGAGATGGAATACTATCTTCCGCTTCGTTCATCTCTTACCCCTTTTTTTTTCCGCCAGCGCGGAATTGCATAAATAAGCGTTCTTAAGAGAATCATCAGACCGAGAAAAAATAAAATTGATACTATGGCCTTCATATATAACAATCATAGCAAAAAAATACCATTATGGCAATAGAATTTTCCAACATCGGTGCGAACGCGCCCGCATCGCAAAATCCGGATGCAGCGTATCGCGGGTAATCTCCTGAACATTAAACTCCCTCTTCAGCCCTGCATCCATTACAAAGCGCCGGAAATTTTCCGAAAAAACCACCATTCCCCCAGGATTAAGCCGTCCCATCGCCAGCCTGAGAAGCAAACCATGATGCTCCTGAACAAACCAGTCATCCCGTCCGCTGCCGTTGGAATAGGTTGGCGGATCGATAAAAATTAAATCGAAGTGCTCATCTGTGTCCTTTAGCCAGCTCACCGCATCGGCGCGGATAAATTTATGCTGAGGGCCATCCGCCCGGTTCAGTGCCAGATTATCCCGGCACCAGCGGAGATATGTATTGGAGACATCAACACTTATCGTTGAATTCGCTCCGCCAAGCGCGGCCATAACCGTTGCCGTGCCGGTATAGGCAAAAAGATTAAGAAACGTGCCGCCCGCCGCCCAGCCGCGAATAAGCGCCCTGGTAGGCCGGTGATCGAGAAAAATGCCCGTGTCTAAATAATCGGTAAAATTAACCAAAAACCGCACCTGATTCTCCCGGATAATCATCCGCTCAGTCCCGCCGCGCCGGTTTGGATACGGTCGCACCCCCCGCCTGCGGGTCTTCACGAACACATCCTCGTCCGCACAGCCGGTAAGCTCCTTCAGCACCGCCAGAAGCGTCTCGAAACGGCACTGACTCGTCTCGCGAGGAATCTTGCCCGGCGCATCAAATTCCTGCACATGCAACCAGCGCCCTTCGTACCAGTCCACCGCCGCATTGAACTCCGGCAAATCCGTATCCCATATCCTGTAAGAACTTACACCACACTTTTCCGCCCATTTCCTCAAACTGTCCAGATTGCGCCCAAGCTGTTTACGAAGCGCATCCACACGAACATCCATCTGAATATCCGTTTTTTTGCTAACCCCGCTGCCGCCAGTGCCTTCATAGCCCTCTGACTGCCGCTTCTCCCCGGGCTGCGAATCCCTTCCTGAGGCCGCGTCCGCCGTCTTATACGTTTTTTTGCTGACCCCGCTGCCGCCAGGCTCTTCACTCCCCTCCGCTACCGGCTTCTGCTTTTCCCCGGGCCGCGATTTTTCCCCAAAGGCCGCGGTTTCCGTCCCGCCGGCATCCCTGCCATAGCGTTCATAGAGGCCCAGAACCAAGTCCATTCCTCCGCTTACAGCGGGATAAATTTTCTCCGGCTTCAGGAAACTCGCCGCGGCGGTTTTTCTGTCCGGGGCCAGCAGAGCCAGCCGCCAGCCTTCTTCCAGACCGCGGAATACCTCACCAATCGCCTTATAAACCGGTTCAGGGGCCTCTTCCCCCCTATGCCCGTAAGGAGGATCGGCGCAAATTAAACCGCGGGCGCCTTTCGGCCACAATTTCGGCCTCCCGGTGCGAATATCGTGTACTTCAAGCCTTACGGCGGAATGCAGTCCGGCACGGCGAAGGTTTGCCCGGCTCATCCGAACCGCGCCGGGATTAACATCGAAGCCCATTATTATCGGCAGGCGTTCCAGGGCCTCTCCGTAACGGATCCGCTCCTGGTTCAGAATCGACTGCCAGAGAGTCTCATCGTGCATGGCCAGAGGGCTAAAGCCCCAGCACTTGCGGTGCACGCCCACCGGAGCATTCATGGCCATCATCGCGGCTTCCGCCAGCAAAGTGCCGCTCCCGCATACAGGATCAGCAAAACCGCCGCCCTCCGCTGCAATGTTTTTCCAGCCGCTCAGCCCCAAAACCGCCGCCGCCGTGGTTTCCCGCAGTACCGTATCGCTGTGATCCAGCCTATAGCCGCGCTCATGCAGCGGCGGCCCGCTCCAGTTCAGGTAAATAATGGCCTCCCTGCCGTTCCAGCGGGCTTCTATGCGCACATCGGGATTTCGTTTGTCCACGGAAGGCCGTGCGCCGCGGTTTTTTATAAAGCGATCGGCAATGGCGTCTTTCAGGCGCAGGGCGGCAAAACGCGGATCCTTATCGCGGGGTACGCCAGTTACCCGGCAGGAGATGCTTCTCTCCGTAGGGAAATAATCCTCCCAGGGAATCGTGAGCGCAAGCTGATAAAGGGCTTCCGTGTCCGGGGCATCGGCGCGGGCGAGCTCCATAAGGAGCCGGGAGGCAAAGCGCAGGTTGAGAGAAAGATGATAGGCCGTGCGGAGATTTCCAGAAAACCCCGCGCCCTGAGGCGCGGACGAAATATCCCCGGCACCGAATTCTGTGAGTTCTTCGCGCAGCAGTACCTCGGCACCGGGGGGACAGGGGGCGAAAAATATCACTTCTCCAGGTAGAATTCCACCCGCCGGTTGCGCCAGCGCTCCTCTGTATCTCCATGAGGGACAATGGGCTTGCTGCCGCCAACTCCCTCTGCCACAAGCCGACTGGCGGCAATACCCCGCCGGGTCAGCTCATTAACAACAGTCTGCGACCGCTTCTGCGACAGCGGCAGGAGTATGCTGTCCTGTTCGCGCTTGGCCGCCGCGGGGTTGTCCCATTTCAGGCTTACCGCGTGGCCTTCCACCACAATGCGGTAGCCGCTGTACTTTTTCATTATCTCCGCCAGCCGGTTAAGAACAGCTTTGTTCTTTGCTCCTTCATCACCTGTGAGAGTAAGCGCGGGAGAATTGGGCTGGAAGGTAATGTTGTTAATGCGGATTCGCAAGCGGTTTCCTTCCCGGATTACCAAAACATCGACGGCAATTTTGCCCTTCTTTTCTGCGGAATTGCCGAGAATATCAGAAACTTTGAGAATGAAGGGATAGTCTTCAGCCGATTCAACCAGTTCGCCTTTGCCGCTCCGGCCATCCCAGATAATACGTTCTGAAGGGCGTCCGCTGCCTGAGAAGGTAATGAACTTGCGGTTCCGGGTATCGAATATATCCAGGCTCCAGTCTCCAATGCGGGAGGAGTCTTCCACCGTAAGGTTCAGCACCGCCTCATCGTCAACATTGTCGTCGTCGGGGCTGAACGGCTGCGGAGACACCGTTACATTGAGAACGGGGGGGCTGCCGTCGGATATGAACGCACGGGATTCGGCCCGCGGGCGGGAGCCTTTTTCATAGGAAACGATCAGCGCACCTTTGAAGCTGCCTTCCACGGGTTTTCCCTTATTATCCATGCCATTCCAACTCAGGGCGGGCACCTTGCCGGCATCACTGCGGGAATACACCTGTTTTCCCGATTCATCTTCAATGGCGAACTGCCATGAAGCCATGCCTTCAAGATTGGGAATAATGGCCGTAAAGGTTTGATACCGCTCCGGATCGGTTTCCCCGGCTTTGATATAGCTTTCTTTGGCAGTGAGATACACCGGTGTCGCTGCGGTGTCGATGCGGATATTTTTAATCTCGCGGCGGGTTTCATTTCCGGCCTTGTCCAGCCCCGCCACTTCATAGCGGTAGCTTCCATCGGGAAGGGTGTTGCCCGAGGCATCGGTGCCATTCCACTCAAAGGACTGCAAGGTTCCCTTCCACAGCCAGGTTCGCACAACCTTATTCTTTGCGTCATAAAGATTCGCCTCGAAGCCATCCTCCCGGGACGACTGCTGTTTAATGGAAATGGCATCCCGCTGCTTGTCGCCGTCCGGGCTGAACAGGGTGTAGTCCGCGGAAATGGTAATATTGGGCGGCTGAGTATCCACGCTTACTTCGCTGCTGCGGGCTTCGGCTGCATCGCCCCGGACATAATTCACCGTGAATTTACCCGTGTAAGGGCCGTCTTCTACTTTTTTGCCCTGGCTGTCCGTTCCCCGCCACTGAATGCCCTCCGGCGGATTGCCCTTGCCCGTCCACAGCATGCGCTCGCGGCCTGAAGAGTCTGTAACCTGAAGACGCCAGTCCGCTATTGGTGATTTTTCCTGCGCACCCATAAAGAAGCTTACTTCGTCCTTGCGGCCATTGCCCGTTGGACCAAAAACATCCAGAGATGCCGTAAGGGATACCGTTGCGGTGCTGGTGTCTACTGTAACTTCGGCTTTGTCCGATGCGCCGTAGTTGCCTGCCTCGTCCACGGCCGAGAGAAAGTAATAGTATTTCCCATCCGGCACCAACCGTCCCGCCTTGCTGCGCCCGTCCCAGGTAAGGAAGGGCTCCGGCTGGGCAATCCAGCTCCACTCTTTTATAACTTCATCCTTACTGTTTACAATTATGCCTCTCCAGGTTTTTTCTTCCGATGAGTCCTGGCTAAAGGTAACGGTGCCGCGGCGGCTGCTGCCCTGCGGAGAGAATAAATTCCAGTTCGCGGAAACTTTGGCCTGCGGAGGGGTGGTATCTATGGCAAATGACGGCGAGTCCGCTGTCGTTTTGTAGCCGTTGCTGTACTCAATGTTCAGCCTGCCGCTGTAATTCCCTTCCGGCAACCACTCACCGCCGCCTTTGCCATCGAAAACCAGTGTTTGCGGCACCTGCGGCATATTGGTTCTCGTCCAGACGCGTTTACTCTGGCCATCCGATCCGATGATATCCAAACTCCAGTCCACTATTCCGGCTGATACGGGGATATCGGGCCTAAGTTCAATAGATGAGACTGTACTGGCTGTTCCCGGTGAAAAAACCGCTTTGCTAATGTTCAGGCCAATCTCCGGTCTTTGTGTATCGACAATAATGCCTTCAATGGCATCGCTGTAGCTGTTGCCAGCCAGATCGGTGGCATGAACCGTATAGCGGTACACCCCATCGGGGATAACCGAACCAAGTTCATCAATGCCGTCCCAGTCCAGCTTTTCGGGTACCTTATCGCTCCAGTCCCAGGATATAACGGCATTGCCTGCCGCATCCTGAAATTCCGCCTGCCAGAGATGCTCTTCGCTTCCTTCCATGGCCAGGGGAAATGTATCTTTATGGCTGTCTCCATCGGGAGAAAAAATTAAATCCAGGCCCTCCGGCTTGTTAAGCTCCAGGTTTGGCGGCACTGTATCCACTACAACCGTAAATGGTCCCTTCTTAACGGTGTTACCATTATCGTCGCTGAACTGGATAAACACTTCATATTCGCCATCTTCACTGATGGAGCCGGTTTGGGTTATTCCATCCCAGCGCAGCACATCCGGCAGGGGCGTGCCTTCCCTTAAAGCTATCAGCCTTGCCCATAAATTTTGCAGTGATTCATTTTCAGGCCGCTCATCCTTGTTCACAAAGCCGCGGACTTCGCTGCCCTTTGAATCGGCAATGTACCACTTATATGTGGTAATAAAGCGTTCATCGTTTACGGTATAGGGAATAATCAATTCATCCTGAGTGCCGTCGTAGTTGGGTGATATGTAGATGGGTTCCTGAATTTCCAGAGCCAGCTCCGGGGGATTGGTATCCTTCACCCCGAACGGCAGGCGGATGCCGGCGCCGAATGCCCATACGCCATTGTACAGCGGCGCGGCCGATGCGCTGACATCCAGCTCCGTTGTCTGGATACGCTTCCCTTCTTTGGCCCCGCCCAGGTTAAAATTGAAACCCAGCGATGCCGCAGGAATAAGGGTTTGCCATGAACCGGCCAGCGCATCCCGTACGGTAAGCGAGGAAGACAGCGACAGCCTCGCCGAGCTTCCCAGGTAAAGATCAGTTGAAATTCCAAACCATAGATCGGTAACGGAGGGGGCTCGCACATCCGAGCGCAGAGCCAGCCGCACTTTTTCCCCGCTGATAATATCGAAGGCAATTCCCATGGATGGTGTTATATTGCCCGGTATAGCATTGAAATATCCGCGGCTGGAACTGCCGTAGCGGTAGCCCAGTCCGTTCAAACTGCCACCCCAGGAAAAATTTTTGAGTCCCTTAAAACTCTTGGGATAATGAAGAAAACCTATGTTCAGGGCAGCCCCGCCCTGAAGGGAACCATCCAGCTGCCCTAAGTCGCCGGCAAGGCCGAAGCCAAACCAGGTATCGGAGTATATTTCTTTGGAAAAGGCGATATTGAGACTCCCGGCCATACCCAAATCCATGGCGGATTCGGCATAGGCACTGGTATCAACAAAATTCATGCTTCCCGTCCATACCCCCCTGCGGGTGGGAATGGCAAGCCCAAGATTGGCGGCATGCCCCATGCCCTTCATATCCCCCAAACCCTGAAGATTGAAGTAGCTTGCATCCAGCACCATGCGCTGAAAGCCAGCCGCCGAGGCCGGATTGAGCGCAATCCCATGCGGACTGTCCGTTCGGGTCATATGGGCACCGCCGCCCAGGTAGTCCGGTGACAAGAGACGATATCGAAGCTCACCCGCCGATGGCGGCACCGTTTGTGCACCAAGGGTGAAAGCCGTTAATCCAATAGCAAAAAATAATGACAAGTATTTCATAATGCTATCATAAAGATGGAAATTTTCGATTATGTCAAGAAGAAAATGGGTTAATCGTGGATACTGTAGATATAAGCACCTTGAGGGTACCTCTAAAAAACAGCTTTAGGAAATTAACGAAGAAATTTTTTGTCGGGCGGCAAAGGGGAAGGGTGAAGGATGAAGGATGAAGGGGGAAAAGTGAAAAATGAAAAATGAAAAATGAAAAGTGATAAGCTACGTGGCATTTTGATAACTTAAGAGCGGCGGAAAAGTTCGAGTCAAGAACTAAATGGGTTTTTTTAGAGGTGCCCTTGATCAATCATAGCGGGAGAAGTATATTAAAGGACGAGTATGGCAAAGGGATGGATGAATGCGTATATGCTTGAGAAATTGATGGATTTTAGACGCATTTGGGTGTAAAAATCTACCGATTGACACAATAGCACATACCGGATATTATTCAGGCCTTACATAGGAGGGGTGACCGAGTGGTTTAAGGAGCCGGTCTTGAAAACCGGTGCGGGGCAACCTGCCGTGGGTTCGAATCCCACCCCCTCCGAAGAAACTATTCGTTTCACCTGTATGTAATTGGAGAGGTGCGAGAGCGGCCGAATCGGGCTCCCTGCTAAGGAGTTGTGCGGGTAACCGTACCGTGGGTTCGAATCCCACCCTCTCCGGAGCGGTATTAAGTATGCGGATTTTGCAGATTAGGGCTGGTTTCATACTTCCATGGGTATAAGCCATTGATATGGTGAAACACCTACCGGGCTGGAAAATTGGGAGGACGAAGCAAGTTTCCCTAACGCAAGCTCAATCACAGCCCAGCGGGCACAGGGACTACCCGCGTGTTGCAGTATCAGGAAATTATTCTTGATACTGCAATAAAATCCCGGCACACGTGCCCTTAGCTCAGTTGGATAGAGCGTCAGGTTGCGGACCTGAAGGTCAGAGGTTCGAGTCCTCTAGGGCATATTTGGAGAGATGCGAGAGCGGTTGAATCGGACGGACTCGAAATCCGTTGTACCTTTATGGTACCCAGGGTTCGAATCCCTGTCTCTCCGATTTGATCGCAAAAGCGATCCTGTAAAAACTGCTGGAGTGGTGACCGAGAGGCCGAAGGTGTACGCTTGGAAAGCGTATGTACCCTAACCGGGTACCGAGGGTTCGAATCCCTCCCGCTCCGTTTGCCCGCGCTTAGCAGGTTCCGTGTTAGCGGCTGCCGCCTAACCCCGTCAGGTCCGGAAGGAAGCAGCGGTAAGCGGCCAGCCGCTGTGCACGTCCGGCTTGCTATTCGCGGGTTTTTACTTCCTGTGCCGGGAAGCACAATAAGCGGCAACCGTGCAGCACAAGCGGAGGTTTCCATGTGGAAAAATTGTTTGCGCCAAGCAGGACTTACACTCTTCGTCCTCCTCATGGCATTAATATTGATGCAGTGCGCCGGAAGTGCAGAGACTGGAAGTGCAGAAACGATGAGCCCGGAAAGCTCCCAGGAGCCGTCTCCCGAAGAGATATCCTCTTTTGCTGAACAGATGGGGTTTGAAGCCGTAAATACGTTCAGTAAGATAGCGGATGTCGACAGCCATAGCGGCACAATAACCTCAATGGATATCAGCCCCGATGGGCAAACCCTGCTTAGCGGGAGTATGGGCAGCACAATCAGTCTACGGGATGCCAAGAGCGGCGCAGAACTGAAAAGCTTACGCGTTCGTGGCAGCCATATCTATTCCGCCGTATTCAGCCCCGATGGGCAATTTTTTGCCAGCGGAACAGGCACAATCACCCCATCGATCAATGCAGGAAACAACATACAGCTCTGGGATATAAAAACCGGAAATATAAAGATGATTTTGGGCGGCCATGCGGAACATGTAAAAGCCCTGGCATTCAGTCCCAATGGAAAAATACTGGCTAGTGGAGGCAATGATGGCACTGTCAAGCTGTGGAGCATAAGCAACGGGCGGGGAATTCATGTCTTAAAAGGACACCATGGCAGTGTCAATTCTGTGGCGTTCAGCCCAAACGGCCAAATGCTTGCCAGCGGAAGCTGGGATAAAACCATTAAACTCTGGGATGTTCAAAGCGGCAAAGAACTTAATACACTGCGCGGACATAATGATTTTGTCGTATCCGTGGCATTCAGATACGATGGGAAAGTTTTGGCCAGCGGGAGCTGGGACAGCACTATAAGGATTTGGAGTGTAAAAAACGGCGGTGAACTAAGAATTTTAAAGGGGCATCATAGCTGGGTAACATCAGTAGCCTTCAATCCCGATGGAAAAATACTGGCCAGCGGCAGTGAAGACGGTACTATCAAGCTATGGGATATAAAGGGTGGGACAGTGCTGCAAACACTGGATGGAAATAATATAAATGCGGTATCATTCAGCCAGGATGGAAAAACCCTGGTTGGGGCAGGCCGCGCCATCAGTCTGCTGAGCCTGAAGCCTACACAGTACATTCTGGAAAATGGTCAGAAAATCTCAGTCGAAAAATTCACCGAGGATATTCATAACTCCCCCTATGCCGAATCCTGGGACACCTATGCGCAAACAGGCACTATCGTTGAACCAGAGGGTACCTCTAAAAAACAGCATTAGGAAATTGACGAAGAAATTTTTTGTCGGGCGGCAAAAGCGGAGCGTAGCAGGGCTACGTGAGCATTTTGACAACTTAAGAGCGGCGGAAAAGTTCGAGTCAAGAACTAAATGGGTTTTTTGAGGTGCCCTGGGGTTTTTAGAGGTGGAACTAAACCCGGATGAAGATTTTTGAGAATACCCCTGTACAAAGCAGGCGGCTTTTGCCTGAAGCACACAGAATCAGCCCTTCAGCACAGTCTCGGGACTGAAACTGCTGTTAGCCCGTTTTCGCCGCCGCAGTATCGCTCTTGCTTTTAATTAACTCCTTAACCTTGGTTGCTTTCTTTCCAATCCGGTTGCGAAGATAATAAAGTTTTGCCCGACGCACTTTCCCATGACGCACAACTTCAAATTTTTCCACCCGCGGGGAATGGAGGGGAAATATTCTCTCCACCCCAACTCCGTAAGAAATCTTGCGAACAGTAACGGTTCTGCTTATGCCGGAATTATCAATGGCTATTACCAGCCCTTCATACACCTGTATCCGCTCGGTTTTGCCTTCAATAATACGGTAGTGAACCTTAATTGTATCACCAATGCGAAAATTTTCAGCATTTTCCTTAACCTGTTCGTTTTCAACAGCTTTAATTATATCCATAGCTCAATCCTTCTATTTTAATGGTACCCATTACAGGTGCCCGTTCTCGTCCGGATTCCTCAAAAGTTCAGGACGATATTTCAATGTTTTTTCCACCCTTTGATTCAATCTCCAGGCTTCTATTTCCGCATGATGCCCACTCAGAAGAACCTGCGGAACCCTTAAGCCCCGAAATTCTTCCGGCCTGGTGTAATGGGGATACTCCAGAAGCGGCTGAGTAAAACTTTCTTCCGCCAGCGATTCTTTGGCAATAACCCCATCAAGCTGCCGATACACGGCATCCACAATAACCATGGCCGCCACTTCACCGGAAGAAATAACATAATCCCCAATGGAAATCTCATCATCAGCATAAATATCTATAACACGCTGATCAACACCCTCATATCTGCCGCAGATAATAACCAGCTCATCTTCTTCCGACAGCTTAAGCGCCATCTCCTGGTTAAATTTCCGCCCTGAAGGCGTAGGGTAGACAACCTTCTTCCCGGAAGCTCCAACCGCATCAAGTGCTCGGGACAGAGGCTCCGGTTTGAGCACCATGCCCGCACCGCCGCCATAAGGAGCATCATCGCATACGTGGTGCTTATCATACGCATAATCGCGAATATTGACAAGCTGATAATCCAGCAATCCCCGTGCTACAGCCTTTGCCATGATAGACTCAGAGAAAAAGCCTTCCAGAATAGCGGGAAAAAGACTCAAGACAGTAAACTTCATTCCGCCAGCCAGGGCGCGAAAAGAACAATGGTTTGGGCCGCAAAATCCGGTTCACTAACAAACTGCTGGCGAAAAGGCACCATAAAACTGCTTCCATCCCCGCGCCGCACCTCCAGAATATCATCGGCGGCCTCAATTACTCCCACAATCTTGCCCAACTCACCGCCCTGTTCCGTTACCATGGCTAACCCGGTTAAATCTTTCAGATACCATTCATCCGCACCCAGCGGTGCGGCAAATTCCCTGGCGGCGAGAATTTCCCTTCCGGCAAGCATTTTGGCCTTTTCGGGACTGTCAAGCCCCGCAAATTTCAGAATACCGCCGCCGTGATGCATCGTAAAACCCTCAATCTCAAACGGAATCCTGTTGCCGGTTTGGACATCTTCCAGAACAACCGAATTCAGAGCATAAAAATGCGGCCATTCCCCCGAATGGCTGGCAACTTTAACCCAGCCATGCACACCGAATGAGGTGCGTACAGAGCCTATCGCAATGAGGGATTCTGGTTCAGTCGAGAATTTCGAGGGCAAACCGCTTATTACTGTCTTTAGCCGAAGCACTTAAAAGAGTCCGCATCGCCTTGGCTATACGTCCCTGCCTGCCAATTATCTTGCCCTGGTCTTCCTCCGCGGCCTTTAATTCCCAGATAGTTAAACTTTTGCCGTCTATCATGGATACTTCAACCTCATCGGGTTTATCCACCAAGGGCTTAACAATATATTCAATAAGATCTTTTTCCATAAATAATTAACTGATTGTAATACTCTTACGGTTCAATAAGCGCTTAACCGTTGGAGTAGGGCGTGCACCCACTTTCAGCCACTCCCTTACCTTCTCTTCCTTAACCATAAACTGCCTGGCCTCAGCTTCAATGGGATGATAGACACCCACCTCGTCTATGGTTCGCCCATCCCGGGGCTTTCGGGAGTCCATAACAACAACCCTGTAATAAGGCCGTTTTTTGGCTCCCATCCTTTTAAGTCTTATTTTTACACTCACTCAAATATCTCCTTTTAGTGATTCCCTTAGTGATTACATCATGGAACTACCAGCCATGTTTTCCATAAAACTCTGCTGCATCTTTTTATTCTTCGCCATTTTTTTCATCATATTGCGCGATTTATCAAAGTTTTTCAACAGCTTCCCCACCTCCGCGATACTTGTTCCGCTACCATTTGCAATCCTCTTGCGCCGGGGAAGCCCTATAATATAATGATTCCGGCGTTCTGACAAGGTCATGGATTGAATAATTGCCTCTTCCTTTGCCAAACGGGAATCATCAATCTTTGATTCATCAATCGCCATTCCTGGCATCATATCCAGAATACTCTTCATCGTGCCCATTTTCTTCATCTGACCAATCTGAACCAGATAATCCTCCAGAGTGAAAGTCGCCTTAATAATTTTGGCTTGCAGCTTTTCCGCATCTTCCGCATCTATAACTTCCTGGGCCTTTTCCACCAGAGAAACAACATCTCCCATACCCAGGATACGGGAAGCAATGCGCTCAGGATGAAACACCTCCAAGTCTGTAATTTTTTCGCCAGTACCGATAAATTTTATCGGCTTGCCGATAATGCTCTTTATGGAGAGGGCCGCACCGCCGCGGGCATCGGAATCGAATTTGCTCAATATAATACCGGTAAGATTTAATACCTCATCGAAGCTCTTCGCTATTTCCACCGCATTCTGACCCGTCATAGCATCCGCCGCCAGCAGAATTTCATCTCCGCCAACCGCTTCCTTTATCCGCGCAATTTCCTTCATTAAATCGGCATCAACCTGCATACGGCCAGCCGTATCCACGATAAGAACATTGTACTGCTCTTTTTTGGCCAGCTTCAGAGCCTGCCGGGCCACCTTTTCCGGCCTGGAATTCTGTTCCCTGTAAACCGCAACGCCAAGCTGCTTCCCCAGAATTTCCAGCTGATCCGCTGCCGCGGGCCGGGTTAAATCCGCCGCTGCCATTAAAACCCGGCGGCCCTCCCCCTTAAGCCTGCCGGCAAGCTTCGCCGCTGTCGTAGTTTTCCCCGAACCCTGAAGCCCCGTCATAAGGATAACCGAAACAACATCCGGCCCCCGCAGATTCAAACCCGCCGCAGCATCGCCCAGCAGAGCCACAATCCGATCATGAATAATTTTTACAAACTGCTGGCCGGGATTCACCGATTTGAGAACAGACTCGCCCAGAGCCTCTTCTATGGTATGGTTCACCAAACGGCGGACCACCCGCAAGTTTACATCGGCCTCCAGCAGAGCCGTTTTTATCTCTTCAACCGCCTCGCGGATATTTTTCTCACTAATTCGGGCATTCCCGGAGAAACGCCGGACTACACCGGAAAACGTTTCCGTTAACTTCTCTAACATAACACCTCCTTATACACAGAAAATGGATGCTTTGTCAACAACACCAGGGTATTTCATTACTTCTGCATTACTATCTTGAAAGACTCATAAAAAAGGCTTGCACTACAACCGGAAAATCAATAGTTTATAATCAGTATAAAAGCCGATCCAAAAATTTTGGGCGTTCCCCGCCGCTTTGCGGCAGGGCGGGCTTTGCGGGGGTTCCGCCTGCCTTTGGCAGGCCGCTTTGCGCCCCTCCAATCCCTAACGCATTCCATGCGGGGTGCCTTGCCCCCGTAGTTGGTTCATAATTTTTGAAGAGGCCGAAATCAATTTGTCATCGTGAGCCCAGTCCTTACAATTCACCGAAGGGAATCGCCATGGCAAGAACCAGCATTATTATGGAGGATATATGATAAAAATTCAGAACCTGAGCAAACGATACGGCTCCACACTGGCAGTAGACGATTTAAGTGTCGATATCCCCCAGGGGGAGATACTTGGTCTGCTGGGGCCGAATGGTGCGGGCAAGTCTACCACCCTGCGCATTATGACCGGCTACCTGCCGCCAACATCGGGAACCATCCTGGTTGACGAGCATGATGTAACCGAAGCCTCTCTGGCCGTAAAGAAACTTATGGGCTACCTGCCTGAATCGGCCCCCCTGTACACGGACATGTTAGTATACGACTACCTGTCCTGCATAGCGGATGTCCGGGGCATCAGCAGCCAGAACAAAATTTCCCGGCTCAAGGAGCTGGCACGGCTTTGCAGCATCGGTGAAGTTATGCATAAACCGATTAGCAACCTGTCCAAAGGATACCGTCAGCGGGTAGGGCTTGCCCTGGCCCTGATGGACGATCCGCCCATCCTTATACTGGATGAGCCCACCAGCGGACTGGATCCCAATCAGATTGCCGAAATTCGCTCCATCATCAGGGAAATTGGAAAACAGAAAACCATCATCTTTTCCACCCACATACTCAGCGAGGCTGAAGCCACCTGCGACAGGGTTGTTATTATCAACAAGGGAAAAATTGCCGCAGACGGCTCCGCCGACTCGCTGAAATCCACCCTCTCCGACAGCACCCTGCGCCTGCGGCTGAAGAATGCCCAGTCCGCAGAGGTTCAATCGGTTCTTGAAGCCGTAAACGGGGTTCACCAATGCGGCATCAGTGCGGAAGGAAATGAACTCGCAGTGGAAGTAAAAAGCGCTTCCGACATGCGGGAAAGCATTTACGGTGCAATTAAAAGCCGCGACTGGACTCTTATGGAAATGGTTCAGGAAAAACAATCCCTGGAAAAAATCTTCAGGGAACTCACAACGGAGGCAGCCAAATGAAGCTGAATCAAACACGCACCATCTTTCGCCGGGAGTTCTCCTCTTTTCTGAAATCTCCGGGTGCCTACATACTGCTTACACTCTATTTACTCATTACCGGGTGGTTTTTCTTTTCCACCTTCTTCCTGTCCGGACGGGCCGACCTGCGCAGCTTTTTCCAGCTTATGCCGCTCATCCTTAGTTTTACCATACCGGCCATTACCATGAGGCAATTCTCCGAAGAGTACCGCAGTGGCTCAATGGAGATACTCGGCACCCTGCCGGTAACAACCGGAGATGTCATAGCCGGAAAAAGTCTTTCATCTTTGCTCTTTGTTGGCTGCATGCTTCTGCCGACACTTTCCTATCCCGTTTTTATCAGTTTTCTGGGCGAGCTGGACTGGGGGCCGGTAATTGGCGGCTATTTGGGAGCACTTTTTCTCTCAGCGGCCTACATTGGCATAGGCTTATTGGCCTCCTCGGCCACCAATAATCAGATTGTAGCCTTTATAATCGGCACAGTCATCTGCCTGTTCCTTTCCATTATAGACAGGATGCTGGTACTCATACCCTCCGGGCTGGGACAGCTCCTGCAGAATCTGGGCACAGGGTATCACTTTACCAATATTAGCCGGGGCATTATCGACTCCCGGGACATAATTTATTTCGCTTCGATGATATTCCTCTCCCATTATGCGGCGTGGATAATCAATCGCGAGCACCGATAAAAGGAGGAATACAATGAAACTCAACTGGACAAAATGGCTCTGTTACGCCGCCGTACTCTTTCTCGTAAACAGCGCGGCTTCCACCCTCTTTTTCCGCATAGACCTTACCCGCAACAGCATCCATTCTCTTTCCGAGGCCAGCATTGCGGTTGTTTCCAAACTGGAGGAACCGCTTACCATAAAAGCCTTCCTGTCCGAAAATTTGCCAACACCGTACAACAATTTGGAGCAGGAAATTAGCGATCTGCTGGAAGCCTACAGCCTCAAAGGGAATAAATTTTTTAACTATTCCATTCATATCATCAGCAGCGAAGGCGGGGAGGAATCGGAAGCCTCCCTGAACAGCAGGACTGAAGCTCAGAATTACGGCATCTTTCCCATACAAATACAAAGAGTGGAAGCCGATGAAGTCAAACTGGTAAATGCCTTCATGGGCATGGTTTTTATTCAGGGCGATGCCATTGAAACCATTCCGGTGCTGGGGGCTGGAGAAAACCGGGAAATTACCGTTACCTCCACCATTCAAAGAATGAGCGATAAAACCAGTGCCATCCTTGCGCTGGAAAACAATGTGCCGATAAGGCTCTATTACTCCGATGCCCTCGGGGAGGTAAATGCTTCTCTGGCAAGCTACCCCGAAGAAGTAGCCCGCGAAATAGAAACATTGAACCGCCGCTACTACGGACGGCTAGACTTCCGCACCATAAACCCGGACAATCTTGCAGCCGGAGACAAAGCACCCGAAGAGTACAATATTCCCGCTCTCAACCTGCAATCCGGAACCAGGGAAAATCCGGTAAACAGAAAAGTTTACGCCGGTATCGTTATCGGCAGTGGAGACGCCGCCCGCAGCATCAGCCTGTTCAGACGCAACTTTTTCGGCGGTTTCGACATTGAAGACACAGCCGCCCTAAGCGAGTCCCTCCCCGGAGTAATAGATGCCCTGGCCGGGGTGAATCCGAAAATCGGCTTTGTTTCCGATCACGGATCGCTTACCCAGTACAGCGGTGCGCAAAACCCAAATGAACCCGGAATGAACAACTTCCGCTCCCTGCTGGAAAACAGCTACGACATTACCGAAGTAACCCTGTCCGAAGGCATATCCGAAGACATCAGCACTCTGTTGCTTGTAAGCCCCGAAAACGGATTCACCGAATGGGAGCTCTTTCAGCTCGATCAATACCTTATGAAGGGTCGTTCCATCGCCTTTTTCATCGATGCCACCACCATGATAAAGCCTTCCCGCAGCTATCAGTCCTATCAGCAGCCGCCAAGCTACCTGCCCCGCAACACCGGGCTGGAACCGCTTCTGGAGCATTACGGCTTTACCGTGGAAACAAGCTACATCCTCGATGAAAACTGCTATGCCGCAACCGATCAGGATCAGAGCGGCGGCCTAGAGGAAATTAAATACTACTTTGCGCCCTTCATTGAAAGAGACGACATAGACAAAAATTCCGTTATAATGGGCAATATTAAACGGCTGCTGCTGCTCAACAGCTCGCCCATTACCATCAACGCCGAAGCGGCCTCCGGTACAGCACCGCAGGTGCTCTTCACATCATCGCCGAACGCATGGGAAATGCGGGATCAGATTAACCTTTACGACCCAACAAGCATCTACCCCCCCGGCAATGATGAAAGACTCGCCCTCAACGGTGCCGCCTATGCCGCCGGCCCCATGACAAGCTACTTCAAGGACAAGGCCGTTCCCTCCCCTCCCCCGCCTGAAGAAGGAGAATCCGATGAGGCCGATACCTCCACCTTCAAGTCCGATCAGGCCGATGCCGAAACGGCCAAAAGAGCATCCGGCAACGGTAAAATATTCGTTATCGGCAGCAGTGCCCTCCTGAAGGACAACATACTCGATCCCGAAGGAACCAGCGGCAATGCCGCCTTCGTTCTCAACCTTATCGACACCCTCAGTGGCAGGGAAGACTACGCCAGAATGCGCAGCAAAGGGCAAACCTACAGCCCGCTCAAGGAAACTTCTGTTGCGGTTAAGCGCATTGTGAAAGGATTCAACATCGCCGGACTTCCCATTATCGTAATACTGTGCGGAATACTCGTCTGGCTACGCGGGCTCTCGCGCCGCAAATACATAGAAACACTATTCAGCAAGGAGACCCAATAATGAACCTCAGCATTATAAAAAATTTATCGAAAAAAACCCTAAGGGAATTCATCGTACTCGGAGCAATAGCCCTGAGCTGCATTCTTTACATCAGTTTTCGCGAACGGGGCGACATTAATTACACCCTGCCCGCCATTCCCAAACTCTCCATCGACGATTTTACCGCCCTGGAAGTTCATACCCCAAACGGTGAAATCGTTAAAATGGAAAAAGGCGGCGGGCAATGGACACTCTCCGGCGGCTACCCCGCCGATGCCACGCTTACAGAGCGCATACTCGAAACCCTCTCCGCCCCCAAGCCAATCGACCTCGTATCCCAGGCTGGCAGCTACGCCCGCTACGAACTCGATGAAGAAGGTCGATACAGCATTAAAGGCTTAAAAGACGGGAATTTACTGCGGGAGCTTCATCTTGGCAAAGTATCCGACTCAAACAAGTACAACTACGTTATTTTTCCCGGCTACAAAGGCGTTTACACCATCCGCGGCACCCTGTCCTCCACCCTCGCCCAGGAACCTGAGTCCTTCCGGAGCAAAAAAGTTATGGAAATAAACACCAGCACCATAACCGAAATAAGCTACAGTACCGATGAGCTCACCACTACCCTGAACAAGGATGAAGAGTCCAACTGGCAGGATCAGAATGGCGAAGCCTGGGATTCCGCCAAAATCAACGAACTCGTCGGCCGCTTTACCGCCATAAACGCCTCCGGCTTCCCCGAAAGTGCCCCCTCCAGAAGCCAGGAACTCGCCCGCATCAGCTTGAAGGGAGAAACCAGCCCTACCATAACCCTCTATGAAAAAACCGACCAGGGCTATCCCGCTGATTTCTCCACTTATCCCTTCCCGGTTATCATCTCCGACTATCTGGGCGATAGTATTATCAAGGCATTTGAGGAAGCTGAGTAAATCTTTTTTAGGGGCGCAAGCCCCCTAACAGGCGCGTTCCGGGGCGGTCCCTGAACGCGCCTGTTTTGTTTCCCACCCGAGCCCAATCAAGCAGGCACAAACTCAAGAGCACCTCAAACAATGCACAAATTACCTCCAAACTAGTGCCGTCCTTCCGATCTTCTGCCCCGCAGATTACATTGAAAAGTAAAAATATACACCTTGCACAACACGTCAAATTTTGTCACAATAACCCATTATGACAAAACTAAAAAATTTCGACTTCAGGATACAAAAGCTGGGCACCTGCAAGGTGAATTCGCCGCGGGAATACTCCACCAAGCGAGGCGACTCCATCGCCAATTTTACCCGCGATAATGAATATATCATCCGTACCAACACCTCATTCGCAACGTCCATTGGCACGGATTACGATCCGGCATGGATGATGGAAGAGGCCGGCCCCAGGGAAAAAATATATTTTTCGCCGAGCCATGTAAATGCCGCTATTGTTACCTGCGGCGGACTTTGTCCCGGGCTGAACGATGTTATCCGCTCCATTACCCGTACCCTGTGGTACTTCTACGGCGTGGAGCGCATCAACGGCATCCGCTACGGCTACAGGGGATTCAGGCCGGAATTTAATTATCCTCCCATGAGGCTGGATCCGGACATTGTTGACGATATTCATAAACTGGGCGGCACAATGTTGGGCTCTTCGCGGGGCTATGGCGATGCAGAGCCCATTGTGGATGCCCTGGAGCGGATGAACATTAACGTTCTTTTCACGATTGGCGGGGATGGCACCCAGCGGGGAAACCTGGACATAATGAATGAAATTGAAAAGCGCAACCTGAAAATTGCCTGTGTCGGTGTACCCAAAACCATCGACAACGATATTATGTTTGTTCACCAGTCTTTTGGATTCAATACTGCGGTGTCCAAGGCCGTTGAAGCCGTGAGTGCCGCCCATGTTGAGGCCAAAAGTGCCGCTGACGGCATTGGACTGGTAAAAGTTATGGGACGGGATTCAGGCTTCATTGCCGCGCATACCACCCTGAGTACCAGCGATGTAAACTTCTGCCTTATTCCCGAAGCACCCTTTACCCTTGAAGGGGAAAACGGCCTGCTGACAAATCTGGAAAAACGCCTGGATAAGAGGCACCATGCCGTTATTCTGGTAGCCGAAGGTGCCGGACAGGAGCATTTGGCCGGTGCCGATACCGCTAAAGACGCTTCGGGCAATAAACTCTACAACGATATAGGCGAATTCCTGAAAAAAAGAATCAGCGATTACCTGCGGCAACAGGGCCGGGAAGTCAACATAAAATACATCGATCCAAGCTACATTATCCGCGCAGCACCCGCCAATCCGGTCGATGCCCATTACTGTGCCCGCCTGGGTGCCAACGCCGTTCATGCCGCCATGTGCGGTCGAACCGGCTGCATTATAGGACAGTGGAACAATGCCCTGGTCCATGTCCCGATACCCATGGCCACAAGGGAACGGAAAAAGGTGGACTGTGAAAGTGCCCTGTGGCGGGATGTCCTGGAATCCACCCGGCAGCCTATTCGCATGTTTGGGTAAAAGTATAGGGATTTTTTGCTTTCACGGATTATTGGGGGCTGGCTTGCCAGAGGGAGGGCGGCTTTGTGGAGGAACGGCCTGCCCCTCTATAGAACTATCTCCAGGATGCGCGGGGGGCAATGAGCAGAGAGCCATCTCGGAATCATCCGTTGGCTAACCGGCAATGGTATTCCATGTGCCGCCATTTGCCAGCACCGGCTTGCCGGGTAGCTGCGGCGGATTTCGTCTGGGAGATGGAAATTGGCCAGCTTCCCGGGGTGTCAATTTTAAGGCTGGGGAAGCGGCCAAATAGGCATCCTTAGGCTTTGAATCGTTTATTACTCATTCCATGTCCCAACTTCAATAAGTTTGCTTCTACCTTTGTCGTTGTTTGCAACCTTAGACTTTGGAATTAGATAGCACTTTCTGTCAGGTAGTGAAAATGTTAAATACTTCTCTTCTGATTCTTCTAGCAATGCTGGATCTTTGATTAGTTTGTAACGCCAGTCTTCTTTGTCCGAATGGTCAAAAGCCTTAATCAATTGATTCGGTGTTTTTTTCTTAAGAAGATCGAAATAGGAAGAAAATGAAGCCAATAACTTATCATCAAAAATGTAACCACGTAAATCATCCATATCCGTAAGAAGCCGATACTTATCCCCATTTGCAGCATGAAGCCACGAACACCAATAGTTGCAATAGTAAGAACCATCGCCAACTGTTAGAAGTGCACGTCTATGAATATCTGTCATCCCTTCCCGGAAATATTTATTAATCGTGTTTAATGCATGGTTTAAACATACTTTTGGATCCGATACATCAGTAGTGTTTTCTAGGTAATAAAACGGGAATGTTAAATTTCCATAACAAAACCCTGTATCTTCCAAACAATGCAGAATCTCCATAAAATCACGATCTTTTGAAATCATTTCCACTTTCTGCTTCTCTCGTTTCACTGCTTCAGATGCAAATCCTTCATTTCCATAAGTTAATTGGCCAATAAAAGTGTAGATATCGCTACACCCTTTTGCCATACTGTGAATAAAACGAGCTGCACCAACAAACCTTTCAAGGTCAAAATCGCTGTTCTGGTCAAAATCGCTGTTCTGAATAATGTTTCTTATAAATCTCAACCAGATATAATATTTTTCTTCGATGATGTTTTTGTGGTTCTTTTGTGCATATTCATAAATTGCAAAGCATAGAAGCCATTGCTGCGGAGTTGGATTTAATTTCGGTTCGCCTATGCATTGAAATATTGAGATAGTTTCATCGGCAAGCATTTCAAACCAGTTGACCCCATCTGCATGCAGTTGTTTATTATTGAGCTGACACAGTCCATGAAAACTGCCATACAGCACCTCATAAACCTTCCTCGAAATATGCTCTATCGAAAGATTGGTTGAATCATCAATGAGTGGAGCGATATCATCGCTGATCTTTTCTGCTGGTTCATCATTAGGACTAGTGGTGATTATCGCATACACAGCTATATTGGCAAAAACCCGAATGAAAGATTGATCGAATTTTTCTTTTCCGAATGAATTCCAGATAAGATTTGTCCATTCTGTATCAATGAGGTGATTGAATTTATCTGTAAGTTCAAAGTTCTCTTCCCATTTTTCTTTCTCGATTTTTCGGTCAATCTGTGCCTTCAGATTCTCAAAAGGGCTTAAAATCTTCCCGCGAGCATTCATTTTAATATACAGATCATCCGATAGGCCAATGCTATCCAGTGTTGTTTTATAAAATGATATTGCGGGTTTAGTATGTTCACTCAATTTCTCCCAAAGCCCATCTTTGATGTCAGCAAAATGTACCTGAATCGCATTAAGTGCACGGAGCATTCCACTAACGGTAGGATCGTTTTTCCAGGCAGCCCTGAACCATGACTGGTCTTCAATCCACTCTGCTGGAATTTGTTCTTTGGACGATTTATATCCATCAATGTTTTTCAAAATTTTCTTACAGAACTTTCGTGAGCTTAAACGGGTGCTGTAGGTAAACTTGCTCAGTATTTCTGCATGGGCTTTAGGCTCTTTGCTGCATGCTGCTGCATACCAATGAAGCAGGAAAAGTGTCGTGAGGCGTTGCTGACCATCGAGAGGATGAAACTTATTGTTTTTTATATCTCCGTACACAAAATCGAGCTCAATCGGTGGTTTATCTACGGCATTCTTCAGTGCCTCTAGAAAGTTGTCGAACAATTTTTTCTGTGATTCACGGCCCTGAGCATAATCCCTCTGAATCATAGGGATTTCAATGGGATGCTGTTTGAGCATCTCTAAAAATGTCATCTTTTCAAAATTCGTATTGATATCAGCCATGCGTCTTACCTCCAGTAATATAGATTTTCAAGGTTTCTTTAATGTCCTTCATATATTTATCACGATCTTCAATTCCCCAGAATTTGAGATTATTCACATTTTCTGTATAGAGTTTCATGAAAACATTTTTTGTGCAAACAGGAACAAAGGTTCCAGTTTTTTCGCGCTCAACGATTTGGCTTCGTTTT
Organism: Spirochaeta sp. LUC14_002_19_P3; assembly: GCA_002084135.1. Taxonomy (GTDB): domain Bacteria; phylum Spirochaetota; class Spirochaetia; order DSM-2461; family DSM-2461; genus UBA2779. The sequence continues at coordinate 1,896 of MUIB01000074.1, read as the reverse complement.
ACCGGAAAAATCGCATTGCCATAACTGCGATTAGTCGATGCATCCAATAGTGCTAGATTGCCAAGTTTATCTTTTGTTGAATCATCATCCTTTTCAGTTCCGGCAAGTTGGTTCAAAACCTCTTTTGCATGATCTAAAAATGTTTTTTCATCCAATTCGGGGTCATCTTTAATAGCTTCAATCTTGGCATTAAGCTCTTCATCCACATAAACTAGAGATTCTTCGAGCCATTCACGCTGATTTTCTACTCCACCAGGAAATGCATCTGGATCAGTCCTGGAGTGAATATGTTCAACATCCCACCCTTTTTTATTTCCCTTATAGCGTTCAAATGGGAATCGTGATGTTTCCTCGATATTGTTAAGCAATGTCTGAATATTGTGAAGCAGGAGGACGTTCTTTATGTGCTTACGATCCTTGTTGTAGTCGAGTTCATCGAATGCATCGAAATTTTTAGGAATGTGACTACTGATCAGGCTGTTTAACTCATTGATGAATGCAGACTTCTTTTTGCCTTGAGCCCGTTTAAAAATATCTTTAATGGTAGTGCCTGCTTCAATTAAAAAACCAATTTTATGGTACAGCTCTCGTGATTGATACCATTCTATCAATGTTTCAAAAGTTTCTGTTACTTTGCGCCACGTCGAATGTACTTCTTCTGGTGATGTCATCTTGTATTCATTCTCAAACATTCGAAAAATGCTATAGCTTTCATTTTCATTAGGCATATCGGTGAGCAGCTCAAAAAGAAGGTCAATACGGGTTTCCGGTGTATAGGAAACGGGCGTAAGGAAAGACCAGAATGCAGCATCATGAAGGTCGTTTTCGATTCGATCCCATTCAAGACCAATCTTAAACTGTTCCCGCTTATCATCTTCGCTTAGTTCACTTGACGAAAAGTTTGACTGTTTGATAAACATCGCTTTAATCAATTCCGCATCTGTCAGAGGTATCTTGCCGATATTCAACCTGGTAAAAATCGCAATGGAGTCATCAAGGCCATCACCGTGAACAACTGGTTCATACCAGATTGCTTTTGTAGAGTGATAAAACTTGGAAATGAACTGTCCCTTGTCAAAATCGGCAGACTCTCTCTTTTCCGTATACCAATTATGAATACAACTGTATGCTTGCCACATGTGGGAGAAGTCAATATTTTTTTCAAAATCCATATTTTCTTTATGAATTAGATTTCCGTCATTACCAACACTTAAACCCCTAAGAAACTCAGTGCTGTTTTCCCTTGTCTGATATTTGATTGTAGGTTCTGGCTCAGGATCTAACGCATTCACCCGTTCATTGAGATAGTGATTTATTAAGAAGATCGTAGTTAATCGCTGTTGGCCATCAATCAATTCGAAAAACGACTCTTTGTGCTTTGTTCCATCATCATTCTTTATTTTGACTTTGCGGGCAACTATGGGTTGAATGCAGTACCAGGTTTTTTCGTCACTGTTATCAATATCTTTCGGGATAAAAGTTGCAATGTCATCAAGCAGGTCAATCACCTGTTGTTTTGTCCAACGATACCCCCGTTGATAGGCCGGAATGTAATAGTTTTTTCGTAGTAGCTGTGAAACACTGCGAATTGTTTCATTATTATCTCCATTGTCAGTCATCACAGCACCCCCATTTCAAAAAGGTCGTGCGACATACGGCGGATACCGATTGTTGGTATTCCATCAGACCAAAAATCATATCCTGCTTTAAGGCTTCCTGCGGCATAGCGCGTCTCCTTTACACTGTAACCTTAAAAAATTATTCAGCATGATTGGGACGCATAGGGTTAAATTTCTAAAATATCAATGTATCCTTACGTTATGAATTCAAAATGAATTCATTGGTTTCAGTATTCACCTGAAGATATTCCCAGGCAGAATTCAGAACCTGGAAAAT
>MUIB01000011.1 GCA_002084135.1 Spirochaeta sp. LUC14_002_19_P3 | reverse complement strand
CAAAAAGAAAATTGCCCGCATCGCCGAACTCGGCGAGTGGACAGCTGAAGAAACAGGTCAGTTTTTTCAGGCCGTCGTCAAAGTGGCCGGAAAACTGGGACTCAGTGAAAAGGGCTACAGGATTGTCATTAACAACGGCCCCGATGGCCGGCAGGAGGTTGAATATCTCCACGCCCATATTCTTGGCGGTCAGAAGCTGTCTACTCAGGTAGGCTGATGGAGAAGACAATAATTGCTGTCCGCGGTGCGGTAAGCATCGATGAATCCCGGGATGAATCTCAGGCCATGGCCGAAGCCGTGGGACAGCTTTTAGAGAAAATCCTCAGCCTGAATAATCTGGATATTGAAGACATTATCAGCATTCAGTTCACTCAGACAGCAGATCTCAAGCAAAAAAATGCCGCTTCAGCCCTAAGAGAATCCCGGTCTGATTACAACAGCACTCCACTCTTCTGTGCCCAGGAACCAGCTATAGAGGGCATGTTACCCCGGATAGTGCGGGTTATGCTTACCGGCTGGGGCAGAAAACCAGTTAAGCCTGTATATCTCGGAGAAACCAGCCGCTTAAGACCCGACTGCAAATCCCCCGATGGGGAATCCGGCTACTGAAAAGCGGAAGAACAAGCGGTGCGTGCTACCTTGATACCCCAGGCAGCGAAAGTATAAAAAGAAACTTTGCTTCTTTTTAGAGGTGCCCTACATTCTTCGGGAGCACCTGTCTGCCCTTTTGGGCTTTTATCCAATATCTCCGGTATAGCGAAGATAAAAATGCCAGGCTTGTACGGTTATGGCACTGTGATATTCTTCGGTTCCTATAATGCGCATAAGGTTTTTATACGTTTCGGTATGAACATCCAGATATTCATGTTCGTCCAGATTCTGGTCGGCGACTTTTTGCAGTCCCCGGGCGAGAAAAGTGTAGGTAGTATTGGTCATGAAGGCTGGATTGGGATTTACTGACCCGATTTTTATCAGTTCGGCGGCTGTATAGCCGGTTTCTTCCAGAAGCTCTCTGGCCGCGGTACGGGCTGGTTGTTCGCCGGGATCTACTGTGCCGGCAGGGAACTCCATTCCAACTTTTCCGCTGCCGTGGCGGTATTGGCGGACAGTCAGGAATTCCCGGTTTTCGCCAGTTCCCGGCAGCTCGGGTATAATGGTTACCCAATCAGGGGCTTCAATTTGAACAAAATTGGCTTTGTCTCCGTTCGAGAAGATTTTATTCACTTCCTGGACACTGAAAATGCGCGTCTCATAGATAGGTTTGCTGCTAAGCCTTTTCCATGTAAGTTTATCATCGTTCATGGAGCCATTGTATACCAGTATTTCCAAAGTATCCATATTTCTTCACAGATACAGCTTGACCTTACTACAATTTGTTTAATAGAATGCTGTTATGAGTGCTGAACAGGAATCCCGCATTACTCGGATAAACTGGAATATCATAGACTCTTATCATAGTCTTGGGGGTATCAACCATATCTGCGGACCGAATCTGCCTTCCCGCCGAGGGGTTTTTGCGATTCTAACCTCCATGGAGTCCCTCATTTTTCCCGGTTTTCAGGCAGAAGAGAGACTGGAAGACAGCCTTATTCCTTATACGATAGGTTCCAAAACCAGCGAGCTGGCGAGGGAGCTTACCGTTGAAATATCCCGCAGTCTTGAATTTGCCTCCCGTCAGGATGGAATTCAGACTGACAGGGGCGGCTGTACCCAGAGGGCTGAAGCTCTGGCACTGGATTTACTCTCTTTGATTCCGGATATCAGGCAGCGGCTTATGGCGGATGTGGAGGCGGCTTACATGGGAGATCCTGCGGCAGCGAGTCTGGAGGAAGTTATTCTTTCCTACCCAGGGGTTGAGGCACTTGTCTGTCATCGTATTGCCCATGAGCTTTACCGGATGCGGATACCTCTTATTCCCCGCATGATGAGCGAACACATTCACCGCAAAACCGGCATAGATATTCATCCTGGCGCTTCTATTGGACACAGCTTTTTTATCGATCATGGAACCGGAGTGGTAATCGGCGAGACATCGGTTATTGGCAATGGGGTAAAGCTCTATCAGGGAGTAACCATTGGGGCACTCAGCGTGGACAAGAATATGGCCGCGGAAAAACGCCATCCCACGATAGAGGACGATGTAACCATTTACGCCGGGGCTACCATTCTGGGCGGCAAAACCACTATCGGCAGAGGATCGGTTATCGGCGGCAATGTGTGGATTACCAGTTCGGTACCCCCTTATTCGGTTATTTCAAACAAACCCGCAGATTACCGGGTAAAGAACAAGTATGCTGAAAAAGCGGCGGATAAC
>MUIB01000135.1 GCA_002084135.1 Spirochaeta sp. LUC14_002_19_P3 | reverse complement strand
TCTTTCTCCAAGCCAAAGCCATGGCCCTGGATATCCGCTATGAATCACTGAAACGACAAAACTATCAGCATCGGGACGATCTGCTGGGATACAGCTACTATATAGACCGTACCGAACACCATCTTAAAGAAGCGCACAGCCTCCACGATGCCCACGTATTGGCAAAAGAGGATTGCAGAAAAGAACAATTATTGTTAGAGGTGCCCTTAAGTTACATTGACAGAGAGGAGTTTACAGACATGGCCAATATTTTTCTCAAAATAGCGAGGGATGGACAGATTTATTATGGATTGCCCTAACAAAGCCGCGCTCCAATCTTGAAAAAAAACTCATACACGGCTATACTGACACGATGAAGCTCTTAAAACCGCTCAACACTCTCCCGGATGTTCTCATCCGAAATATGTTTGATATTCCCGGGAATAACAAGGTGCATAATTTCGAGGAGGTTTATCCAAATGGCAAAAAAACTTCGTAGCGCGACAAGTCGGCATGGACGCTTAATGGCGGGAGCCAGGGCACTCTGGAAGGCCAACGGCATGACCGAGGAACAGATGAGCAGGCCGCTCGTCGCCATTGCCAACTCGTTCACACAATTCGTGCCGGGGCATGTCCATCTCCACGATGTGGGACAGCGGGTTAAGCGGCGGATTGAAGCGGCTGGATGTTTCGCTGCGGAGTTCAATACCATTGCCATAGACGACGGTATTGCCATGGGGCACGGGGGGATGCTCTATTCTCTTCCTTCGCGGGAAATTATTGCAGACAGTGTGGAATATATGGTGAACGCACACTGCGCTGATGCCCTGGTGTGTGTTTCAAACTGCGACAAGATTACGCCGGGTATGCTCATGGCGGCACTGCGTCTGAACATTCCCACGGTGTTTGTTTCCGGCGGCCCAATGGAGGCGGGGCGAACCGATGAAAAAAGCCTGGATTTAATCGACGCAATGATTATGGCCGGAGATAATTCTGTGAGCGATAAGGAACTGAACCGGGTGGAAAATCTGGCCTGTCCCACTTGCGGCTCGTGTAGCGGAATGTTTACCGCTAATTCCATGAACTGCCTGGTGGAGGCACTGGGGCTGGGACTGCCGGGCAATGGGACGGTTCTGGCCACGCATAGTGAGCGGGCCGGACTGTTCGACAGGACTGGGGAGCTCATTGTTTCTCTGGCCGAACGCTATTATTTTGAGGATGACGACTCCGTTCTGCCCCGTGCCATCGCCTCTAAGGCGGCCTTTGCCAATGCCATGGCCCTGGACATAGCCATGGGGGGATCCACCAATACCATTCTCCATATTCTGGCGGCGGCGCGATCCGCGGAGGTTGATTTTACCCTATCCGATATTGATACTCTCAGCCGCAAAATTCCCTGTATCTGCAAGGTGGCTCCCAGTAGCGCGAAATTCCATCTGGAAGATGTGCACCGTGCCGGCGGCATTCCGGGTATTCTCGGGGAGCTGGCCCGCGGCGGGCTTATTGATACAAAAGCGGGGCGCATCGACGCTGAGTCGCTGGCCGAGGCCCTGAAGGAGTGGGATATAGCCTCCCGGCCTTCACAGCGGGCCCAGGAATTTTACCGGGCGGCACCGGGCGGCGTACGCAATCTTGTTATGGGGAGTCAGTCCGCCCGCTACAGAGAACTTGATACAGACCGCGCCGAGGGCTGTATCCGCGATGTGAGCCATGCCTATTCAGCGGACGGCGGTTTGGCGGTTCTGTATGGTAATCTGGCCGAAGACGGCGCGGTAGTGAAAACCGCAGGCGTTGATGATTCTATTCACACTTTTTCCGGTACTGCAAAGGTTTACGATTCTCAGGATGCGGCGGTGGAGGCCATTCTCAGCGGGAAAATTATCGCCGGGGATGTGGTAATTATCCGCTACGAGGGTCCCAAAGGGGGGCCAGGTATGCAGGAGATGCTCTACCCTACCAGCTATTTGAAATCCATGAAGCTCGGCAAGGCATGTGCCCTGCTCACTGACGGACGCTTCTCCGGCGGCACTTCCGGGCTCTCCATTGGCCACGCTTCACCGGAGGCGGCTTCGAGAGGAAACATTGCCCTGATTCGCGATGGCGATACCATTGATATAGACATTCCCCGCCGGGCTATCAATGTCCGCCTGGACGATGGGGAACTCCAGCGCCGCCGCGCCGAAGAAGATGCTAAAGGACAGGGAGCCTGGAAACCGAAACGCGACAGGCCGGTTTCCGATGCCTTAAAAGCATATTCGCTTTTGGCCGCGAGTGCCGACAAGGGTGCGGTGCGGGTACTGCCAAAGGCAGAGGATGTTTAACGCACAAGCTGAATTATCCGCAGATTGTTGCAGACTAAAAATGAGTTTTATATGGGAGCCAATCAGATTGAAGGCCATTGGCTGACTACTCCGACAGCTCTAATATACCGCCAGAAGGTAGTATTATATTTTCCATCTTCATAAACATCTTTTTGAGTCCAAAAAAAGCGATTATACACATCCAAAAGGGATTCAATAGATTTTCCATGTTGTGAAGACCAATCATTGGTTTCTTGGCCAAAAAACATAACTCTATTCTGTGATTTCATATATTCTTTTTCATCTGGTATTCTAAGATATAGCGGGTTTGTTAGCTCATGGATTTTGCCAATAAGGCTGGGTTCTCTTTTTCAAATTTTATATACAGTTTTTTCAATGCATCATTCATGTCTTTTGCCTCTGTTTAGATTTCTTCTCGCTTCTAATAAGGAATAAAGGGATAAGATTTTATCTCTATCCCTAATAAAGCTCTAGGATCCCTCTAAAAACTGGTTTGTCAAACCTTGATTCAGGAAAAATGTCCTTTTTTCACTGTTTTCTGCCAGCCGGGAAAATGTTCCTCCTGGAAAAGGATATTCAAGAGTGGCAGTCAGACTGGGATGGAATAAAAACTGTATGCTCTGGGTGGCGGCATCTTGAACGTTCATACGCATCATTCTATACGCATTAAATCACCCCCCTTTCACAATCACACCATACTGAGCTCAAGTCTATGTTTTATCTTCTCCCAGTCCGGAACAACAGAGCCCAGGAGCTTATAAAATTCTGGGCTATGATTATGATATTTCAGGTGGCACAGTTCATGCGTAACAACATAGTCAATACATTCCTTCGGTGCTCTTATCAGGTTGATATTGAGGGTTACAGTGCCCTTGTCTGAAAGGCTGCCCCATCTTTTTTGCATTCGCTTGATGGATAGTTTTGGCTGATCCATGCCGAAACCATGGAATTTCTGCCAGCAGCGAGCCATGCTTTCTGCAAATTGAAGCTGTGCCTTTTCCGCATACCATTGGTTCAATAGCGTTTTGGCCGCATTGGGAGTTGGCTCGTTCCGGCAAGTAATATGAAAGAAGCCACGGGACAATTTCACTGCATTTTCCGTGCCTCTAGCGAATTTCAAGCGGTATTGCTTTCCAAGGTACAGGTGCGTCTCGCCGTTCACGTAGCAACGAACAGGTGTTTTTGGATTAAACTGCTTGAAGTAATCCAGCTGTTTGAGAATCCAACGGGCCCGCTGTAGTATTCTTTTTTCTATCACTGCAATATCGGACTGAACGGGTGCTTTGACGGTAACCGTACTGTCAGGGTGTACAGCAATTTCCATCGTTTTCCGGTCGCCGTACAAGAGGCTGAAATCGATGGTCTTCTGGCCGTAAAGAACTGAGTGTTTGTTATTGAAGTTATCCCTTTTCAACTATTTTTTACCCTTTTAGGACGGATCGCAGCTCCCAAAATGGCTTGCAGTCTTTGATAATCAGCAGAACTTCAGATACTTTTTCAATGAAGCGTTCGTCTTGCTCCTCGGAGGTGCATGTCCCGCGAAAAAGCTCAAGCATTGGCATACGGATATGTATCGGGTGCCATAAATTTTTTGGATCGTCATCAGCCTTAAGGTGATTGTGAAAATCCCAGCCTATGTCTGGATCCGGCATACGACTTGCAAGTTCCTTATTAAGTATAGACACACGATTTTCAAGCTCCTCAAGCATAGCATGGTATAGTTTGTGTTTAACATAAGTGTCGTGGTGCTCTTCCCAAAAATCAATAATGATAGAGCAGTCGGGGCTCGGTGGTATTAGCGGCTTAACGTTATAATCCTCATAATCGATTACAAAGCCGACAAAAATTCCCGGGCACCACGAATCCCAAGCGGCGCCACCAAGCAGGTTTATTCCGATTCTTCCATAGTGTTCAGCGTATAAAGAGCATCGATTATTTGGAATATTTTTTTCATAATCCTCTTTAACTAGATTTTCCCATTTCACGCTTTTTTCAACCCTTCCAATGAGGGCACTTACATTTTCCTTTAAATGTCTCGCCGAAGAATAAGAAAGAATAGCCTCATGGGAAATTGTTGCTGGCGGTCCCATGCCTTCTGTTTTTAGTAGTTCAAGGAAATCATGCAGGATAAAGAGATTGTCAGCAGCACTTGCCGGTTGCTTGTTGAGCCAACTTTTGAGCCATTCATAAACGTTATGCCAACAAAGTGCGAGATCGGGGTTTTGGTCGTGCAAGTAAGCACCACCAGTGATAAGGATGAGATGATACTTTGTGAAGATAATGAGTACTTTCTTTCCCGTAACTGTAAATCTCACTGCGATGCTTGCATGCAACTGTCACTCTCTGGACTATAAGGGAATGGAATAGTTTATCACTCCACCTAAAAATTTAGCTAAAGATAATATACTCAGTTAACCCAATTTCCCCTATATTTCCCCATATATTCAGTGAAATTCCGCTATTAAGACCACCTAAAATTAAGACATCTTGTCTATTAAAAAACTGCTAAATTTAAGTTATTCTTTTCTTCATTTTCTTCACC
>MUIB01000065.1 GCA_002084135.1 Spirochaeta sp. LUC14_002_19_P3 | reverse complement strand
AATTTTTTGTCGATACAAGGCGGCAAAAGCGGAGCGTAGCTGGGCTACGTGAGCATTTTGACAACGCAGTAGCGGCGGAAAAGTTCGAGTCAAGAACTAAATGGGTTTTTTAGAGGTGCCCTTCATATGATTCTTATAGCCAAAATAACTCCTCTTGTTCTTCTTCGTCCAACGAGCATCTGTATCCTTCTGACGACGCTTGTCCTCGCTCCATTCCTCTATCTTTTCACTGTTTTTGATTCTGGCATTTTCTTCTTTGCTATTACGTTGCACTGACACTTCTTTGAAACTGGCATCCACGATTATCCCCTTTTCGGCTATTAATCCCTTCTCTTCAAGCACTTGATAGAAAAGTTCAAAAAGCTCTTCGACTACTCCATTCCGGGTAAGTTGCTCTCTGTAATGCCATATAGACTTTGCGTCCGGCACATCATCACAGAGATTCAAGCCCAAAAATCTCTGGAAACTCAAGCGATCCAGTATGTAATACTCCATACTGTCGTCGGAAAGCTGGTACAACTCGCGAAGAATCAGTGTCTTGAACATCAACACTGCATCGTTTGGAGGGCGTCCCTTGCCATCCTCTCGTAGATTCTTTCGCATGGCTTTTTCCACGGGACCGCGAAAAACCTCCCAATCAATCACCTGATCGAGCTTTTCAAGATAGTCCCCCTTGTTGCTCAACTCTGACAGGCGAAAATCTTCATCGAATAAAGTTTTTTCTCTTCGTTTCATGCTAATCAGTATAACAGTTCCAAGTTTCTTTCGGAACCCAAGTCCTGGAAGATTCAGTGGAGTTTTTTAGAGGTGCACTTTATATTACGCCGGGAATTGAAGTTGGTATAGCCGTGTGGAGAAAAATGATAACGATGGGCACCTCCAAAAATACCATTCTTCGGATCGCCTGAAAAAACTTTGCCTTATTTCGGGAAGTTCTAACTGCGTGAAAAACTATCCGGTAAGGGATGCCCAAAGCTTTTTATATCCAGACTTTTCCGTTCATGGATTTGAACATCCAGCGGCGGAAGAGGAAATTTTTTGAGCGTTTCAATTTCCTGTACCCTTACCTCCCTTTTTTCCGAATCCTGTAAACACTGACGGTGAGAGAACCATTCTTCCAGCACCTGCAGCTGGTTGTGGCTGTTAAGGATACTGTAGCGAAACCATGTTTCACGGCGGCCAATAATATCCCGCATCGGTTTCCCCGCAGGCGCCAATTCATCGACAATTTCTATCAGGCGGTTTCTAAGGCCGCTGTAATAGTTGGTTTCCGTATGCAACAGTTCCAGGCGGCGCTGCTGCACTACCCATAGCTGAATTATACCCGCTTCCGAAGGCACAATACGGCCAATAACCCACTTGGTCATAGACCCCCACGGCGACCATCGAACCGTTACATTGACACAATCATCTTCAATTTCGTATTTCGTACTCCAGGATGCTAACATACCCGCTCCAACAAGATTTTCTGCAGGAAATCCTGAAAAATCCTTCCATAAATTTTCGGAAGTGCCCTATATTCTCATTCCGTCCGCGATAACAGCACCTTTATGAATAACAATAATTCCATCGCGGATACTGTATCCATTGTAATCCCCTTCCTCCCTTTGTATATCATCAGTGCCGATACTGCAATACTTCCCAATCCGGGCATTGAAGTCAATTATGGCTCGTCGAATTCTTGTTCCCTCTCCTATGCCGCAGTCAGGAATATTGGAATCTCTATTCTTCCGTTTCTTCTCCTCTGTTTCATAAGCATCAGAACCCATAATATACACGCTGTCCAGTTCCACTTTCGGCTCTATAATTGTGCGGATACCGATAAGGCTGTTTCGGATATTTGCATCATTCAGGATGGAGCCTTCAGAAGCAATACTGTTGGTGAGCGTACTGGAGTTAATTTTGGTAGGCGGCAAATCACGCCGGTGCGTGTAGAGAGGATTGTCCTGATCGTAAAGATTGAACTTTGGGCAAAGCGAACCCAAGTCGAGATTGGCCTCATGGAAATTCTTAATCGTACCAATATCCTCCCAATAGCCCTTATATATGTAAGCCTGTACATTCACCATATCAATAGCATCGGGAATAATTTCCTTGCCAAAATCCGTTTTGTCGTTATCAAGAAGTTTTTCCATAGTATCGGCATTAAAAATGTAAATCCCCATGGATGCCAAATAGTCCTTACCACCGCTGTCTTCGTCTCCGTCGGCAATACGGTATTCCGTAATATCCCTGTCCGGGCCCGGCTTCTCCAAAAATTCTTCTATTTTTCCCTTTTTGCCCACCCGCAGTATACCAAGATCGCTTGAGGCGTCCCGGCTTACCGGCGTAGCCGCTATGGATACCTGCATTTTCGATTTAATATGCTTCTCCATAAATTCCTTTAAGTCCATACAGTAGAGCTGATCCCCGGAAAGAATGATATAATGGGTAGGTTTATGTATTCTGAAGTGCGAAAGATTCTGCCTTACCGCATCGGCCGTGCCGCCATACCATTTTTCGTTGTGAAAAGTCTGCTCCGCCGCGAGAATCTCACAAAAGTCATGACTGAAAGAATCGAAGTAAAAAGTGCGCCCAATGTGAAGATGAAGACTGGCCGAGTTAAACTGCGTAAGAACATAAATGCGCCGAAAGCCGGAATTGATGCTGTTGCTAACAGGAATATCCACCAAACGGTATTTACCACCAAACGGACAGGCTGGTTTGGCCCGTTCGGCCGTAAGTGGATAAAGGCGAGTACCCTTCCCGCCGCCGAGAATAATCGTAAGAACATTATTCATAATTATCACCTCATCCCCCTATTATTCACAATCCAGGCATTTTGTCATCCCATAAAAATAAATAATTCAGAAAAATTGCCGCTAAATTTCATCCCGCCCGCAGTTCCCCCTGAACAACAATAAACCGCCATCGCCAGTAAATGTAAATCCACCCCCTCCCCCTCTTGGGTACCTCTAAAAACCAGCTTTAGGAAATTGACGAAGAAATTTTTTGTCGGGCGGCAAAGGGAAAGGATGAAGGATGAATGGGGAAAAGTGAAAAGTGAAAAATGAAAAGTGATAAGCTACGTGAGCATTTTGACAACTTAAGAGCGGCGGAAAAGTTCAAGTCAAGAACTAAATGGGGGTTTTTAGAGGTGCCCTCTTGATATTTTTTTCCATACATGCAATACTGGCCGCAGAGATACTTCCAGGAGGCTTTATGACAAATTCGGCGGAGACAAAAGAACTCACCCTTACCGAAGAACTCATCGCGTACATAGAAGAATGGAAGGATAAACCGGGAAACCTCATCATGGTGCTTCACAAAGTGCAGGAAGAGTACAGCTATGTACCGCGTGCCATTGCCTTTGAAGTAGCCAAACTGCTGGATATCCCACTGGCCAGAATTTACGGCGTTATCACCTTTTACCACTTCTTCAAACTGGAAAAACCCGGTGAATATGAAATCAAAATATGCATGGGCACAGCCTGCTACCTCAGAGCCGCTGAAGACTTGATAAAAGAATTTGAAACCCTTCTGAACACAGAATCCGGCACAACAACCCCCGACGGAAAATTTTCAATGGAAGCCGTGCGCTGCGTAGGCTGCTGTGGCCTGGCCCCGGTTGTAATGATAGACAACGAAGTATTTGGCAAACTCAACCCGGATCAGCTCCCGGCAATACTGGCCAAATTCAGCCGTTAAAGGAACCAGCAGGAAATGCGGATTTTACAGATTATTCCAGGCACGGCCCGAGCCTTTTTTGGGCGTTGCGGTACTGAGCCAGAAATGGACATTAGGGGCCTAACAAGGTGGAAAACCTCCTTAAAAGAGCCATATACGCACCAAAACCCATTTCTGCCACAGCACCGCCGGGCTTTACGGGGGTACCGTCCTTGCCTATCGGCTGCGGACCGGCTTGCGCCGCCCCTCCAATCCCTAACGCAGTCCCATCCAGAAAATTTCGTACAAGATAGTTCAAGGGTTCCTCTAAAAAACCGCTTTAGGAAATTGACGAAGAAATTTTTTGTCGGACGGTAAAAGGGAATGGTGAAGGGTGAAAAATGAAAAGTGATAAGCTACGTGAGCATTATGACAACTTAAGAGCGGTGGAAAAGTTCGAGTCAAGAACTAAATGGTTTTTTTAGAGGTGCCCTCAAATAGATATGTAAGGAATAGACCATGGAAAAATTAACAGTAAAAACTTTACAGAAACTGCGTGCCGAGCACAAAGAAGACATGGAAAACCGGGGAGTGCAAGACGATACAATTCACATCACAATTGGAATGGGCACCTGCGGCATCGCCGCAGGTGCCAAAGAAGCGCTCAACATGTTTTTAGGCGAAGCCTACACGCGCAAAATGGATAACATCGTTATACGGCAAACCGGCTGCATGGGACTCTGCCATGCCGAGCCCACAGTTGAAGTTAAAATGAAAAGCATGCCGGACACCCTCTACGGCAGAGTAGACGGGGAAATCGCCAAAAAAATCATCTCCTCCCACCTGTTGGGCGGCAGACTCGTAAGCGAATATATTTTCGACTACCCTGCCGGGGATATCTATAAGGAATAGCCCATGAATATCAAACACTACTGTTTAGTATGCGGAGTATCGGGATGCAAATCGTCTAAAGCGGATGCCGTCTATCATCAGCTCTTGTCCGCCGGAGACTCATCGGGACTGAGCGGTGAAGTTCAGATTGTCAAAACCGGCTGTTTCGGGCTTTGCGGCCAGGGCCCCATCCTTAAAATACTGCCGGATGAAACCCTCTATGTTGGCGTAAAGCCTGAAGATGCAGAAGAGATAGTGAAAGAGCATCTCGTAAAAGGCAAACCCGTTGAACGGCTCATGTACAAAACTCCCAAAGAAACAAAGCCAGGACAATCCTACCGGAAACAGCTACGGCTGGTACTCCGAAACTGCGGAGTTATCGATCCTGAAAACATAGATGAATACATTGCCCGCCGGGGATACACCGGACTGGAAAAAGCGCTGTCTCAACTGAAAAGCGAAGACATAATAGAAGAGCTGAAAATTTCCGGCCTTCGCGGCAGAGGCGGCGCCGGTTTTCCCACCGGATTGAAATGGCAGTTCACCGCCGAAGCCGAAGCCAGCCAGAAATACATCGTCTGCAACGCCGACGAAGGCGACCCCGGTGCCTACATGGACAGAGCCGTTCTGGAGGGCGACCCCCATTCCATCATCGAAGCCATGACCATAGCCGCCAAAGCCGTAACAGCCTCCCATGGAATCATTTACATCCGGGCGGAATACCCCTTGGCCATCAGCCGCCTGGAAATAGCCCTGCGGCAGGCACGGGAATACGGCCTGCTGGGCGAAAACATACTCGGCAGCGGACTGCATTTCGACATAGAGCTGCGGCTCGGTGCCGGAGCCTTCGTTTGCGGCGAAGAAACCGCCCTCTTGGCCTCAACCGAAGGCAAGCGGGGCATGCCCACTCCCAAACCCCCCTTCCCTGCGGTTAAAGGCCTCTTCGGCAAGCCCACCGTTATTAATAACGTAGAAACCCTGGCCAACATACCCCTTATACTGGACAGAGGCGGTGCCTGGTTCAAAAGCATCGGCACGGAAAAATCTCCCGGCACCAAAGTTTTCGCCCTAACCGGAAAAATTGAAAACTCCGGCCTCGTTGAAGTGGCCATGGGTACAACCCTAAGGGAAATTGTTTACGACATCGGCGGCGGCATCCGGGACGGCAAAAAATTCAAAGCCGTGCAAACCGGCGGCCCCTCCGGCGGCGTTATCACCACCGATTTTCTCGACACCCCCATCGACTTTGATTCACTAACCGCCATCGGCTCCATGATGGGATCCGGCGGCATGATAGTAATGGACGAAAGCGACTGCATCGTCGATGTAACCCAATTCTACATGGAATTCTGCGTCGATGAATCCTGCGGCAAATGCGCCCCCTGCCGCATAGGCACCCGGCGCATGCAGCAGATACTGAACCGAATCAGCAAAGGAACAGGCACCTTAGACGACATTGAAAAACTGAAATCTATTGGCCTGGCCACCCAAAAAGCCTCGCTCTGCGGACTCGGCCAGACAGCCGCCAACCCGGTACTGTCTACCCTCAAATACTTTGAAAAAGAATATCTGGAACACATAGAACAGCGCAAATGCCGTGCCGGAAAATGCAAGGACCTCGTATCCTACACCATAGATGCCGAAAAGTGCATTGGCTGTACCGTATGCGCCCGAAAATGTCCGGTTCACTGCATCACCGGTGAAAGAAAAACAGCCCATACAATCGATCAAAGCAAGTGCATCAAGTGTGGAGCATGCCTCGAAGCATGCAAATTCGACGCTGTCAAGATTGCATAAAGGAGAACGCCATGTCGAAAATAAGCATAAAAATCAACGGAATAGCTCACAAAGTGGAAAAAGGCACCCGCATATTAAAGGCCGCGAAAGAATCCCAAATTAACATTCCCACCCTCTGCCATCATTCCGACCTCCAACCCTGGGCGGCCTGCGGCCTCTGCGTTGTAAAAGTGGAAGGCTCGCCCAAAATGGTTCGCGCCTGTGCTACGGATGCCGTTGAAGGCCAAAACTACATAACCCACGATCCGGAACTTATGGAAGTGCGAAAAACCGTTTTGGAACTCATGCTCTCCAGCCACCCCAACGACTGCCTCAACTGCGCCCGCAACGGATCGTGCGAACTCCAAACCGCGGCCGCAGACTTCTGCATCCGGGAAAACTGCTTCGCCAAAGAAGTGAAGAGCCTGCCCCTGGACAAATCCACCCCCTCCATCGTACTGGATCCCCGCAAGTGCATAAACTGCGGCCGCTGCGCCCTGGTATGCCAGCAGCTCCAGAACGTATGGGCACTTGAATTTATCAACCGCGGCTATGATACCGTAATTCAACCCGCTGGCGGTGCCCTGCTGAACGAAAGCCCCTGCATAAAATGCGGGCAGTGTTCTGCCCACTGCCCCGTCGGCGCCATCTACGAAAAAGATGAAACCGATGCCTTTACCGCCGCCGTAAGAGACGAATCCAAACACGTCGTTGTGCAAATCGCCCCTGCTACCAGAGTAGCCATAGGCGAAGCCTTCGGACAAAAACCCGGCACCATAATGACGGGACAACTCTACACCGCTCTGCGAATGCTCGGAGCCGATGCCGTATTCGACACCAACTTCTCTGCCGATCTTACCATTATGGAAGAAGGCACCGAACTCGTACACCGCATCACTGGCAAAGACAAAAGCCCCCTCCCGCAGATTACCTCCTGCTGCCCTGCGTGGACCGACTACATGGAAAAATACTACCCCGATATGATACCCCATTTCTCCACAGCCAAAAGCCCCATGATGATGCAGGGAGCCATTACCAAAACCTACTATGCCGATAAAAAGGGAATTGCCCCAAAAAGCATCTATTCAGTAGCCATTATGCCTTGTACTGCAAAAAAATATGAAATAGGCCGCGACGATAACATGCAGGCCTCCGGCCATAACGATGTAGACTTGGTTCTCACCACCCGTGAACTGGCCCGGCTCATCAAGCGCTCAGGGATAGACTTCCTCAAACTCAAGGAGGAACCCGCCGACAGCCCCATCGGGGAATATTCGGGTGCCGCCACAATATTCGGCGTAACCGGCGGCGTTATGGAGGCCGCCATTAGAACCGCCCATGTCCTTGTTACCGGCAAGGAACTCGGCGAAATAAATATTGCCGCCGTTCGCGGCATGGATGGCGTGCGGGCCTGCGAAGTTCCCATCGGCGATACAAAACTCAAGGCCGCCATAGCCCACGGCATGACCAACGTGCGGCGCATCATGGACGAAGTCCGCACCGCACGGGAAAAAGGTGAAGCCCCTCCCTATCACTTCATTGAAGTTATGGCCTGCAAAGGCGGCTGTATAGGCGGCGGCGGCCAGCCCTATTTCACCGACGAAAAGATCCGCGAGCAAAGAATAGCCGGCATCTATACCGACGACGAAAAAAGTGCCACTCGCTGCTCCCATCAGAACCCCGGCATAACCCAAATATATCAGGAATTCCTGGGCGAACCCCTCTCGAAAAAGAGCCACGAACTGCTGCACACCAAATACAAGCCCCTGCCCTTGTATCAGAAGTAGAGGATACGGAAACATACGGGAAGGGGCTGTTCCTGCTCGACATAGCTGTGCTACTCGGGGTACAGCCTTCCCGCAAAACATTGCCGTGGTTTGTATAAGTTTCTGAACATGCTTATATTTCTAGACAAATAATGCGCGATATGTTCCTCTTATTGCCTGCCCTTTCCCTTACGGCATTTCCTTATCCGCTATTTTTTTGTTAATCAGGGCGATGGCATCGTTGAGGGGAAGTTCCATTTTTTCGCCGGTACGGATGCGTATGCTTACCGAATTTTCCTGCTGTTCGCGTTCGCCCGCCACGAGCATGTAGGGGATTTTTTCGGTCTGATGGAGGCGGATTTTAGCGTTCATGCGGTCGTTGGAGAGGTTGGCTTCGGCGCGGATGCCAGCGGCCTGTAGTGTGCGGGCCGTTTGGGCGGCGTAGTCGTCGAAGGCGGGGGCTACGGGGATTACCACGGCCTGCACGGGAGAAAGCCAGACGGGGAAGGCTCCGCCGTAATGCTCCACAAGAACTCCGAAGAAGCGTTCCATGCTGCCCAAAAGGGCGCGGTGAATCATGTAGGGGCGTTTTTCATCGCCGTCGGAGTCGGTGAAGGTCATGTTGAAGCGGTCGGGGAGGTTGAAGTCGAATTGAATGGTAGAGAGCTGCCATTGACGCCCCAGGGCATCTTTAACCTTAAGGTCTATTTTGGGGCCGTAGAAGGCGCCGCCTCCTTCGTCCAGCGAGTATTCAAGGCTTTCGGATTCAATGGCTTCCTTGAGCGATTGCTGTGCCGCCTCCCAGCGCGAGGGGTCACCCACGGACTTTTCCGGACGAGTGGCCAGGTAGGCGGATATGTCGCGAAAGCCAAAGGAGCGCAGCATGTAGAGGCTGAAGCGCAGCACTTCGCGGATTTCCTGCTGCATCTGGGCGGGGGTGCAGAAGAGGTGGGCATCGTCCTGGGTAAAGCCGCGCACCCGCAGGAGGCCGTGGAGAGTGCCGGAGCGCTCGTATCGGTAGACGGTGCCGAGTTCGGCCCAGCGGTAGGGGAGGTCGCGGTAGGAGTGTTTGCCGTTGTTGTAAATCATAACGTGGAAGGGGCAGTTCATGGGCTTGGCGTAGTAGTCGGCTTTGTCCATTACCATGTTGGGATACATGCTTTCGGCGTAAAAATCCAGATGACCAGAGGTTTCCCAGAGCCAGCTTTTGCCAACGTGGGGGGTAAAGACCATTTCATAGCCGTTTTTATAGTGCTCCTGGCGCCAGAAGTCTTCCACGGCCACCCGCAGCCGCCCCCCTTTGGGATGCCAGTACACGAGTCCAGGGCCAGCTTTTTCGTGAAGGCTAAAAAGATCGAGTTCCTTGCCGAGGCGGCGGTGGTCGCGTTTTTCCAGCTCTTCGAGATGCTCCAGATGGGCCTTGAGCTGCTTCGCGTCGTTCCATGCGGTGCCGTAGATGCGCTGGAGCATGGGGCGTTTTTCGTCTCCGCGCCAGTAGGCCCCGGCGATGGAGAGGAGCTTGAATCCTTTGGGGTTCAGCCGCCCGGTGGATTCAACGTGCGGCCCGCGGCAAAGATCGATAAAATCGCCCATCTGATAGAGGGAAATTTCCTCGTCTTTGGGTAAATCGTTGATGAGTTCGATTTTATAATCCTGATCTTTAAAGAATTCAAGGGCGTATTCGCGGCTGATAACTTCTTTGCGAAAGGGGAAGTCGGCGGCGATGGTTTCGGCCATGTACTTTTCAATTTCTTCCAAATCTTCGGGGGTGAGCCGCCGGGGCAGATCGAAATCGTAATAAAATCCGTTTTCAATCGGCGGCCCGATGGCTATTTTGGCATCGGGGAATATTTTCAGCACTCCGCGTGCCATAACGTGGGCCATGGAGTGGCGCATCCGGTAGATTTTATCTTCTTTTTTAGCATCTTTATCATTTTTGATGGTGCTTTGATTCATTTAATTTTCCTGTTTTTTGATATTTTATTATTGCCTTATAATTCTCCTGGATACCTGAAGTTAGCTTGCTTTTGCAATCCGCTTGTTTCTTCCATGGGCAGGCATCCTCTCAATGGCATCAATAGCAAAGGCAGACATTTTTGGTAGCTTCCCGTCTTGCATTATTCAGACTTGGCTGTACCAAGGGTTATGCTTACCTTAAAGAAGCATCTCCAGGGGGAATCGAACCCCCGTTGCCGGGATGAAAACCCGGTGTCCTAACCACTAGACGATGGAGACAATTTGAGCCGCAATGGATTCGAACCATTGACCCACGCCTTAAAAGGGCGTTGCTCTACCTACTGAGCTAGCGGCCCACTAGAAGGTAGCTTACCAGTAAAGAGAGATTAGGTCAAGCGTTTTGATATCTTTTTACTGGATTTTTTAGAGGAGTTATGGAAGGTTCCTTTTGCGGCTCCATACTGCGGGGGGACAGGACAGGCTGCCTGCTCCACGGATGTCACTGTCCCAGCCTGTCCAGTCCTGCACGGGCGTCTTCCAGGGTGGGCATGAGCTCCAGAGCTTTTGTATAGGCTGTTTTGGCCCCCTGTGTGTTGGGGATTTGTTCCCGAACATAGCCCAGCCTGGCCCACCATTGGGCTGCCTGAGGATTGTAGTGCAGGGCGGCAGAAAATGCGATGTCGGCATGCTGGTATTCGGCCAGCCGCAAAAATATTTCTCCCATAAAGTAATATACGGTATCAATCCGATCTCCCTGAGCGCGGGTGGTGAGGGAGACGTATTCCTCAAAGAGGCTGAGTGCTTCGGTGTGTCTTCCCAGATAGTAGAGGGCTTCGCCCTCAATTTCGATGATTCTCACATCGTAGCGCAGTTCCTGACGCGCCTCCCGGGCGGAATTCAGGGCGTTCTCATACTGCCCCAGCCGGAGGTAGGACCAGCCCAGAACCGAGTAGGAGTCCATGCGGCGTCTGGTTTGATTGTGGTTTTTATCCCGCAACTCTTTGAGGCACACTCTTACTGCGTCCTGATATTGTCCCTGCCGGTAATACAGCAGGGCATCTTCCTGCTGAGCGGATAGTTTAGGGAGAATACAGAATAAGAGCACCGCTGGTATAATCCGATTCATGATTGTCCTCCTGTATTGGAGCCCATTCGGCTCATGCCGTCGAATCGGCAGCCGGTGCCCATGATAATTTTCGGGGCGGTTATGTCGCCGGTTACTTCCGCGCTACCCTGAAGTTCCACTCTGGCGGTAGCGGTGATATTGCCTGTTACTTTTCCCCATATATTCACCGAATGCGCGGTTATATCCGCCTCTACGGAGGCTCCTTCCGCAATGTACAAATCTCCGGTCGATCGGATTTTACCTGTGAAGGTACCTTTAATCATTAAATCTTTGGTATAGGTTACTTCGCCGTCAAAGCTGATATCTTCCGCCATTACGGTATCAATTTTGGTTTCATCGGCGCGCTGTTCATGAATTTCCGCCATTACATATCCTCTCTAATGTTAAGCTGTTTCATCATTTTTTCTATAGCTGTATGCAGCTCCTCACGTATTTGGGCTGTATACTGGTTGTAGTTCTGCAAGTCGCAAAACAGTTGCCATGGATCGTGGCAGGTTTGGGCGATTATGTCTAGCAGTCTTTTGTAGCCCGTTGTTGCTATTGGGCTGGATGCAAGTTTCATCTCGCCGAGTACCCGGCCTATGAAATGGGTTATTCCCTGAGTGCGGGCGGCTTCCCTGTCATGCTGCTCAGGGCTCATTTCTATTATCTTTAGACCGAGGGATTGAAAATGAGCGCGCCAGAGGTCAGCCAGGCTATCGGGCATGCGCAGAGGGCTGTAAACCAGAGGAAGTCCCCGCAGGCCATTGGCAGCGGAATCCGGTCCGAACATGGGGTGGGTGCCCAGAATATGCACGGTTTCGGGGAGAATGCTCAGCATGGCGCGGGACGGATGCACCTTAACGGAACAGGTGTCCATGACAAGGGTGTCGGGTTTCAGCCGGGGAGCGATGCGCCTCAGCACGTTTTCCAATGCCGAGATAGCAGGGCAGAGTATGATAACATCAGTGCTGAGAAGCTCTTCCTCGCTTACCCGCCTTACCCGCGGCGGGCAGATGCGTTCCGGAGAGCGGGAATACGCACACACTTCAAAAACTTTGCCAAGCTCGCCCGCCCACCAGGCACCAAAGCGGCCAAGGCCATAAATTCCCAGAGTCATAAGGTATCTTATCACTGAACGGCATAGAAAAGCAACCGTTCAATGGTGTATCCGCAGGGCGATTGTACCTGAAATCCGCCAGGAACTTCCAGTTAAGGGTAGAAGGATGAATAATGGTGTACCTGAAGGAGGCATGTTGGATTGATGCAGGCTTACTGGAAAATGTCGCTCCGAAGCGGGGCGAGGTGTTCCTTTCGGAGTGGAGTGGGGAACTGTTGCAACCGTTCCCCACGGGGCAAGTGCTGCTTTACAGGTTATTTATTTCTCCCACCGAGAGGCCGGTGGCTTTGCTGATAGTTTCAATGGATGCGCCAAACTGCTTCAAATTCCTTGCAGCCTCGCTTAGAGCTTCCTTTCGACCTTCCATTTTGCCTTCCAGTTTGCCTTCCAGTTTGCCTTCCAGTTTGCCTTCCAGTTTGCCAACGGCAATACCATCCTGAAAAAAATCTTCGGCTGTAATGGGTAATACGGCCATATCGCTGAATTCCTCCTTGTCAAGGTAGTCTAATAAATAATTCTCGTTTCTGCAA
>MUIB01000024.1 GCA_002084135.1 Spirochaeta sp. LUC14_002_19_P3 | reverse complement strand
ATGGGGAGGGTAACTGCGAAAGGCGCGAAAGGCACGAAATGCTTCAAGAGACAATCTTTTTTAAGAAGACCACACCCAATCCCCCGTCCCCAATTCCCAATTCTCCCCCCTACTGCGTTGTCAAAATGCTCACGTAGCTTAGGCTAGCTTAAGCTTCTGCCGCCCGACAAAAAATTTCTTCGTCAATTCCCTAAAGCGGTTTTTTAGGGTACCCCTAAGTTTTTAATTGAATCTTCTTTCTATAGCTTTCAATCATATCCTCTTCGAATTCAGCATTATCGCTATAGGCGGTACCGAAAACATCCGGCCACAGAGAGTTCTCTTCCATGCAGAGGTAGAAGAACACCTTTCCGTGCCAGGGGGCGAAGGCCTGGTAGGCGAAGCGGAACATTGTCCGCTTTATTTCCAGGGGGTAGGATAATTTGCCTTCAATTTCTTCAAGCGGCATTTGCAGGATGCGGCTTTTCATGCGCCGCTCGCGGATTTTTTTTATAACGGATTTGGTGTAGGTGAGGGTGCCGAAGGAAACCATGGCTGTTTCGGAGGGCAGAAAGCTCTCAATAATCCGGGAGATTATCGTTTTATAGTCTGTTTTCCAGAGATTGTATAGAACCATGGGATGGAAATGGAATCCTACCAGATTGCCCTTGTCCGCAATTTTTCGCGCCGCGGCCAGGCGGGCCTCCAGAGAGGCGGTAAGGTGCTCTTCGCTGGCAATGATAACTTGGGGATTGAGCGACCAGGTGCTTATAACATTGGCTGGAATGGGGCGGCTGAGCAGGGGGGCAATGTTGTCCGATTTGGTTTTGAATTCCAGTATAACATTGGGATGCCCGGCGGCGAAATCCAATAGGCCGTCGAGGATGCCGAACTGGTTTCCCCACATAAGGGAGTCGGAAGATTGGCCGGTGCCGATGTGGTAGGTTTTTTGGGGATCGAGTTCTATCTCCTTGAGTTTTGCAAGGATGTTTTTACTAATCCCGATGGCGCCGCTGCCCTTAGTGCCGCTGCCGTAAAAATAGCGGATGGAGCAGTAGGTGCAGTCGAATCCGCAGCCCTCCGCTGCGTCCAGGGTAAGGAGGTTGCAGCAGCGGGTGCGCGGCGAGGCCACGGGACAGCGGCCAAAGCCCGGCAGGGGTTTGGTGGTAGCGATAATTTTTTTGCCCTTTTCCGGCGGCACTCGGCCTTGAAAGCCGCTGTAGCTTTTCGCTTGATTTTTCAGGGCGTTCCAGTCGTTGTAGAGGTGCCTGTAGGCCGCTTCGCGGTTGGGAAAATTTTGCTCCAGCCGTTCGCTAAGGGGCATTTCATTCCAGGCGGAAAAATCTGCCGCCATATCGATTAAATTTTTCAGCTCTGAGTGCGTGAAGCGCCAGGCCATGCCCGCACGGTGAAGTGCCAATTTATCCGCTGCGGACAGGCTTTGTCCCAGGGGGGTATGCAGCGCCTGGCGCAATTTTTCCGCGTAGGGGGTGGCTAAGGATTCCCACTTTGGGAGGCTGGTGCGGATGAGCTGATCTATTTTCGCCCTGGATAAAATTGTATCATTAAGATAATCCGATACCACTTTAAGGATGTGAATGTTCTCTTCGGGAACTGTTCCCTTCAGGGCTTCGTGGAAGCCGGAGGCTTCCATGTCTACCAGGGTGGGGGAGGGGAAGCGGTTTTGGGTAAGGGGCTGGGACACTGTTTCCAGCGGCAGGCGGGGAAGCCCCCGCGGGCCGCCCTGAACGGCTATGAGTGTGCCGATGGGGATGGATGGATCGCTGCAAGCGGCCATGCCAATGTTGATGGCACAAGTAAACCGGCAGCGCGGGAGTATGAAGCGAAGCGCACTGCGGGCGGCCTCAGTGCCCACGCCTGATACGATGAGCAGGAGATTGGTGCCGCGAAAAATTTTATAGGGCCGGGTTTCCTGCTGTTTCAGGTTAAAATGATCTGTAATGGGCTTTGCTTCGCTGAAGAGGGCGGTGTGGATAAGGGTGAGGGGTTTCTTGCTCATTGAATTCTAGAGCTGGCCGGGTGCCGCGTTAGGGATTGGAGGGGCGCAAAGCGGCCTGCCGAAGGCAGGCTGAAACCCCGTAAAGCCCGGCCTGCCTTTGGCAGGCAACGCCCAATAAATCCCGGAAATCGGCACTTTCATACAATTCTATCAGTCTACCAGACTCAGTTCCCGCCATTTTCCGAAGCGGTAGCGCAAGAACATGGCAACTCCAAGTAACAGGGCAAAGCCGATAAAAACATACCAGGAGGTAAGTGCCGGAAGGGCTGCAATCTTAACTGTGTAGAAGATAATTCCTACGAAGGCCCAGTGCAGAATAACCGACATCCGCATAACGAACTTTGTATCCCCGGCACCCCGCAAAGCACCTGCGAAAATTACCTGTGTCGCATCGGCCAGCACGTAAACCGCGGCCAGGCGCAGCATGGTTTTTGCCATGGCCGCCACTGCCGCCCCGCCTCCTTCCAGGCGCTCAGCAAAGACATTCACCAAAGGCCCGGCACCGAATGAAAACAAAAGCACGAAAATTGCCGCATAGCTCCAGGCCGTATACAGGTTTAGCCGGATAGCGCGCTCCGCCGCCTTCAGGTTCCCGGCGCCCATGCAGCGCCCCGTAAGGGTTGTCGCCGCGAAGCCTACCCCCATCATCGGGACAAAGGCCAGCATATCGTAATTCAGGGCAATGGTAACGGCCGCTGCGGTATCCGCGCTGTAGGAATGCATGAGCTGAATAAAGAGGTTAAAAGCCGAAATATTGAGAAAGAATTCCAGTCCCGCCGGTGTTCCGTACTCCAGCAGTTTCTTCATTAGGCTTTTATCGAATCCCAGTTCTCCCGCCGTATTGAATTCCCGCCGATAGGGTTTGGAAAAATAAACCGCCATGAGAATGAGCATGATAACGGCGCTTCCACACAAAGAACCAATGGCGGCTCCGCGCATGCCCAGTGCCGGAACACCCAGTCTGCCGAAAATTAATATCCAGTTGGCGGGGATGTTCACGAGCATACCGGCAATGTTGGCCAGCATAACAATCCGGGTTCGCCCCAATCCGGTAAAAAAGCCCGTTAGTGCATAGCGCAGCAGATTAAAAAGTGCCCCATACATGAGAATGCTGAAATACGACATTTCTATCGCAATCTGATCGGCTCTATGTCCCAGTGTTCCGAGCAGAAAGCGTACGAGCGGAATCGTAAGCAGGAGCAGCGGCCAGCTCATAAATGCCAGGCGCACAGCCTGAGCCGCGGCCCGCGCACAGCCTGAATGCTTTCCCGCCCCGTGATGCTGCGCCACAAGCGCATTCACAAACATGAAAATGCCCACAAAAAATGACGAGGCCCAAATAGCCGTAATCCCGCCGGTTAAAGCCCCTGCAATATACAGCTTGCCCAGATGGGACAGAAACAGCCTGTCCACAAAGTAATTCACCGTTTCCGATGCCTGGCTCACCACCATGGGAAAGGCGATAATTCCAATATCTCTGAGCCGCGGCATACCGACGCGCTCCCCCGGGGGTATGAGTGCCGCCCTGGGGATGCTCTCCGGACTATCCGGATTAAGGACCGGAACAGGAATTCCCCGCCGGGTTTTTCTTGAATTAAAAAATTTCATATCCAGCCTCTTATTCAAATTCCAGAGTTTCAGAAGTTTCCGGCGATAAAATTTTGTTCCGTTTGGATACCTGGGTAATAACGATGTCGCATTCCTTTATGGTAATGCCGGTAAATTTTTCTATGCGATTGATAATGTAGTTGTGGAGTTCGTGGATATTGGAGCCAAGCTGACTTCCATAGGAAAGTGCAACTTCAGCCCGTATGCGGTATACGCCGTTTTGCGGCCGAATTTTAACCTTCTGTACCAGAGCGCTGTTATCAAATTCATCCACGCAGTGGGCCACCATTTGTCCCAAGGCCTGTTCACTAATGGCTATTTTGCCCGCTTCCCTGTTGTGGAAGGAGGGATGAACAACTGATTTTTCGTACACTTTGTGGCTGGGCTTTTTCAATAGCCCGAAGCCCCGGCTCATTTTGAAGAGTACTTTAATCGACTTTGAAAAAAGCTGGGGGTAATCCCGTTCTACCTCCATGGTGGGAACGGGTATAACATGTTTTCCTTCCACATTGCGGGAATATTGAGCCTTTTCTATGTCGGCCGCGGATGAAACTTCCTCAATGAAAATTATTTTGGTTGGGGGAGGGAGCTGCAAAAGCTCTGCGGTTCGGTTTACCATGCGCTCAGAGGTTCCAAGAATAAGGAGTTTTTTTATTCTTCTCGACTGGATGGCCTTGATAACTTCATGACGGTGAAGATTATCGTCAAACAGTGCTGTTTTTACGGCGCTCATATATACGGCCTCGTGCTTGGCGGATTTGCCGGCAACAATGCGGTTTTTGTGAATCATCAGGCCATCGTCAATAATATAATCGATGCCGTAGCGTTCCGCGATGAGCTTGGCCCGAAAACTCTTTCCGGTACCGCTTTTCCCCACCA
The DNA here is from genome assembly GCA_002084135.1 of Spirochaeta sp. LUC14_002_19_P3. Taxonomy (GTDB): domain Bacteria; phylum Spirochaetota; class Spirochaetia; order DSM-2461; family DSM-2461; genus UBA2779. The sequence continues at coordinate 382 of MUIB01000024.1, read as the reverse complement.
GCGCAAAAACCCGCGTGCCTGTAATAACTGTTTTGAGCCAGCTCGAAATTTTCACTTAGTGCCCGGCCTCCCTGCCTTACTATACTGACTTTCGCATATATACCGAGTGTCGGCAAGGCTTAAAGGGCAGCTCTAAAACCCCCCATTTAGTTCTTGACTCGAACTTTTCCGCCGCTCTTAAGTTGTCAAAATGCTCACGTAGCTTCGGCTGGCTTAAGCTTTTGCCGCCCGAGGTAAAAATTTCTTCGTCAATTTCCTAAGGGCACCTCTAAAAAACCCATTTAGTTCTTGACTCGATCTTTTCCGCCGCTACTGCGTTGTCAAAATGCTCACGTAGCCCGGCTACGCTCCGCTTTTGCCGCCTTGTATCGACAAAAAATTT
>MUIB01000071.1 GCA_002084135.1 Spirochaeta sp. LUC14_002_19_P3 | reverse complement strand
CATCTTTTTTGTCTGGAGTCGTGACAGGGATAGACGGCAGACATCCGATAAAAATCAGGGACAATGCTGTTACAAAGAGAACAGCCGAAACTATTAGTAATTTTGCTGATTTTAACAAACCAACCTTCATGGTATAAGCTCCTTTGTTGTATAGTGTGTGCGACTCATATTATTATAATATATTATCGGCTCACGTTAATAATACTAATATAATTGGTTCTTGTCAAGAAAACGAATTGCCTCATAATAAATCAACTTGAAAAAAAGTGGTTGCCTCATAACTAAATGGGTTTTTTAGAGGTGCCCAATGGGTATTTCCAGCAGCAGCTAATCCCGGTTAAATACGGCCAGGGCATCATCTTCAACACCTGTCACATAGACATTTTTCCCATCCTGGCTTACAGCCACAGACCAGGCAGCAGCCAGTCCATCCACTCCCCCGATTCCATTCTTAAAAACAGTCGAATAGGTAAGTTCCCCGGTGTTGGTATCGCGGTTAAATACGGCCAGGGCATCATCTTCAACACCTGTCACATAGACATTTTTCCCATCCTGGCTTACAGCCACAGACCAGGCAGTAGCCAGCCCATCCACTCCTCCGCTTCCATCCTTAAAAACAGTAAGATAGGTAAGGGTGTCGGTGGGGGTATTCCCTCCGCTTGCCAGCGGGCATCCAATAAGAATCTGGGACAATGCTATTACAAAGAAAAGAGCCGAAACAGTCAGTAATTTCGCTGGATTTAATGAATTTATCTTCATTGTCTCAAACCATTTTTTCGGGTGTCGAGTATTGAGCATATTATTATAGTACCTATATGTATTGATTTTCGTCAAGTGGAAAATGAGGGATGTGAGCTATGAATCCGCAGATGAGGGAAGGCTGGAGGGGGGATTTGTGAATTGTGAATTTAGAATTGGGAATGATGAGGGATGAATGGGGAGTTGGGATTTGAGAATTGGGAATTGGGGACGGGGGATTGGATGTGGTCTTCTTAAAAAAGATTGTCTCTTGAAGCATTTCGCCTGCCTGCCGAAGCCTCGGCGCAGGCAGGTGGACAAAAAGCGGACCTCCTGCCGCCACGCTACAGCTCTTCCGCAAGCCGCATACCTTCCTCTGTCGCATCCACCGTGGCATTTTCTCCCGCGGCCAGAGTAAGATTGAGCTTTTCACCCCGGGGCAGTGATACAATGTATTCTCCCGGCGTAAGGCTAAGAGTGAGTTCCGTACCCGGCGGCAAGGGGCGAAGTTTGGAGAGAACGGGGGCGGCGGCAAGGTCGATGTAGTACAGTTTGCCGTTAATACGGGGAAGAATTTTTCTTTCGCTCAAGTTTCGCAGGCTTATGGAGACAGGAAGCGGCCAGAGGGCGGCCTGCAGTGCCAGTTCTCGCCGCCATGGGCTTACCGCGATGGTAAAGGTTTCGGGGTGAAAGCCAGGGGCCGAGAGGGAAACCCTGTAAGTGCCGCCGGACAGCAGTTCGCCGCCGGGTTCATCCAGGCGCTCCCAGCTTAGCTGTGCTGGCAGGGCCTCGCCGCTGAGGGCATGAACAGACTCCGCCGTGAGCTTCAGGGGGAATACAGGCGGCTCCCCCAGTGTTTCGCGGATTATCATTGGATGGGAATTCCGTGCACGGTTTTCGCGGATGGAGCCGAGATAGAACGACTTCCAGACGATGCGGTCGCCCAGGCTCCAGCTAAGGCGGTAGGCACCGGTGGGAAGAAAGATGCTGCGGCTCTTCATGCTTAGGCCATCGCGGGAGGGGCGCAGCGCCGGAAGGGGGAATTCCTTCTCCCCGTCCGCGCTGTACAGGCGTGCCCTTACGCCGCCAAATCCATAAGCGGGAATGGCCAGTTCCAGGCGAAAGCGGCCATAGCGGTCCGGGCGGAACAGCTCGTTCCGGAAACCCGGTATAACAAGAAGACCTGACAGGGCCAAAATGAGTGCCGCGGCGAGGAAGGCGCGGGGACGAATTGTCCGCATAACGGTGTTCTTTTTTGTTTTTTCAGACCCACCGGGGCGGGCCGATGGGGGTGCCGCTTTCGTTTGGGGGAATTCCGGGATAGTGCTCCCGTTTGCCGTTTCATTGGCATGGCTTTGCGCGGCCTCTGGCGGGCTTTTGGGCGGGCCCGCGGAGGTCATTTTGGATAAAAAACCATTAACGCGGCCTTTTATCTGCTCCGGTACGGGGAGGGATTCCGATGCCTTCAATAGCTGCGCGGCCGCGGCCCCGCCGGATGGGCGGCGCAGAGGCTTGATGCGCAGGGACTTCCTTAAAAATCGGCGCTGGGCGGCGGGCAGATTTGCCGGGAGGCGTTTGGAGAGGGTTTTTACGGCGCGGGGCAGGGCCTCCCGTATCGCGGCGGGAGTGGGTCCGGAAACGAATTTTTCGTCGGTGAGCAGCTCGAAGAAGCACACCCCCAACGACCACACATCGGAGCGGGCATCGGCCTTTCGGGCATCGGCGAGCTGTTCGGGGGCCATGTAGGAGGGCGTGCCGAGGGCTGTTCCTTCGGCGGTAACAATGGCACTTTCGGCGGGGGAGAAGGCAATGCCGAAGTCGCCGAGTTTTACATCTCCGCTTCGGGTAAGCATAATATTGGCGGGCTTGAGATCGCGGTGAACAATGCCGCTGTTATGAATATGGGCCAGGGCCAGGGCCGTTTGTCCGATTATCCAGGCGGCCTCGTTTGGGGGAAGCGCGCCTTCCTTTTGCAGCATATCCGAGAGGGGGCAGCCGTCTACGTATTCCATTACCAAATAATAGGCGTTGCCTTCCTTGAAATGGTCGTACACCCCGATAATGTTGGCATGGCGAATCCGCATCATAAGCACGGCTTCCCGGCGGAAGCGCACACGGTGCGCCCTATCCCCTTTGAGCATGAGTTTCTTCAGCACAACGGGGGTGCCGAGGGTGGGATGAAGGGCCTTGTACACCAGTCCCATGCCGCCCCGGCCAAGCCGGTCTGTTATTTTGTATTTTCCTATGGTTTCAGGCAGTTTTGGCATGGTGTAAGTATAGCTGTTTTTGGGCGCGAGGGAAAGTGAAAGAGGGAGCCGTACAAAAAATAGAAACCTGTTTGGAATTTTTGGCTGACCTCTGGCGCGGCGCGGGTCATACCTCCCTGTAAGGTTTTTGGTTTAAAAAACAGTGTTAATATTCAAATAGGAGGCAATCTGGATAGACGATTCAAGGAAGCCGGCTTTGCGGCCCTTGAGCTGCAAGAGCATTACCACCGCTTCGGCTTCTCTTACATACTGCCATCTGCGGATGGCAATGGCATCCCCAACGGAGAATCCGGCTTCATCGGCAATGGAGCCCGGAAGAATGGACAGTATGCGGTAATTCTGGGTGAAGCCATGGCCGCTTATGCGTTCAACGCTGAAGCCGAACAGGGGGTACAGAAGGTGTTCGCGGGCATCCATGGACAGAGCCTCCCGCATCGGAATATCCGGCCTTACGCCCAGGGCGGCAATGCCCTCATGGCCTTCATCGTTTCGCTGCCATGCCAGAGTAAGAAGGGTGCCCGGAAGCTGGCTAACAAGATACTCCTGCACCTTCCTTACCGTCTCAAAAGATTCCCCGCCAAGGGAGAGGATAATATCACCGGGCTGAAGGCCTGCATCGGCCGCCGGGGAATGGGGCACAATGTAGGTAATTTCAATTTTTCCCTTGTTGTCCCAGGCCGCGGCACCGAGCCAGGGCATGGCTATCGGCCCGTCTTCGTACAGGGCAGGCAGTATCCGCAAAACATATTCGCCGGGAATGGCAAAATTTATGCCCTCAAACTCCGGCACACCCGCGAACACAACGCCTATAACCTCGCCCCGGCTGTTGAGTAGCGGGCCGCCGCTGTTGCCCGGATTGATAGGCACATCAATTTGCAGGGAGCCCACCATGGGCTGAATGGATCGGAAATAGGCGGATACGGTTCCCGAGGTAAGCGTGCGGGCTAAGCCGCCGGGAGAGCCTATCGCCGAAATTTTATCGCCCAGCTTTGGTATGTCCTGATTGGAAAAGCTGTAGACATAAGGAACATCCATTTCCGTTTTCAGCAGGGCTATGTCGAGATTTTTATCCCAGCCTACAACCTTGGCCGGTATCCTGTCGCGGGATTCATCGTCAATTTTTATATACAGTTTGGAATAGCCCTGATAGGCCGGGTCCACTTCGCTGTCGATAACATGGTAATTGGTAAGCAGATAACCCTCAGGATCAATAAAAAACCCGGAGCCCACACTGCTATCGGGTACGCCTACACTGCCTTCCAGGCGCATGCCGCGGTTCACCCAAACCGTAACCGTGCCATCGATGAGCGTGCCTATGTCGGGCGATTCAGGGGGCGGCGCAGATTCAAGCATGGCCGTAAGCAAGCGGTAGCCGGCATCTTTGAACACCCCGGCCAATTCATCCCTGTCCGCTTTACTCAATTCGTCCGCAGTGAAATTATTTTGTAGCAGGGCCGCAGCGGCTCCCATAAACCCAGAGGCGATATGCGCCTTCACGCCCTGGAGCAGAAGCTGCTTCTCGCTAACTCCTTCTACCGGAAATTCCTCTCCCAGTGCCTTGAAGGAACGCAGATACACCAGGGATTTAAGCCAGTCCTTATCGGCTTCAGCCGCCCGCCACTCGGCTCGCAGGCCGTTTATGGCACTTTCATAGCGGTCCTGTTCGGCATATCCATCCCGCTCATGGGCAAGAATAAGGGGAATGGCGCGCAAATTATTCCCTTCGGAGAGAAAAGCATTCACACGCTCAAGATAGGAATCGGGGCTGTCCGTATCAATATCCGGCGGAGGAAGGGCGCAGGTGCCCAGCAGGAAAAAGAGGGAAACAAAGCTCGCAATTTTCACTCTTCAACAGCCCCCCAGGAATACCAGCCATCTTTCGACCACGGCAAGAGGTCTTCACTCCGCATCTCGCCAATTTCAAGTTCTTTGGCATCGTCCCCGGTTTGCGGGTTCAGAAAGCGTCGCACATCCATCCAGCCGTCTGCATCCAAATCCCAGGCCTGAACCTGCATATACTTGCCTAAAGCCCAGTCCTTCAGATACAGGGGCCGGCCCTGCATGGCCGGATCCCAGGCCAATCCTGTTAGCTTGCCGTTTTCATAGCGCTCATAGAGTTCCCACTTTTCCGCCGTAGTGGAAAAGGAACGCCGCCCTGCGCTGATAATTCCATCCACATAAATAAATTCCCGTATCCAGCGCGGCTTTTGTAAATCCCATTCCGGGTACTCGGCCATGGAGGCCTTTGCCGGTAAGCCCTGAACAAACCACACAATGGTACGCTTCATGCCATCCTCCGTGTCCAGGGCAATACGGCGGATATGCGGCCAGAGCCGGGATTCCTGCCAGTCCGGCCTGCTGAGTTTCCCAAAGCCTGGATTGCCGCTGCCGGGATCCCAGAAAAATGCCCCGGTTTGAAATTCCGCTTCCCCTTGCAGGCCGTTCGCCTTTCTCCGCATGAAGAGCACTTCCGGATATGCCTCTTTTACAAAACCAATCTCCAGCGCTCCCCCGTCCAGCCTTATACGACTGGGGCTGCCGTCGCTGTACTCAATTTCCCATTCATAGTCCCCATCCTGATTCGCGTCTATACGGCGGTACACGGGAAGGCCGTTCTTCACGTCGATAATTTCTTCCTTATAGCCATCGTATTCGGAGTCTGCGGCAAGAGTTCCCGTATAGGGAACAAGGCTGTTTTTCTGGGCGAATGCATAGCCCAAATGCCGGGCCAGGGCAAGGTCTTCTTTTGTATCGTTCAGTTCGGCTTCCCCTATAACCGCGCTGGCCATTTTTTGGGCAGAGGGTGTAAGGAATCCGCTAAGCTCACGAACAACAGGAATATCCGCCGCCCCGGAGAGGAGCCAGGGCATAAGGGCCTCTTCCAAGGCTTCCCCCCAGCGGTGTTTGGCCGAACCGTAAGCGCTAATGGAAGCCTCGTCGCCGGCCGCCGCGGCAATGGCCCAGAAGGCCGGTAGGGGATTGTCCATACCCGCCTGAAAGCCTGCCAGACTGTCCGTGGGCATGGCCAAATAGCCGCCGCGGTGTGCCAGGACAATCGCCTTATCCCTTTGTCCGAGGTAGAGGGCCGAACGGGCAGCCGCATACAGCAGCACAGTGTTGTCTCTGCTGCCGCCGGGCCAATTTTCGTAGCTGTCAAGATAGGCGCGGTATTCCTTTAGACGCAATGCCAGCTGGGCGTATAAGAAGGCTACCTCTTCAAAGGAATAGCGGATGTAGCTGAACGGCCTGAAATTGACAGAGGAGCGGGCCAATTCGTAGGCCCGGCGAACAGGAACGTTATCGGCAAAAGGGTTGTTTTTCAAAGCAATACGGGCCTGCAAATAGAAGGAATCGGGTCCCGGTGGCTCGAATTCGGCCGCTGCGTTCAGGGCCGCCTCAGCCTCCATGAAGGCATCCTCGCCGGGGGAAGGAGCGTCCAGTAAATCAGCCGCCCGTTCAATCCACAGCTTCGCCGGAGCTTCCAGAGCACCAGCCAGAACGCCTGCCCAGAGCATGAGATATACCGCCGTAAAACAGCACCGGGGCATCACGTCTTTGCTTCCCTCATGTCATCCAGTCCCCAGAGCTTGCGGATTTCAATGTCCACCAAAGTTTCCCGTTCCATCAGCGCTTTGGTTAAACTTTCCAGATAAGCCTTTTTCTCCCGCAGCAGGTTTCGTGCTTTCTCCAATGCCTCCTGGAGAATGGCCCGAATTTCCAGATCGATCTTTTCGGCAGTTCCATCCGAGTAATCGGCATGTTGGGCAATTTCCTTGCCAATAAAGATAGGCTCATCCCCGTTGCCCAGTGCCACCGGCCCCAGACTGCTCATGCCCCATTCACAAACCATCTTGCGGGCCAAATCCGTAGCCTGACGAATATCATTCTGGGCACCAGTTGTCGTTTCTTCGTAAATGAGCTCTTCTGCGGCATAGCCGCCGTACATAACAACCAGCCTGGCCTTGAGCCAGCCCAGGCTCCTACTGTACATATCCCGCTCCGGCAGGCTAAATGTTACGCCTAAAGCCCGTCCCCGGGGAATAATGGTAACCTTATGGACCGGATCGGTTTTGTCCTGAAAGTAGTGCAGCAGGGCATGGCCCGCCTCATGGTAGGCTGTCATAAGTTTATCCTCTTCTGTCATTACCATGCTTCGCCGGGCAATGCCCATTAACACCTTGTCACGGGCCTCTTCAAAGTCCTTCATAGCCACCTGCCTGCGCGAGGAACGCCCCGCATACAAAGCCGCCTCATTGACAATATTGGCAATGTCTGCCCCGGAGGAACCCGGCGTGGCACGGGCTATCACCTGCAGATTGACATCTCTGGCCAGCCGCAGCTTGCCCGCATGCAACTTCAATATAGCCTGCCGCTCCTTCACATCCGGCATGGCCACCATCACCTGGCGATCGAAGCGGCCAGGACGCAGCAAAGCCGGATCCAGCACATCGGGCCGGTTCGTGGCGGCGATAACAATAACACCCTTGTCCGTTGTAAAACCGTCCATCTCCACCAGCATCTGATTCAGGGTTTGCTCCCGCTCATCATGCCCCCCGCCGTAGCCAGCACCGCGGGTACGCCCTACCGCATCAATCTCATCGATAAAAAGGATACATGGCGCATGCTTTCGCCCCTGCTCGAAAAGGTCTCTTACCCGGCTAGCCCCAACGCCGACAAACATCTCCACAAAGTCCGATCCGGACATGTGAAAGAAGGCGGACTTAGCCTCCCCCGCCACCGCCTTGGCCAGTAGCGTCTTGCCGGTGCCGGGCTGTCCCACCAGAAGCACCCCTTTGGGAATCTTCGCGCCAAGGCGGGTAAAGCGTTCCGGGCTTTTGAGAAATTCCACCACCTCCATCAACTCATACTTGGCCTCCTCCTGCCCCGCAACATCGGAAAAGGTGGTTTTTTCCCCGGAAGTATCGAAGCGTTTGGCACGGCTGCGGCCAAAAGACATGGCCTGCCTCCCCCCCGAGGCATTACGGATCATCCAAATAACAAAAATGGCAATGAGAATAATGGGCAGCGCCTGAACAAGAATGGAAAAGAACGAAGCACCCTTATTTCCCCCCGTTACCGGAATGCCGTATTCCTCCAAAGTGGGCAGCAGGGAATCATCAAAATAGGGAATTATCACGATAAACGGAGTGTCCCTGCCGTTGCCATCGTAAATTTTGCCATGAATCTCCCGCATATCCAGAATGGTAACCTCGTCAATATTCCCGACGCGAACCGCACTGAGGAATTGGGAGTAGCTTATTTCCTTCCTGTTCCCGGAACGGTTGATAATTGTCAGCGCCAAAAAAAACAGCGTAATACCCCCCAGCACCAGAAGTGCCGCCCTGTTGGCCCGGTCCATCTTCGGCTTCTTGCCGTTTCTATCGTTTTTATTGTGTGCGTTTCTGCTCTGTTTACTGCTATTCGGCATAATGTCCTTCATTCCCATCGTTTTCGTCTTTTATATCAATATACACGAACTCCCGCCCTTCGTCATCGTTTTTGGGTGCGCTCAGGCCAATTTTTCCCCGACAGCCGCAAAGCTGCACCTTTTTTTCCTGAATAAACAGGATGAGCGGCCAGTCCTCCGCGCCCGCCGGGTAGCCCCACTGCCCCAAAGCCGCCGCTCGGCTTACCTCAACACTCCAGGGGCCAAGTTTTGTTTTGAATGACCCCGAAAGATATTCCCTGTACAGAACGAGGCGCGCCTGCCCGGTTTCAGGGCGCACTGGACGGATTGTCCATTCATCGCCGGAGCGAATTATTTCCACCCCGTATCCAAGCCATTTTTCGCCCTTGTCGAGGGCATGGCGAATGGCCTTTACCGTATGCCAGGCAATACGGCGATCGGGTTCATTGCTGAAAGCCAGCCGGTTCAACGCTTTCCACAGCACCATGGACCTCAGATAATCGGGAGCCGCCTGCCACGCTTTGAGCGGCCACCGCCCTTCTCCATTCTTATTCCAAACTATCGGCACGGCCTCCAAACATGCGGCTTCCAGAGCGGCCTGAACCTCTCGCGAACGCTCGGCGAGGGTAAAAAGAGCACTCTCCCAGCCGGGAAAAATATCCGCTATTAAGGGAATGAGTTCCGTACGCAGCCGGTTGCGGCGAAACTCTTTCGAGGCATTGGAAGAATCCTCCGCCCAGCGTATCCCGTTTTCCCGCAGCCAGTGTCGCAGCCCTTCCCGTGTTTCTCCCAGAAGCGGCCGGATAATCGCATCCCGCCGTAAAGGTATTCCTTTCAGTCCCTCCGGCCCGCTGCCCGAGAGAATCCTCATCAGCACCGTCTCCAACTGATCGTTGGCACTGTGCCCCAGCAAGAGATAATCGGCACCAAGCCGCCGTCTATGCTCTTCCAAAAGCGCATACCGCTCCTGCCGGGCGGCCTGCTCCATGCCGCGCCCCTGTTCTTCCCGCAAGCGCCGAATACGTCCCGGAGGCAGCACCAGATCGGTATAAGGAATATTCCGCTCTCGGCAAAGCTCCCGGCAAAGCCGCCGTTCGGCATCCTCCTCCCCGGAACTTCTCAAACCATGCGATGCCCTGGCCGCGTATAAAACTACCCCCGGAACCTGCGCCATAAGGCATAGCAGCGCAGTCGAGTCCCCGCCGCCGGACAAAGCAAGCAAAAAGCTGGAATGGGGCGGTATCCCAAGATCGTTTAATATCCTGATAATTTTATGAATATAGTCCAAACTGCCACTTACTCCATAGCCCGGAACCAGGGGTGGGCCGCGAGGGAACAGAAATCAGGGTTGCGCCGGGAGCTTGCCGCACGGCAGGAGTGTTATTGCCGCATTGTCAGTACCTTACAGCACTCCGTATTTTTTTAACGCGTCTGTGCTGCTCATCCCGGCTTCAATGGCTTTGCGGACAACTTTTTCGCTGCGGGCTTGGCACGCCATTATCGGTGAAGGATAGGCTCCTAACAGGACTACCCATGTCATTGCTCAGCCAGAACCGCTTTTTTTTGGCATTGTGCGATATAACAGGGAACGAGTCCACCGCTGCACACAAGGCAACACTGTTTTTCCATAATTTCCCCCCACTTGTAAAACATAGTATAGATGCCTGATAAAAGTCAAACCAGATATCCGGTAAAATTAACCGGTTTATCCTGATCTTTTGCGGCGAAAAATGTTATTATGGTGTTTATGATACTCATTCTTGGGGGAATTAAAAGCGGCAAGAGTTCGTTTGCGGCGAGGCTGGCGGAACAACGGGGGATGCCGGTGGTTTATCTGGCGACGGGCTTCGCCGGGGATGAGGAAATGGCGGATCGCATAGCCCGCCACCGTGCGGAAAGACCGGCTTCCTGGCAGACGGTGGAGGAAATGCTGAACCCGGCGGCTGTTCTGGCCAACCTGCCGGGGCAGCGCACCATCCTGCTTGACTGCATTACCGCCTGGCTAACGAACATTATCGCGCCGTTAGGGGAAGAACCGCTTCGGAAGGAGGTCATCTTAACAATAAACAATGAAATTGATAGACTGATTTTTGCTGTTCAGGACTGGGAACAAGACGGCGGGGAGTGTGTGCTGGTGTCCAATCAGGTGGAGGCCGGGCTGGTTTCGCCCTGGCCGCTGGGACGGGTATTTCAGGACGCGGCGGGCTTGGCCCATCAGAGCCTGGCCGAGGCGGCGCATACGGTGTATTTAATGACTGCGGGCATACCGCTCCGGCTGAAACAAGCGCTTCCCCATGAAGAATAAAAATCTTATAGACGACACCATCGCCGCCATCGCTCCCTTCGATGAAACTGCGGCCCGGAAAGCGGCGGCCCGGCTGGATGCCCTTCTGAAGCCCCCAGGCTCTCTGGGACGCCTTGAGGAGCTGGCTGTAACTCTGGCAGGGGTGCAGGGGTGTGCGCTACCGGAGGCACACCCAAAGATAATCCTTATCTATGCGGCGGATCACGGTGTGTGCGCAGAGAAGGTTTCCGCGGCACCTTCCTCCATTACTGCGCTTATGGCAAGGGCTTTCTGTAAGGGGCAGGCGGCGGTGAATGTTCTGGCCGCTCAGGCCGGGGCGAAGCTGCGGGTTATCGACATGGGTATTGCCGAAGATGATCCTCTGCCCAAAGAGATTATCAGCCGCCGTATCCGCCGGGGAACCGCCAATTTGCTGCATGAGCCCTCCATGTCCCGTGAAGAGGCTATGGCGGCCCTGGCGGCGGGGATTGAAACCGCTCAGGCGGCCATTCGAAACAGCGGCGCCAAACTTGTCGGCATAGGGGAGATGGGGATAGGCAATACCACCGCGGCGGCGGCCCTTACTGCGGCCTTTACCAGTTGCGGGCCTGCCGAAGCTGTTGGCCGCGGAACTGGCCTAAACGATGCGGCCCTGGCGCACAAGATTTGGGTGGTGGAGGAGGCTCTGCGTCTACACTGTCCGTATCCACGGGATGTTATCGGTACGCTGGCGAAGCTGGGCGGGCTGGAAATAGCCGGTATGGCCGGGGCCATGCTCGGGGCGGCGGCGGAGGGTGCCCTGGTGCTTATAGACGGCTTTATCAGCGCGGCGGCGGCCCTGGCGGCTTTGGGCCTGGCCGAAAAGCTCAAGCGGCGCATGGTGCTAAGCCATCTTTCCGCCGAACCGGGGCACGGGGTAATTGCTCATGCTTTGGGAATGAAGCCGCTGCTGGATTTGAACATGCGTCTAGGCGAGGGTACCGGCACGGCCCTGTCCATGACACTGATTGAATCGGCGGCAGCCGTGCTGAAGGAAATGGGCACTTTGGCAGAGGAAGGGGTTGAGCTCAGCGGCCCGGATATTTCACCGGGCTAATGCCAAAGAAAGCCATCTTTGGGGCTGGTATATAACTCTTTGAGTCTCTTTAGAGGTACCCTGTAACTCAAATTTGTTTAATCTTTTCCTCGGATAAACCTGTTGCCTTAACAATAAGCTCCATAGGAACTCCGACTGTTTTGAATCCCCGAATGGTTTGATACATCCCTTCCTGTATCCCTTCCAGTTTTCCTTCCAGTTTTCCTTCCAGTATCCCTTCCTGCTTTCCCTGATTAATCAATATTTCCGCACTGGTCATATAAGCCTCCTTTAATACTTCACTCTTTGAGGTTTCTAATTCCCGCATGATTTCATCTGGGGAAATTGCCGATTAAATTTGTTTAATCTTTTCCTCGGATAAACCTGTTGCCTTAACAATAAGCTCCATGGGAACTCCGGCTGTTTTTAACCCCCGAATGGTTTGATACATCCCTTCCTGTATCCCTTCCTGCTTTCCCTGATTTATCAATATTTCCGCACTGGTCATATAAGCCTCCTTTAATACTTCACTCTTTGAGGTTTCTAATTCCCGCATGATTTCATCCGGGGGCTTGTTGGTAGCATGGTGAATATAGCAACAGGCCTCCTGAATATCTTCCTGGGTGATTATACCGCGATTGTCTTTCTTTATCAATTCCCCGAATGCCTGAAAAAAACGTTCCGGAGAGTTCTGAATATCCCGTAGGGCATGGAAAAACAGCTTCAGGGCTGGATGGGGGGAAAATCCTTCTCGGGTGTTGTTGTAAGGTTGCAGAGATAGACATTGAAATCCGGCTGGCAGTCCTTCAGGAATTGCGGCAACCGGGGATCGAAGAGCTCCCGGAACCGTGATGGCGGGTTGGGATTTTCCCCGTGATAGAAGAGGATGGGAATAATCGGTTGCAGAGTCTTTTGTCTGACCCTTCTATTGTTTTCGTACCATTTCAAGCTCATGTAATAGATTATCTGCATCAGTGCCATGGGATCGTCGTAAGATTTATGCTCTATAAGGATGTACACCCATGAATTACTCCCGGCGAGTTGAACCGAAGCGGAAAGGTCGGAATAGTATTCCCGGTAGGTCTTGCTAATGAATGAGGATTTTTCCACTTTGAGGGTGGATAAGTCCAGGCCG
>MUIB01000134.1 GCA_002084135.1 Spirochaeta sp. LUC14_002_19_P3 | reverse complement strand
ACCCTGCATCTGGGCTTTGATAAAAAGAGTTATTTTCTTATTAAAAAAGATTTTATCGCAAAAATTACTATGCCGTCCCTCACCAGTCTCCGTGTTGATGGAATAGGAGATATCACCGTATCCGGATTCCATGAAAATCTTTTTGAAGTTGAGCTCGAAGGCATCGCCAACATTTATGCTTTTGATTCATCGGCCAAAAAGGTGAACGCAGCACTCGACGGCACAGGCAATATCGATCTGAACGGAATGCCTGCCACCGATGCCAATGCGGAACTGGATGGTGTAGGCAAAATAACCCTCAACATGCAGGGTGGAGTATTAAGCGGCTATCTGGATGGTGCAGGCACAGTGCGCTACACTGGCGAAATCAGCAGTAAGCAGTTTGAAATCGATGGTGTGGGAGAACTGGTGTACTTTCAATAGAATCGTTTTGAGGAAGGAAACAGCCTCGTTTTACGGCAGCCCCACACGGGACTGCCGTAAAACAGCACCTTTAGGGCACCTCTAAAAACCCCATTTCGTTCTTGACTCGAACTTTTCCGTCGCTCTTAAGTTGTCAAAATGCTCACGTAGCTTAGGCTGGCTTAAGATTTTGCCGCCCGACAAAAAATTTCTTCGTCAATTTCCTAAAGCGGTTTTTTAGAGGTACCCTTTATTTCTTCTTTTTCTTTTTCATTGCCTTGGCACGACGGCGTTCAGTGGCCTCGGCAATCTCCTCTGCCGTTTGTTTAACAGGATCCGGAACAATGGCCTTTGGCTTGTGAACTGCAACAGTTCCCGCTACGGCTTCGGGGGTGGCGAGTTTCCTGTGTATTCGCTTCACATCCCTGTTATGCCATACCAGAAGAATGGGAGAAGCCACAAAAACCGAAGAATAGGTTCCCACAATAATTCCAACTGTAAGGCTTAAGGCAAAGTCGCGTATTGTACCAACGGCAAAAACAAGAATAGCCAGTACAGCCAGCAGAGTTGTTACAGACGTAATCAAAGTGCGGCTCAAAGACTGCGTTACGGATATATCAATTACCTCGTTGAAGCCCTTTTCTTTCAGAATGCGGGAATTCTCACGGATACGGTCGAAAATAACAATGGTATCGTTCAGGGAATAGCCAATAATAGTGAGCACCGCCGCAATGGTTGCCGTAGAAAATTCCAGCTGTACTGCACCAATAAAACCAAGCAGAAATAACACATCATGAAATATCGCAATTATCGCAGATACAGCGTAGTTGAATTTAAACCGTATCCAGACATACAGCAGTATCAAGCCCAAAGCGATAAGGGTTGCCCAGATTGTCTGAGTTGCCAAACTACCGGCAAAACTCGTTCCGATATATTCTTCGCTTATAATTTGTGCCTGTCCGAAACGGCTGGTAAGGCTACTGCCTACCGCTTTTGATATGGTTTGCTGAAAATTACCCGTTGTTTCATCGTCGGCAATGCGGATAATATACCGGTTCCCTTCAGTTCCAACTGTCTGTATTCGCGGATTATATTCAGCCAGTGCGTCCCGAATGGCCTCTTCATTGGCAGTATCAGGAAGCTCCGCAGTAAGATTTATACCAGCCTGGAAGTCAATCCCAAAGTTAAATCCACCTTCCATAAAAAAGGTATAAACCCAGAACAGCACAATTAAAAGCAGAGAAACAAACAAGGTAGGGGTTTGATAACGGGTTACATTCAATACTTTCATGATACCCCCCATGCGATACTCACCTTCTGCCGCTTAAAGGCCTCGGTACCAATATCAAAGAATAACCGGGCCACATACAGCGCGGTGAAGAGTGAACAGCCTATCCCCCAGGCCAAAGTAATCGCAAAGCCCTGAACGGGCCCCTTGCCTATCTGGGAAAGAAACAGAGCGGCTATTAAAGTGGTAATTTGTGCGTCCATTACCGTCCAGAATGCCTTTTTAAAGCCCGTATCAATGGCGGCTGCGCGTCCCTTGCCCAAGCGCAGTTCTTCCTTGATACGCTCAAATATAATAACGTTGGCATCCACCGACATTCCAACAGTAAGAATAAGACCGGCAATACTCGTCATGGTAAGGGTAAAATTGAAACTTGAGAGCAGGGAAGTAAGCAAAAACAGATTGATAACAAGGGCTATATCGGCAATAATTCCCGCGCCCTTGTACCACAGTACCATAAAAACAAATACCGCGGCAAAGCCGATAAGAATGGCCCGCAGTCCTATCTGAATGGTATCCGCACCCAGAGAGGCGCCCACCGACTGAAGGCTGCGCACTCCAAGCTGCACAGGCAGGGAACCAGTGCGCAGAACCACAGCAAGATCGTCCGCCTGATCGGCATCAAAACCGGTAACCGAAACATTGCCTCCGGGTATGGCCTTTGATATTCGGGCATAGGCCTTCACCTTGTCGCCAAGAACAACAGCCATGTTCTTGTTTATATTGTCCGATGTAAGGGTTTGAAACATCGTTGCCCCTTCGGGATCGAGCCGGAACGTTACAATTGGGCTCAAATCATTAGGATCGGTATCAGTTCGCACCTCACGGATATGAATACCATCCAGCCCCGGAGTTTCAGGTACGGCAATCCAGCCAATAAACTGATCGATACCGTAGCTGTCCTTGGTATAGTATCCCAAAGCAGTAAGCCCCTCGGCGAGTATACCTTCTTCTACAGGTTGGCCATCAACAATTTCCCCGCCTCTGGCACTGTAATCCCGAACAGCCTGAGTGGCATCATCGTCAACAATATGGAAATTGAGCGAGCCGCGTCCCATAAGGAACGCATCAATACGCTCCGGATCGGCTTCGCCTGGTATTTCCACCAGAATGGAATTATCTATCTGCTTGCGAATCTGCGGCTCGCTAACACCGAAAGTATCAATACGGTTGTTAATAACTTCCAGAGCGGATTCCAGAGCCGCATCCCTGTCCTCCGCAGTCAGCTCCCTTCCGGCGGTTTCCGCCAATGCCGTAAAATCAGGTTCCAGAACAGCATTCAGCCCGCCGGATATATCCAGCCCCAGAGCCAGAATGCGGTTACGAGTCTCTTTCAGCTTCAGAATAGACTGCCGATAATAGTCTTCAATAGAAGTTTGAACCTCATCAAAGCCATTAAAACCATTGAGAACCGCTCCCAGTGTCCAGGCGGCGGGCATCTTTTTATCCAGCTGACGATAATGCTCTTTCGCAATATCGATTAGAAAGCTGTATTCCGCGGGTATGGGCGCCTCAACGGCAGCCGAATCGGCACTCAACTCCCTAAGCGCAGCGATATCCGCAGAAGCCTCATCCTTTGAGGAAAGCCGTATTTCTTCCCTGGTACCGTTGGCCATGGCCTTCATTTCCGGATTTATCAGAAAATACCACCTTATGGTGGGGTATAGAAACACCGCTCCCAATCCCATACAAAACAGAATAAGGAGCAGACGCATCCGTTTGCTCATTGAATTATTTCTCCCTTATTACCGCGCCCGCATAAATCCGAGGTTTTTGCAGGCGCCCTTAAATTGCTGTCTAGCTCTCTTTTTTGGAGTCTGTATCAGTCTCCTCTTTTTTGTTCCTGGCTTTTTTCTCCGGTACAGCAGAAGAATCCCTCTTATCCACCGAACCAATCGCAGACTTTGTGAATTCCAATGTAGTACCCTTGCTGTCCACCTCAACGATTATGGTATTATCGCTGACATTCTTCACCGTCCCCTTTATGCCGCCAATACTTGTTACTCTGTCGCCTTTTTGAAGAGCCGAAAGCATGTTTTTCGTTTCCTGCTGTTTCTTGCGCTGGGGCCTTATAATAAGAAACCAGAAAACCGCGAATACCGCGACTATCATGCCTATTTGAACCATACTGCCCTGCGAAGAACCCTGTGTGCCGCTTGCCGAAGCGCCCATGAGTAAAGGAATGCTATTCATTTTTTTCCTACCTTAATTAAGAAACATCCTTTGTAATCGCTTCAAGAATGCTTCTAAAGAATATTTAATCACTGTAGCACAGCAGTGCCAGCTATGTCAAGTCCCTAATAGAATCCGCCGGGGAATCGCATTTAATTTTCACTCAGAAAAGTACAATACACCATCAGACAGCCCGTATGCCAATAATGCTCCCGGAAGGCCTCTGTACACCGAATACCTTGAAAAGCTCTCCCGTATCCTTATATTTTATCGACGAACCCTCATTAAATTTTTCCAGCACATACCTTGCCGCTTCCGTATCATCCTCAAACACCGCACACCTGTACGCAGCCTGAAACATCCCCTTATCGGCCAGAGCACGGGCATCCAGCCTGCCGTATCGGGCACGCACCTGCCTGTCTACAATAGCCTTGTTTCCGTCAAAACCTATCGTAAAAATATAATCGTTCCGTTTCAATTGTTATACCCCCTGCGAGTACCATACAAAAAGGGCTGTTCCAAAACAAACCTGGAACAGCCCCGGCTATTTAACCCCTTAGGCAGGCTACATCATGCCGCCCATGCCGCCCATACCGCCGCCCGGAGGAGGAGCAGGCGCATCCTTTTCGGGTAAATCGGTAATAGCACATTCCGTGGTAAGCAATAAACCAGCAATGGAAGCCGCATTCTGCAGCGCACTGCGGGTTACCTTAGCCGGATCGATAATACCGGCCGCAATAAGGTCCTTCCATTCCTGGCTATTGGCATCAAAGCCAATACCTTTTTTCTCGCGTTTGGCCCTGTCCGCAACAATGGAACCATCGACACCCGCATTAACCGCAATCTGTCGAATAGGCTCTTCAAGAGCGCGTTTTACAATGCCAAAACCGATTTTCTCTTCTTCGGTATAATCGGCAAGCGGAGCCTTTTCCAAAGCATTGGCAGCCTGAATCAGAGTAAGGCCGCCTCCAGCAACAATACCTTCTTCCACCGCAGCGCGGGTAGCAGAAAGAGCATCTTCCACACGGTGCTTTTTCTCCTTCAGCTCCACCTCCGTTGCGGCACCAACATTGATAACAGCAACACCGCCAGCCAGTTTTGCCAGCCTTTCCTGAAGCTTCTCCCTGTCGTAATCGGAAGTAGTATCCTCTATCTGCGCCTTAATCTGGGCAATGCGCCCCTTTATATCCGCTTCCTTGCCCGAACCATTGATAACAGTGGTATTTTCCTTCTCCACCTTAATCGTATTCGCCTGACCAAGCTGCTTAAGCTCCGTATTTTCCAGCTTCAGGCCAACCTCTTCGGAAATAACCTGTCCGCCAGTAAGAATAGCAATATCTTCAAGCATAGCCTTGCGCCGGTCGCCGAAACCCGGAGCCTTAACCGCGCAAACATTCAGCGTACCCCGCAGCGTATTTACCACCAAAGTGGCCAGAGCCTCGCCCTCCACATCTTCGGCAATAATAAGAAGAGGCTTGCCAGACTGCGCCACCTTCTCCAGAATGGGCAGTAAATCCTTCATACTGCTAATTTTTTTGTCAAAAATAAGAATGTAGGGATTCTCCAGAATGGAAGTCATATTATCCCTGTTTGAGGCAAAATAGGGTGAAAGATAACCGCGGTCGAACTGCATACCCTCTACGAATTCCGTCGTTGTCTCAATAGTTTTGGATTCCTCTACAGTAATTACACCGTCCTTACCAACCTTTTCCATCGCATTGGCAATCTCTTCGCCAATCTCCATATCGTTGTTGGCACTAATAGCGGCAACCTGGGCAATCTCTTCCTTATCCTTAATTTCCTTCTTGTTCTTGCGGATATCCTCCACCGCAACCGTAACAGCCTTATCTATGCCCCGCTTAATTCCCATCGGGTTAATCCCCGCAGCTACCGACTTAAGACCTTCCTTAATAATCGAATACGCCAACACCGTGGCGGTTGTTGTACCGTCTCCGGCCACATCATTCGTTTTCGTGGCAACTTCCTTAAGAAGCTGCGCGCCCATATTTTCATACGGGTCTTCCAATTCCACCTCGCGTGCAACCGACACACCGTCCTTCGTAACGGTAGGCGCACCGAATTTCTTGTCCAGAAGCACATTCCTGCCCTTAGGTCCCAAAGTAACCTTTACGGCATTGGACAACTGCTGAACACCGTCGAGAAGGCTTCTGCGTGCTTCTTCATTGAACATCAACTGCTTAGCCATTTCCTAATAACTCCCTCTATATAAGGTATAATAATTAATTTTAAGGAAGCATACACCATGCGCGAGTATTGTGCAATGGCATAGCTTCCGGAACCATATCAGAAATGCGGATTTTTGGGCGTTGCCTGCCAAAGGCAGGCCGGGCTTTGCGGGGGTTCCGCCTGCCTCCGGCAGGCCGCTTACGCGCCCCTTCAATCCCTAACGCAATTCCAGGCACTTCCAACTTCGTCCCATCCTGAGGCAAACTGCCCCAGACATAAAATATCACAAACGGAAAAAATCATCAAGAAAAATCTATTTCCCCGCTGTACACTGGCAGGAATTCCTTGCTTCCGGTATCCAGCAGCAGGGCCCCATCGTTTTGCAAGCCAACAATTTTCCCCTGCCGGACACCATGGCTTAGGGAAGGAGCCCCCAGCCACACCCCTATCTCCCTGCCCTGGAAAGCCAGCCGCTGCCTCAATTCCTCCACAGAAGCCGGCTGGCGGCCAAGTTCCTCCATTTCATTCACAATTCCCCGCAGCACCTCCTCCCGTTCCAACACAGCTCCCGAAGCCGTATACAAATCCGTAATAGTCGGCACCACTTCCTTTTGAGTGCCTACAAGCAAATTCAGGCCCATACCAGCAAGAATGAATGGCCCGTCTGTCTCAACCAAAATACCCGCAACCTTCTTCCCGGAAAGCAACACATCGTTAGGCCATTTAATCTGAGGCGCAAGATGAAGGTGCTTTTCCATATAGCGGCACAGCGCCAGTGCCAGCGACTGAGTCGCCGGATAAGGAACATGAAAAAAATCCTTATTAAGAATAACCGTAAACATAAGCGCCGCCTGCACATTTTCCCATACCCGTCCCGGCAGCCTTCCCCTGCCGGTTCTCTGATACTCGGCCATGCAAAGAGTTCCATGGCCATAGCCATCCTTTACGGCAGCCGCGGCATCGTCCATAGTCGATTCCGTAATTTTTTTGCGCAGTATCACCTCGGGGAAAGAAGGCATTACCGTTTTTCCTGCTTGCATCAAAACCACCACCTACACCCTTAAACCAAGTTCCGTCCCATTTCCAGTATAACTCCTTCCCGAAAAAAATAATAGAGAATTTCAAACTTCAAAGCATCCTGGCGAATACAGATGTGAGGAATTTGGTGGTTTTGTAGGGTTTGATATTTTTTGGGAGCTCCTTTTTCGCCGCCCAGAAGTACAGTTTAGCGAAGTTTGCAGCTGAACCAAAAATGAAGCGGAACAGGGAGTCTTTGAATTCTCTGGCCATGGTAAGAGTATGATGGATTGGGGCTGGGAAGTCAACATAGAATTTGAGAAAGGTAGGTTTTGGGGAGCACAGGGAACGGTCGCAACCGTTCTTTACAGGAAGCACGAGGGGCGGGATTCCTTTTTTACTTGTACCCTAAAGTTTATTGACTTCATTGACGGAAAGGCCAGTGTACTTGCAGATGAGGTTCATTTTTTCACCGGTTTCTTTCATTCTTTTAGCAACTCGATACATACCTTCCTGAATACCTTCCTGTTTGCCTTCTAGAATCCCTTTCTGAATACCTTCCTGAATGCCTTCTAGAATCCCTTCCTGAATACCTTCCTGAATCCCTTCCTGCTTGCCTTCCTGCTTGCCTTCCAGCCAGGAGTCTTCTGGTGTTAAAGTTATTGTGGCCATGTCTGTAAACTCCTCTCTGTCAATGTAACTTAAGGGCACCTTTAAAACCCCATTTAGTTCTTGATTCGAACTTTTCCGCCGCTCTTAAGTTGTCAAAATGCTCACGTAGCTTAAGCTAACTTAAGCTTTTGCCGCCTTGTATAGACAAAAAATTTCTTCGTCAATTTCCTAAAACTGTTTTTTAGAGGTACCCTTAAGGCAGGACATTCATGCGGTTTACTTCTTTGCCGTTAACCTTGAGAACTATACTCGATCCGGCGGGCAATGTGTAAGGGAAGGAGATTGGGCCGCCAGGGTAGGGCATGGAGAAAAGGGTGTAGTCGTCGGTTTCGGTTTGCCGTACGATGGCTTCGAGAAGTACCGGAACAGGGTATTCGGGTAGGATGTGCGAGTACAGGCCGTGGCGAATATCTTTTGGCAGGGAGGCAGGGGCTTTGTAGCGCAGGCTTACCATGCTGCCGGGTTCAATAATACTGCCGGGGAGGGGGCTTTGGGAGATAACCTGAACAATGGTTCCGCTTGGGATGGTATCGCTTTGTGTGAATTCAAATGTTACGGGAAGGGTGGATAGGGATTTGAGTGTTTTTTCGCTACTGAGGTTTGTCCAGTCCGGGAGTTTGATTGGCCTGTTGGTTTTGCTGCGGCTCACGATGAGAATGAGTTCTCTGGGCTCCGCGAGAGGGCTGCCGGGGGCGGGGACTTGGGAGAGGATGGTGCCTGCAGGGGCATCGTTGTAAACGAAGGTTATCGGTTCACGAATTATCAGCAAGGGTTCGTATGTTGAGAAGAGAGTTCTGAGCCTGCTTCGTACTTCTTCGACTGTTTTGCCAGTGTAGTCTTCGACATTGTCTATGATGGCGCCTTTGCTAACGGTTATGGTGATGCGCCGTCCGGCTTTAACGTACAGGCCGGGTTCGGGATTCTGGGCGATTATGCGTCCGCGGTCGCCGGGATTACCGGTGTATTTAACCTGGAGACGGGGGTAAAGCTCCCGTTCCTGAAGCATGATAAGGGCTTCGACAAGGGTAAGGTCTGTTATTTCCGGTACAACTGTGCGCTCAGCACCGCGAACTGCGAGAAAGAATCCGGCAATAAAGAAAAACACCATAACAAAAAAGGCACCTGCAAAGAGAAGCAGGGTGCTACGAAAATAACGGCGAACCTTGGGGTCGCCGGATTCCAATGCCATGGTGTCGTCGATTGCGTTCGGTGAGCCGGGTATGCGTATTCCGATTCTTCTCGTTGTTGGTCTGTGTAGTTTCATTTTTTCTTCATCCTAAAATCATGCCTTTTTCGAGCCGCATGCCGCAGCAGAAAGATTGAAAATCCATGGGTTTTCGTGCCTGGGCCTGCAAGCGGGTAATGGCAAGTACTCCATCTCCTGTTTGTATCAGGATTCCATGGCCTTTGTCTACACCCAGAATGCTTCCCGGGCTGTAACTTTTCGGCTTATCGTCCGATACCGTGTGCGACTCCAGTATGGCCAGGTTCTGGCCGTTGAATATGGTATACGCTTTTGGCCAGGGCTGGTATGCCCTTACGGTGCGTTCTATTTCATGGGCACTTTTATTCCAGTCAATCATACCGTCTTGTTTTGTTATAAGGCGGCAATAGACTGCTTTGGAGTGATCTTGGGCCCTGCTCTGAATGCTGCCAGTAGCCAGTGCTTCGATAACCGTGGCAAGCTCCCGCCCGGCAAGCAGGGCGGCTTTTTCGGAGAGCGTGCCTGTCGTGTCGGTCGGCAGGATTTCAAGAGGGGTTTGCCGCAGGATGTCGCCGCTATCCGTTTCCAGGGCTATCTTTTGTACGGTAAGAGCTGTTTCGCTTTCGCCGGCGAGAATGGCGGCGGCGAGGGGGGCAGGGCCGCGGTAAAGGGGGAGCTTTGAGGGATGCATGTTAATTGCTCCCTCGGGGAAGAGACTTAAAAACTTTGGCCCAAAAATTTTCCCGTAAGCGAAAACGGTCAGCAGGTCTGGTTTGAGTTTCTTTATGGCTGCCCGTGCGGCACTGTCCAGCCTGAGGGGGTCCAGCACGGGAAGATTGAGTTCCATAGCGGCTGATTTTACCTCTGAAGGAGTAAGGTGCCTGCCGCGCCCTGAAGCCTTATCCGGCGCGGTGAGTACTCCGGCTATGGGGAAGCGTTCGGCCAGGAAGCGCAGGGAAGGGACGGCAATGGCGGGAGTTCCGGCAAAGAGTATTTTCATGCTATTTCGGGGTAATCGGCTGGTTTAACTGAAAAGTGCTTAAGGATTTTATTTTTCTTTCCTTTTTTAAGGTGATCCAGAAACAACACGCCATTCAGGTGATCGAGTTCGTGCTGGATAACGGTTGCCATAAGTTGATCCACCTCCATAGTAAAGGGGCGGCCTTTGGTGTTCCAGGCATGGATTTGAACGGCAGCAGGGCGTTTTACTTCGCCGTACTGTCCGGGTATGCTCAGACACCCTTCATCGTAAAGGGATAATTCTTCGCTGGTGGCGATAATTTCAGGATTTATAAAAACCAAAGGTTCAGCGTTTCCCGGCTTAATTGTAAAAATACGCAAAAGCCGCCCAACCTGGGGACCCGCCAGTCCAATCCCGTTTCCTTTTATCATGGTATGCACCATATCCTGCGCCAGCTGAGCGATGTTGCTGTCTATATCCTGAACCGGATCCGCAATGCGCCGAAGCATTTGAAGCTGTTCCGGTTTGTCTATTGTGTAGATTTCCATGCGCTTATTGTAACATGCTTATACTCTTGAGGGAAGGGCAGGAGGTGTGGTAAAAGTATTTTAGGGCATTACACGGGCCTAGCGGACCACCTTCCCCCGGCAAATGTGGGAGATAGAGGTATAAGAATGACTTGGACAAAACTTGATTCCTCAAAATCGTGCGTAAGGAATGAAGTCAAAAAATTGCTTGATAACAACATAACCTTAGAAGAAAAGAGAGACGCTATTCAGGTTGTGGCGAATTTTCGTTCGGCACACAGTTACCCGATGCAGTCTATGATTGGTCATATTCGTAAGAAAGCATTTCAGGTGGATAAACATGCTATTGTTGTTAGGAGGTTAAAAAGAATACCATCCATATTGGCTAAATTAAAAAGATTCCCCGGTATGCAAATAACCAACATGGGTGATATTGGTGGTATTCGCGTAATTGTGAAAGAGTTTAAGCATGTTCAGCAATTGCAGGGCGAACTGATAAAAAGTAGAACAAAACACCGCTTGTGCAGGCACGACAATTACCTTGAAAATCCTAAAGTTTCCGGTTACCGGAGTATTCATCTTACCTACAAATATCAAGGCGGCAAAGGGGAATACCATGGTTTTCGTGTGGAAATACAGCTTCGCAGTAAGGTACAACATGCCTGGGCAACGGCGGTTGAAGTGGTGGGAACTTTTCTTGGCGAAAACTTGAAAGCGAGCCAAGGCAACACGGCATGGTTGCATTTTTTTCAGCTAGTCAGTAAGGCTTTTGCCTGCTTGGAAACCAATACGGCAATAGACGATGCCCTCAAACATAATATACAGCAAGACATGGCTCAGTTAAAAGTAGAAGACACTTTGAATTCATTTACGCTGGTAGCGAGGAGTGTACCAACAAAAGCGGATGGGTTTTATCTACTAAGGTTGGATACTAAAGAAAAAACCATTACTGCGCAATTCATATCGAAAGATTTATTGCCGGATGCCTATGAAGATTATCGCCGCATAGAGCTGGAAATAGCAGAAGACCCAACCCAGGATGTTGTTTTGGTTTCTGCCAAATCGTTAAAAGAACTCAAACTGGCATATCCCAACTATTTTGCGGATACGTACTTGTTTTTAAATAATTTGAAAAAAATTTTGAACCTAGGAAAACACTAAAAATTTATTATATAATAATTTGCTTCCTTATATGAAGTATTGAACTAAAATTTATTTCTTGACAATTTTTACCCATATCGTTAATATACTCTT
The DNA here is from genome assembly GCA_002084135.1 of Spirochaeta sp. LUC14_002_19_P3. Classification (GTDB taxonomy): domain Bacteria; phylum Spirochaetota; class Spirochaetia; order DSM-2461; family DSM-2461; genus UBA2779. The sequence continues at coordinate 1,569 of MUIB01000134.1, read as the reverse complement.
AGCTTATATAAGGAGGCTGCTATGAACTTATTCACAAGTTCCAGATTTAAGGTTCCCATGGCGATTCTGTTATCGCTTTGTCTTGCTGTTTCAGCATTTGCTGGCGGCGGTGGGGACTCCATGGGGAAAGAGGATTCCTACAAGATTGTCTTTCTGCCCAAGCTGGTCGGCATTCCCTGGTTTACTGCCATGGAGAATGGATTCAAGGATTATGCCAAGGAAGCCGGAGACATTTCGATTTCCGTAGTTGGCGCACCGGATACGGACCCTGCTGCTCAGGCCCGTATATTAGAGGATGCCATCGCGCAGAAGCCCGATGCCATCGTTGTGGTTCCCAATGACACGCAGACATTGGAGCCAATTATGGCCAAAGGCCGCGAAGCCGGTATTTTAATGATTTCCCAGGAAGCTCCGGGAATTAAGAATGCCGATTTGGACATTGAGTTTCTTATCGCCGAGAAATACGGTTCGGACATGATGGAACTCTTTGTAAGGGAAGCCGGTTCAGAGGGCGGATATGCAATTATGGTTGGCGGACTTACCGTTACCTCTCATAACCAGCGTGCGGACATGGCTGTTGCTCATCAGGAGAAGAACTATCCGGGGCTCTATCAGGTTGCCTCAAGGCTTGAAGGTTCTGAAAGTGTCGAAGATGCCCAGGACAGAACCCTTGAGCTTATCTCCGCTTATGACGATCTTGTCGGTGTTATCTACATCGGGAGTTTGGGAGCCATCGGCGGCGCACAGGCCAAAGTCTCCGCGAATCGTGGAGATTTGGCCGTTGTCGGCGGATCGGTTCCGAGCCAGGCAAAGTCTTATCTGAAAGAGGGTACCATCAACGCGAACTACATTAGCAATCCCTACAACATTGGCTTTGATTCGGCTTATCTTGTTCGTCATCTGCTGAAAGGCGGCACGACGAAGGATGCTGGTGATTTGCCCAAGAACGGTGCATTCAAAATTGCTGGTTCCGTGGTAACCTTCCACGCTCCGGCTGAAGTTACTGCCGAAAACGCCGATTCGTTCGGCTTCTAATCTTTGGGATGCCGGGGGAAGCACATGTTTACGTTTGAAAATATTACCAAGCTTTACCCTGGTGTCCGTGCCTTGAATGCAGTGGATTTCAGCCTCAAGGAGGGTGAAGTCCACTGTTTGGTAGGCGAAAACGGCTCCGGCAAATCAACCATGATTAAAATTATTTCCGGTGTGGAGCAGCCGGAACCGGGTGCCCGTATCCATATTGACGGGAATGATATACACGGCATGAACGCCCATGAAGCCATAAACAACGGCATTCGCGTTATCTACCAGGATTTGGCACTGTTCCCCAATTTAACCGCCGGAGAAAACATTGCTTTTAGTCTTTACTCCGAAACGCCGGGCATAAGCGTAAACTGGAAAAATGTCGCCTCCCATGCCGAGGAAGCGGCGGCCCTTATAGGTTTGAATCTCGATTTGGATAAACCGGTATCCGCCCTGTCTATCGCCGAGCAGCAACAGGTTGAGATTGCCCGTTCCATTATGGGCGATGTTAAGCTGCTGATTCTCGACGAGCCAACGGCCTCTCTT
>MUIB01000079.1 GCA_002084135.1 Spirochaeta sp. LUC14_002_19_P3 | reverse complement strand
GGTAATTAGGCTGCCCGAAGAAACAGTAAGGCTGGCGGGTGCCGAAGCCGCATCTCCGCCGTTGACATCGAAGCTTACCGTGTAGGTTGGGTTCGCCGGGGCCTCACACGCTCCCAGGATTAGCAGAACAATTCCTGCCAGACAAGCCAAATACCGGTAAATCGGAAAACTTTTCCGGCCTGTATAATTCAATTTTGTTTTCATAATTTTACTCCTTTTCGTTTGAATGTATTTGGAGTATACATCTAAAAAATTGGTTTGTCAATCCTTGAAACAAGAAAAATATTTTTTTTTCATTAAATCCATCCGTTAGATTTTTCCAGTTTTCCGCTCAACCCTATCATAAGCCAAAAATAGACGCAACCCCAATTGCGGCTATTTTCATGAATTTCTACAAAATAGTTGCTATTAAGTTACATCAGAATACATTAGCCCTTATCCTTTACAGACAAGGTGCTTTTTTTAGGGTACCTCTAAAAACCAGCTTGTGAATGGTGAAGGGTGAGGGAAGGATGAAGGATGAAGGATGAATGGGGAAACGTGAAAATTGAAAAGTGAAAATTGAAAAAGAGCGGCGGAAAAGTTCGAGTCAAGAACTCAATGGGTTTTTTAGAGGTGCCCTATGGTATGCTTCCCAGCGATTCCCTCCGCACAAAATTTGCCCTGAGCACAGTATGTCCAGGGCTTAAATCGCCCTCAATCTGCTTGATTATCCGCATCGCCGCAATGTGCCCCAGCTCATTCAAGGGCTGCTGGAACGTGCTGAGAGGCGGATCCATATAAGGGGTGAATTCCCGGTTGTTATCAAACCCTATCAGGGAGAAATCCTGCGGACAGCGTAAACCATACTCCCTTGCGGCACGGAGAAAACCAATGGCTGTGGCATCGTTCACCGCGAACACCCCAGTGAAAGGAGGCAGGCTTGGCAGACACCGGCGCGCTAAGAGATAGGAGGTTTCCGAAGTATAATCGCCGTGAATTATCCGCTCTTCGCTCCACGGCACTCCCGCCTCCCGCAGCCGTGCCAGAAAGCCCTCGCAACGCTTAACAGCCGCATAAGAATCTTTCTTGCCATGAATAAAGAGCATCCGTTCATGCCCCTCCGCAAGCAGTGCATCGGCAGCGGCACCTCCCGCCTGGCCATTATCAATATAAATCTGATCCAGGGAGCAGTCTTCCATTTCGCGGTCCGCTATTACCAGATTTTCGTGCAGCTGCCGCAGGTGCTTCAAAATTCCGGCATCCACCTCCGTATTCAACAGGGGAAAAAAGATAACCCCCTCAATCAGCTTGTTGTTTAGGAAGTTGGAGAGCTTCTCGCGGGTGTTGTGGATGGAGCTATCAATATCGCGGGTGTAAAAAATAGTGCTGAAATAGCCCGACCGGGTAAGATGATCCTGGATGCCCTGAAGAATTTCCCAGTAGAAGGGCCCAATCCCCGGCAGCAGAATGCCCACATGGTAGCTGCGCCCGGTGCGCAAAATACGCGCCGACTGATCCACCTTATAGCCGGATTCCGCTATTGCCTTCTTTACTCGCTGGGCCGTTTCAGCCCGCACATTGCCCGGATCAGTTATAAATCGGGACACAGACGCGGAAGACACCCCCGCAATTCTGGCAACATCCCGCTGAGTAGGCATAATTTTTCCCTTTTTCATTACCGAAAGAGTAGGGTATTTGAGAAAAAAGTACAAGTTTGAAGATGCCAGTTGTGCTTTGGGTGTTTCAGAAGTGCCCTTCTGCTTTTCAAACAGCATGCCACCGCAGCCTGCTTCCTCTGCAATTCCACAAAACGCCATCACAGATTACCCTAAAAGCCTTTGGGATTCCCGTCAGTATGCACTCTTGACCGAGAGGGGAATAATCAATAAAACTAAAGGCAATGTTTGCCAAGCGGAAAAAAAAATTGGAAGCTGTTCAGCGCTCGTCCAAAAATATTGGGCAGCGTGTGCGGGATTTATTCAGGAACAGGTCTGCGGATCGGGATGTTTTTGAAAGTCTGGAAGATTTGCTTATAGAGGCGGACTTTGGTGCCGCTGCGGCTGTTGAAGTGGTGGATGAGCTTAAAAAAAGCGGCAGCCCGGGAATGGAGGAACTCAAGCGCATTCTCAAAGCATCTCTTGTAACGGCGGATTTAACGCCGCCCGCGGACGGCCTGGGGCTCTATCTTGTTTTGGGCGTGAACGGGGCGGGTAAAACGACAACGATTGCCAAATTAGGGCATCGGTTTATAAAGGACGGCGCGGGGCCGGTGGTTTTCGCCGCGGGCGATACTTTTCGGGCGGCGGCAGTAGAGCAGCTGGAGATTCATGCTCAGCGTGTTGGGGCGCGGCTGGTTAAGCAGCAGCAGGGCGCGGATCCGGGGGCGGTAATATTCGATGCGATTGATTCGGCTCAAAATCGGGGGGAAAGGATTGTTATTGCCGATACGGCCGGGCGCATGCACAACCGGGTTAATCTGGTAAAAGAGCTGGAAAAAATAGACCGTATTGTTAAGGGACGCCTTGGCAGCGGGGGTGTTTACCGCAAGATACTGGTTATTGATGCAACAACCGGCCAGAACGGCATGAAACAGGCGGAAACGTTCCATGAAGCGGTGGGAGTCGATGCGGTAATTTTAACCAAGTACGATTCCTCGGCCAAAGGGGGACTGGCCGCAGCCATCAGCCGACGGCTGCATCTGCCGTTCGCATTTCTCGGCAGGGGAGAAGGCATGGACGATTTAACTCCCTTCCAACCCGATGACTATTTGAATGAATTGTTAGCTTCAGAATGAAACGCAAGTGTGCCATACTGATTTTCGCGGCTACGGCCAATCTCATCGCCGCCGACTGGTACAAGTCCGGTCCCAGCGGCTATATCGGCGACAGGATTGCCGTTGGCGGCAGGGAAAAATCCGGCTGGACACTGAAGGCGGAAACCGGGGGGAATGTTGAAACGCATACACTTTACCGCAACAGCAAGGTGTACAGCGTTGCCGTATTTACCCGGGAAGACGGCAGGTTGATATCCTGGGAAGAAAAGGATGCGGAAGGCACCGTGCTATCGAGAATTGACTATGTTTATAATTCCGAAGGTACGCCGCAAATTTCCTATATTACGCTCAATTCCGAAGAAGATACTCCAACCTACGTGGACAGCCAATCTTTTGTGAACCCCGATAATTCAAACCTCCGCAGTGGTTTTGGCCGTGGAGATGACTGGATTATCACCGATATGAGCAATTCCGGCCAGCCGGTTAATCAGACAGTTTACAACGAGGGCAAGAGTACCAGAACCAAAAACTGGAAGAGAGCCGAGGATGGCCGACTCCTGCAGACACTTGTCCAGGATGGCAATACAACCGTGGACAAACAGTACAATTTTGCGGGAAATCTTATACTGGAAGAAATTAAATCGGAGAATGTGCTCATTCTGACTCGCTCCTATATGTGGGAAGAGGGTAAGCTGACAAGGGTGGAGGAACGGGGCAAAAGGGGTACTTCCATTAAGGAAATTGAATATAATAAAAATGAAATAAGCCGGGAAACCTACATTACTAACGACGTAACGGAAAAAATGATTGTTTATGACTCCCCAACAGACAGAATTGAAAATATTTACAAGAACGGCATTCCGGTAATCCGGGTGTACTGGAAGAACAATCGCCGCCTCAGGGAAGAATATCTGCTCAATGGGAAAGTTGTCCGGGAGAGGGATTTATCGGAATGAAGAGGAATTCCTTGAATTTTCTCCCGAAGCGGAAGCATCTGAATACCAACTGGACGCGGTGGACGGCATGGCGCTTCCTTACCGGCCGCCGCGGGGGACGGGGCAGGCTTGTTTTTCTCTTTTCCGTTGTGCTGATATGCGCTGGAGTTGCGGCTCTCAACACCATTCTTGCTGTTATGAACGGCCTTCAACAGGGCTTTATCAGCAGTATTCTGGAAATTGGTTCCTATCACCTGCGCCTTCTTCCCAACGACGAGGATGGCCTCGAATCGGCCTTGCGGGCCGCCGATGCGGATACGGGGGTTCGCATCGCAGTTCCCTTCCGTGAGGGACAAACCATGCTCAGCAGCGGAAGAGGCCATCTTTCCGGTGCCCTTATCCGCGGTGTACCGGAAGATGTCTACATAAAAGACAAAGGACTGGCTTCCCGGCTGGATATAAGCGAGGGCCGTTTCAATCTGGCTGGAAGCGGCATTGTACTCGGCGAAGAGCTGGCCTTAAATCTGGGCGTAATACCTGGAGACAGGATTATCGTTTTGAGCCTGGGGAAGGACAGCCTTGCCTCCCGGCAAACGGAATTCCGGGTAACTGGCCTGTTTGAATGCGGCTATCTGGCCTACGAAAGCGGCATGGCCTTCATTTCAGCAGACAATGCCCAAACCCTTATTGGCGATATGCCGCTGGAAATCGGAATAAAGCTACAGCGGCCGGAATTGGACAAAGCCGTTATTCAACGGCTTCAGAAAAAAATTGACGGACAATTTATTTCCTGGCGCGAAAGCAACCGAGCCTTCTTCGGTGCTCTGCGCAACGAAAAAAACATGATGATCATCCTCCTTGCCCTCATCTTTGTCGTTGTGGCGGTAAACATCGATCATGCCTTGCGGCGTATGGCTCAGGAACGGGCAGAAGACTTGTCCATATTAAAAGCAGTAGGGGCCTCGCCCTGGAACATCCGGTCCCTTTTTCTGCGCCACGGCCTGGTAATCGGCGGACTGGGCGGAATAAGCGGAAGCGCACTGGGCGTACTGATTGGTAAAAACATCGACGGCATACTCCGGCTGGTACACCGGCTGCGCTATGCTTTCAACGCATCCTCGTTCAGCACCCTGCGCCTGCAAACGTTGGAAGCCTTCTTTCAACACACACAGGTTATGGCAAAAGATGTTATAATAATTCTGGTTCTGGCCGTTGTTTTAACGTTTCTGGCGGCAGTAAGGGCTTCATCCATGGCAGCGAATGCCAAACCAGCGGAGGTTTTACGGAGTGAATAATACCATTTTATCGGTGCGCGGAGCTGGCAAGTCCTATAAATCCGGCCCGGAAACCCTCCAGATACTCAAAGAGGTCAATCTGGAACTGCAAGCAGGGCAGAGCATTGCCGTTATGGGGGCATCCGGCAGCGGCAAAAGCACCCTGCTCAATCTTATCGGCGGACTGGACAATGCCGACTGCGGAGAAATAGAATCCTGCGGCTTTCAGGTGAACCAGCTCAAAGAGAAGGAACTCACGGCCTACCGCTCGAAGGCTATTGGCTTTGTATTCCAGTTTCACTACCTGCTCAAAGACTTCACCGCCGCGGAAAATGTCATGCTGCCCATGCTTATGCGAGGCATACCCCGCAAACAGGCCAAGGCCCAGGCAGAGGAAGCCCTCGAACAGGTGGGAATTGCCGCCCGAAGCGGACATTATCCTGCCCAGCTTTCCGGCGGCGAACGCCAGCGGGCAGCACTGGCCCGTGCCCTCATTAACCGCCCAAAGCTGATACTCGCCGATGAACCCACCGGCAGCCTTGATGAAGAGCATCGTTCGCTGGTGGAAGACTTGATTTTTTCCCGCATTGCCGAATCCGGCACCGCCCTGCTGCTGGTTACCCACTCCGGGGAACTGGCCAAAAAAGCCGATAGAACAATGCTACTGCGGGAAGGGTTGCTACAAAACCCATGAGCGGATCCGGCTTTATCGCCTGGCGGCTTTTTCTAAGGGGACACCGGGAACGCCGTCAGAGTAAACCCCTGTTTGGCGCAGCCCTGGGAATAGCTCTCTCGCTCATTCCCTTAATTGTGGTGGATCATTTTGCCGACGCAATGATAGAAGGCATTATTGCCCGCTACCGGGAAACATCATCGTATCATTTTCAGATACGCACCTGGGAGGAGCCGCTCCAGGAAGAATGGCAAACGCTGGCCAATAAAATCGCGGCGCAGCCGGGAGTTGCCACCGCCTGGGTGGAACGCAGCGGCTATGCCCTGGCCCGTGCCCGTGGCCCCCGGGACGGGCTTACCCTCCGCGCACTCCCGGAAAATGCCCCCTTGCGGGATACGGAGTTTGGTCGCTACATTGAATTTGATGAAGGCTCATGGAACCTGGCCGACAAATCCATTCTGCTTGGACGGGAAGCCGCCCGGCGGCTGGAAGCATCTGTTGGCGACAAAATATTCATTCTTACCGCCGCCACCACCGCCGGAAACATTACCCCGAAAGTAAACCCAATGACAGTAAAGGGCATCTTTACCACCGGCTACCAGGACCTTGACCGCACCTGGGCCTTTATTTCCCTTGATGAAGGCTGGAACATGCTGGCTGAAACAAGCAGTACAACCTTCGTGGGCGGCAAATTCACCAGCCTCGCGCAATCCTCCGCTATTTGGACACAGATAAAAAACACCCTTGCCCCCCGCTGGAAAGCCTATAGCTGGCGGGAGCTTAACCGTTATCTCTTAAGCAATCTGGAAAGCACCAGAAGCATACTTCTGGTTATTATGGGCCTCATTATCATCATCGCGGTACTCAACGTCTTAACCTCCATGGTAATGCTCACCCTTGAACACCGCCGGGAGATAGGAACCCTTAAATGCACTGGCACTTCGCCGGGCACCATCAGTCTGGCCTTCACGGCCGCCGGAACCCTGGCCGCCCTTATCGGCATTCTTTTCGGCCTCGCCGCAGGACTGCTTATGTCCTACCACATCAATTCCATCATTGCCTCCATTGAGTACACCTTGACACTGATAAACGGAATATTCACCGATGCCCCGCCGCCAGTTCTACTTAGCGAAGGCTATTATTTGCAAGAGGTTCCGGTAAAAATGCGCTGGCTTGTAACAAGTGTAATTGGTATTATTACCCTCATCCTGTCAATAGGAGCGGCATGGCTACCCGCCTCCAGGGCCGCAGGGCTTAAGCCTTTGGAAGTGCTGCGGAAGCATTAGGAGGAACCACCAATAGACACGGATGTTTTGTAACTTAGCCACAGACTTAGCCATTGGACTCCTCCAACGTTGAATTGAAGCATCGTTCAGCAGTCGTTTTAGTTCTTCGCCAGAGCACTTAACATCACACGCACCTTTGCGGATAAAACTACTTTTGATATCACCATTGAGATAAACTGGCTTGTCGTTTCGATTGGCTTCCGGGATATAGGGCACCTCTAAAAAACCCATTTAGTTCTTGCCTGCCTGTAGCAGACAGGACTCGAACTTTTCCGCCGCTACTGCGTTGTCAAAATGCGCCCGTAGCCCGGCCAGGCCGGGCTTTGCGGAGGCACGGCCTGCCCCTCCAATAAAACTGTATCCGAAAAACACGGGTGGTTTAGGCCTTCATAATGATTTTACCAGAAAACAGCCGATTTATAATCATTTACTGACAAATTGCGATAATACAAGCAGAATAACGATTTTACGAGAAGATCGCATGGATGTAAACGGTTTGGAATCTCGCCCGGCAGGCTACGCCTATCTGCTTGATACGATGGGGCTACGAGGCCTGCCCCATTGGCATACCTCTTTGGTGTTTTCATATCGATTATCAGTTGGATGAAATGGGGCAAATGACCATTGAGAACGATACCGGATACAAGCAACCCAACTAACCAATTGCCGGTATGGCCTACACCCGCTTTCTAAGAGCTCTCACCTGAATGGCGAATATCCTTGCCTTTTACCATGAAGATAACCTGCTCGGCAATGTTGGTACCATGATCGGCCATGCGTTCAAGAACTTTGGCTATTGAGAGAGCATTGAAACCCTGTTTCACATTTTCCTTTACCATATAATCCACCAGTTTGTTTATCACCTCGACATAGAGGGCATCGACTTCATCGTCGCGGGTTACAACCTTCTTGGCCAGTTTGGCATCTTTTTCAATGAAGGCTGTAATGGCATCGTGTATCATGGATTGAGCTATTTCGGCCATTTGGGAGATAAGGGGATAGAAATTGGCGAGGGAATGGCTACCAATGTCAATAACCCGTTCGCAGATGTTCACGGCTTCATCGCCGATGCGTTCAAGATCGGTTACCATTTTCAAACCCAGGGTTATGAAGCGCAGATCGGAGGCCATGGGCTGGCGTCTGGCCAGTATGGACAGGCATCGCTCGTCGATGTCCATTTCGTATTGATTCACCCGGTATTCCAGCGCGGTAACGCCGTTTGCTAAACTTGTGTCCATGCTGATAAAGGACTGGACGGCACGGGCTATCATTTTCTTAACTTCGCCAGCCATTACCATAATTTCCTGGCGGAGCTCTTTTAGCTCGTTGTCGTATTCTCTGTCAATATGCGGATGCTTCATTTTTGCTGATCCCTTTACCGCCAACCCGGGCGGTTAACCAAATTTCCCAGTGATATAATCTTCCGTGCGCTTGTCCTTCGGGGTGGTAAACATGCGCTTGGTACCGCGGTATTCCACCAATTCCCCCATCAGGAAAAATGCGGTGCGGTCTGATACTCTTGCCGCCTGCTGCATGTTGTGAGTAACGATAACAATAGTATAATCATCTTTGAGGCCGTGGATCAAGTCCTCTATGCGTGCCGTGGCAACGGGGTCGAGGGCGGAGCAGGGTTCGTCCATAAGAAGCACTTCCGGCTCTACAGCGAGGGCGCGGGCTATACAGAGCCGCTGCTGCTGGCCACCGGATAGCCCGATACCCGGATCGTTCAGGCGGTCTTTTACTTCATCCCACAGGGCGGCCTGCTGGAGGGCGTTTTCCACAATGCTGTCGGCTTCCTTTAAGCGGCCGGATTTGGTAAGCTTGAGGCCGGAGAGCACATTATCCCTTATGGACATGGAAGGGAAGGGATTGGGCTTTTGGAACACCATGCCGATACGGCGGCGCAGAAGAACCGGATCGATACTTCTGTCGTAGATGCTTTCCTCATCAAGCTGAATGGAACCCTGAACGCGGGCACCGGGAACCAGTTCGTGCATGCGGTTGCAGCAGCGAATAAAGGTAGACTTACCGCAGCCGGAGGGGCCTATTATGGCCGTAGCCTGCTTTTCGGGAATCTCTATATCAATATCCCGAATAACGAGTTTTTCTCCGAACCAGGCATTCAAGTTCCGGACAGATATTTTTGCCGCTTCGTTTGAACTCACCAATATCTCCTTTTATGAAGGCGGTTTCGCAGTATTATCGCAAAGCTGTTGAGCAGCAGCATGGCAGCCATAAGCACAACAATTCCCGCCGCAGCATTTTCCAGAAAGCTCTGATTGGGACGGGATACCCAGTTGAATATCTGAATAGGCAGCACTGTGAAGGGGGAATCGAGCCCCGAAGGCAGGAAGGTTATGTAGGCCAGAGCACCCACCACCAGCAGCGGGGCGGCTTCGCCTATGGCGCGGGAAATACTCAATATCGCGCCCGTAAGAATGCCCGGCAGGGCCAGGGGCAGCACCACCTGGCGCACAGTTTGCCAACGCGTAGCTCCCAGAGCGTAGGCCCCTTCCCGGAAAGATTGCGGGATAGTCTTCAGGGCTTCGCGGGAAGACATAATCATAATGGGAAGCACCAGGAGAGTCATTGTGCAGGCTCCGGCCAGGAGGCTGCTTCCGAGGCCGATTATGCGAACAAAAAGCTCCAGGCCGAGAAGCCCGTAAATAATGGAGGGCACACCGGCCAGGTTGGAAATGTTTAATTCTATCAGGGCAGCCAGCTTGCCGCGTTTGTCGTATTCCTCAAGGTAAACCGCGGCGCCTATACCGATTGGCAGCGCCATAGCGGCAGTAAGGGAAATGAGATAGATGCTACCGACAAGACCGGGCAGAATACCAGCCCGCTCGGCTTTTCTCGATGGGTAGCTGGTAAGAAAATCCCATGTTAAACGGCCATGGGTATCGGAGATAACATCGGCCAGCAGGAGTACGAGCAGGACAAGCGGCAGGGCAATAGCCAGAAGACACAGAAACTGAAAAACGGTTTCGGTGTAACGGCCCCGCCTGGTATTGAGCTTCATGAGCCCCCCCTTCGATAACGGCGCACCAGTTTACGGCTAAGAATGTTCATGGAAAAGGTCATTATAAACAAGGAAGCTCCTACAACAAAGATAGTTTTATAGGCAATGGAACCCGTGGGGGTATCGCCAAGGCTAATTTGAACAATGTAGGCCGTCATGGTTTCTATGGGTACCCTGGGATCGAAGGTAAAACGGGGCTGCTGGCCGGCGGCTATGGCCACTATCATAGTTTCGCCGATAGCCCGGGAGGCCGCCAGAATGGCCGAGGCCATTATGCCCGAAAGGGCGGATGGAATGGTTACCCGGAACAAAGTGCCCAGTTTATCCGCCCCGAGAGCGAATGCTCCTTCCTTAAGAGTGGCCGGAATAGCATGCAGGGCATCCTCGCTGAGGGATGATACCATGGGGATAATCATTATGCCCATAATCAGCCCCGGACTCAGGGCATTAAAGCCCGATAGATTCGGGATAATTTTTTGCAGTATCGGAGTAACATAAACCAGAGCAAAATAGCCGTAAACGATGGTAGGCACACCGGCGAGAACCTCAAGAATGGGTTTAAGGGTTTTGCGGACACCCTCGGCGGCGAATTCGCTTAAGTAAATGGCGGCCAGCAGCCCCATGGGAAGAGCCACGGCAATAGCAATAGCCGAAGTGAGCAGAGTGCCCGACAGTAGCGGCCATATACCGAAATGCTTTTCGCTGAACAGGGGTGTCCACTGGGTATCAGCGAAGAAATCCATCAGGGAGACTTCCTTGAAGAAGCCAGCGGTTTCAATCAGCAATATCACGAGTATCGCCGCGGTGGTAATGACGGAAACCGCGCCGCAGCAGAGTAAGCCGCCTTCAATTATACGCTCACGGAGCGGTGTTTTTGCTTTTTCCATTGCTTCTTATTTGTACCCAAAGCATTGTAAGCATGTCAAGCTAACCGGGAAGGCAATAAGGAAAAATTTAAATTTTTTGTACAGCAATCAGAAAAATCGGAAAGTTTATAAATAGTTCCTCTTGACATAGTATAACAATTTTGATAAGATATTTTCCAGGTTCTGAATTCTGCCTGGGAATATCTTCAGGTGAATACTGAAACCAATGAATTCATTTTGAATTCATAACTTAAGGATACACTGATATTTTAGAAATTTAACCCTGATGCGTCCTAATCATGCCGAATTTAAGTTTTTAAAGTGTGCAGTGTAAAGGAGACGCGCTATGCAGCAAGAAGCCTTAAAGCAGGACATGATTTTTGGCCTGGAGGATAAACCCAATATCCCCACCGCAATATTTGCAGCCCTGCAGCATCTGCTGGCCATCTTCATCGGTATCGTTACCCCGCCCATAATTATCTGTGGCGCACTGGGGTTTGATTTGGCAACCAAAGCCTTCATTATCAACATGGCTCTTTTTGCCTCGGGAATTTCCACACTGATACAGGCCCGCCGAATCGGCCCGATAGGATCCGGCCTGCTCAGCATTCAAGGAACAAGCTTTACCTTCCTGGGCACAGTTTTAGCCATAGGATTCGCGGTAAAAAACGATGGCGGTTCAACCAACGACATACTGGCAACCATCTTTGGAACCTGTTTTGTCTGCGCTTCCGTTGAAATTGTTTTCAGCCGCTTCATTAAATTTCTGCGCACCTTCATTACCCCGTTGGTGAGCGGCATTGTTGTAACCCTCATCGGACTTTCCCTTATCCGGGTAGGCATAACAGACATGGGCGGCGGACAGTGGCTTATGGACAACAAACCGGAGTTTTACGCCACCGGAGCAAACCTGGCAATGGCATTTTCCGTTCTGGCTATTATTATTATCTTTAACCGTAGCAAAAAACCCATGGTGCGGCTCAGTTCCGTTTTCATCGGCCTCGCCGTTGGCTACATCATCGCCATCGCCATGGGCAAAGTAAACACCGGTTCACTGAAAGACCTAAGCATCGTCAGTGCCCCCATACCCTTCAAGTTCGGCTTCTTCAAAATTCACTGGGGCTATGTTATACCCATGGCGCTTCTGTATCTGATAACCACCGTGGAATCCATCGGCGACCTCACCGCCACCTCCATGATTTCCGGCGAGCCCATTGAAGGCGATGTTTACATGAAAAGAATCTCCGGCGGTGTACTGGGAGACGGTGTGAATTCTGCCCTGGCCGCAGTCTTTAACTCCTTTCCCAACACCACCTTCAGCCAGAACAACGGAGTAATCCAGCTTACCGGCGTGGCCTCCCGCTATGTCGCATACTTTATCGCTGGCCTGCTCATGCTCTTCGGCCTGTTTCCCATTGTTGGCGGAATCTTTTCCATTATACCGCTGCCCGTACTCGGCGGCGCCACCATCATCATGTTTGCCACCGTTGCCGCTTCGGGCATCCGCATCATTGCAACATCCGGCGTGAACGGCATCAACCGGCGGGGAATTATGATAATGGCCATTTCCTTCGGCCTTGGCCTGGGCGTTGTAGTGAACCCGATGATACTGCAAAACCTGCCCCCATTCGTAAAGCAGGTATTCAGTTCCGGCATTACCACCGGCGGACTCACCGCAATAATTCTCAACATTGTTCTTCCCAAAGCCGCCCCGCTTAAAACCGCTTGAGTACAGAAATTTTCAGGCTGATACAAGAAAGGCTGTATGCCTGTAAGCCGTAGATTTTTCAGTTATTTCAGAGGGGGCAGTCGCCCCCTCGCTTCAGCCTCCATACCCTGCGCCTTACGGCGCAGGGTACCGCTCGGCTAAAAGCGCGTCCCGCGCTTTTACGGGCTCTGCTAACCGCGCCGCCCGCCGCCTCCCTTGGAGTCTTCCGCTTCCCCCAGATGAGCTGCCGTATCAAAAAACACAGCCCAATCAGAGCACCTACACTATAGAATCAGGAACAAGTGGCAACCCTTCAAAACATAACATATATTACAATTATGTAATTATCCGCGATGTTTGAATTTTTAGTCCCTTACTCCTTGTCTTTATAAGTATGCATACTTTACTATTTAAGGAGGTAAATTATGGGAGCATTAACAACCATGAAAAATTCATACTTCATAACTCATCCTTCAACCTTTCAAGAGGGCACCTCTGTCGTTATGTGTATTTGAGACAATCCCTGGGATAAGTGGGCATGCCCCGGAAGCCGAAAAAAGCCTGATAACGAGTTGAAATCGCTAAGAAAGGTTGAAATTTTCAGAAAAAAATGAAAAAAAAGATATTTTTCTTGAGTCGAGGATTGACAAGCTAATTTTTTAGAGGTACTCTATTGGCAGTAGTGCTACCCGCATTGCTAATAACCGGGATACCGGCTGTTAAATTATGTTTTCAAAAAAGAGATGAAATTATGAAAACAGATCAAATCAGAACAGAACAGAACAGAACAGAACAGAACAGAACAGAACAGAACAGAACAGAACAGAACAGAACAGAACAGAACAGATTAAACCATGAAAAAGCTCATTTTGGCAGGGCTTTATTATCAAAAAAAATGTTAACAGCTTTTATTGTAGTAGC
>MUIB01000162.1 GCA_002084135.1 Spirochaeta sp. LUC14_002_19_P3 | reverse complement strand
CCACGGCGAATACTGGGTGGTAAGTCGGCCAATGAGGCTATCGGAATTCATCTGATAGCTTGAGGGATAAGAGAGCATGAGTTTCATGAAAAAAGTGGACAGTTAACTTGACAAGTTACCGTAAATTCTATTTTTCATAATGATAAAAAATATAAAAAATTAGAGAAAGAATTATTTAAGTGTTTGCGAGATTATGATGAGGTACCCAGGTTTTACAAACGGAATTTATTCTTAAAACTTTCAATAGACAGTAAATATTCCTTTTTTAATTTATCTTTTTCTTGATTGGTTAAAAAAGTTGAATCAAATGATTTAAGGTTTAATTGAATTATTGAATCGATATTCCAGTTAAAATTCACAATGGCTTTCATATAATCATCTGTCAGCAAAGAATCCTGAATTGTTGGATCGTCAGATGCTATCGTTACTGGTACGCCGGATTCCACTAAATCCTTCATGGGATGACTCGGCTCATCTTCCCAGGCACCGGTTTGATAGTTGCTTGTAATACATTGTGCAAGAAATATTTGTTTTTCTTTTAATACATTTTGTAGTTTTGGATCGTTTATTGCAGATACCCCATGGCCAATACGATCAGCATGAAGCTGATCGATTGAAGTCCAGATATTATTGGTATCGGTTACCTCGCCAGCATGAATATCAATACGGAACTGACCATCCTTTTTAACCAAGTCAAAAAAAGGTGTAAAAAGCTCAGGAGGATAATTAATTTCATCACCAGCTAAATCAATACCTACAACACGGGATAAGTCACTATTATGCAATAATTTATATGTGTGGATCATTTCATTGGCAGTTTGAATGCCCCTGTTAAAAGTAAGTATGTAACGAATATGCAATCCGATTTTTTTAGCAGCACTATCACCGGTTTCTATGATTGCTTGAGTAACTTCACAAGGATCTAAATTGGTTAGTTCTGTAAAATGAAGTGGATTAAACCGTAATTCAATGTAAAAAATGTTTTCATCAGCCAATGCTTCAACAGATTTGAGAGTTATATATTTGACATCATCAATACTCTTGTACCAAAATTTTTTGAATTTACTAAGAAAAAGGAGAAAATCAGGTTTATGATTTTTTGGGAATTGGAAAGTTTTCTTAAATGTATCAATATCAGACGGCACATCAAGATTGTTTTTCATGGCCATCTTAAATAATGACTTTATTGGATATGTTCCTTCCAAATGACGGTGAACTTCAATTTTCGGCATTTTTAGTATGATATCTCGGCTCGGGTGAGTATCATTTACAATTTTATGCATACCTGCTTCCATCTCTCAAACCTCAAAAAAATAAGCAATGCTCAATCTATTAAACTATAGCTCTTTGATATATTTTAGGAATTTAGTGAAATTGAATTTCACAATACAGATAATTTCATATAGTGTGGAACTATCCGTATTCTTTCCCCAAGTTCTCAAAAGAATCTACAGCATTTTAGTTATTATCGGCATTTATGCTAATTATCTTTAATATAGATATTCCATATATTAATATCATTGATTTCAAAAAACATTATGAGAATATCAGAATTTGTCCGCACAGCGCAAGCCTTTTCTGAGTATTTTTAGTGTTGTACTGTATATTTATGCAGCAAGCAGCGAATAATTTCCCTTTAATAAGCGTTTTCATGAACAAACCCCCGCAGAAAAGTAAGAAATAATATTTTGATATCTAAAACTAAAGACCAGTGGCGAATATAATACAGATCGCATTCAATTCGATTGACTAAACTTGTCTCGCCGCGCCACCCATTCACCTGTGCCCAGCCTGTAATTCCGCTTTTCATTCGGTGGCGCAGCATGTAGGATGGTATTTCATGTTTAAACTGTTCTATAAAAACAGGGCGTTCAGGACGAGGTCCGACTAAACTCATTTCTCCTTTTAAAACATTCCATAGCTGCGGTAGCTCGTCCAAACTAATTTTACGGAGAACTTTACCTACAGGGGTGCAGCGATTATCTCCTTTTTGGGCCCATTTGGCACCATCCTTTTCTGCGTTTATATACATGGAACGAAATTTCCAGATGGTAAATATATCACCATTCTGAGTCATGCGCTCCTGGCCGAAAAAGACAGGGCCTCTGGATGTTAATTTTATTAAAATGGCTATTATGATAAAAAATGGCAGAAGCATGGTAAGACCAATAAAGGAAATGGATAAATCCATTAAACGTTTTAAGAAAAGTTGAATAGCGTTAGGTCTGGCTGGATTTATGGATATCATTGGAACTCCATGGAATTCCTCAATGGTATAGCCTATAAAAGCATTTTCAATGTCAGGAATTATAAGTGTTTGTATTGGAGTTTTGTTAAAAAAGAAAAGAATAGGATCCAGTTCGTAATGATTATTAGAATTATATCCTATTATTACCGCATCCGGTGCATCAGGTCCATGCAGGGGAATTTCCTCAAGATTTTTCTGTGCTATATTATATTTTTTTGCGAGTCCTGAGTCTTTTATCCACCCCGTAAAGCGGACACCTTTTTCGGGATGTTTAGATAATAAATTGACATAGTGCTCTAAATCCGTACCCTGGCCGACAACTAAAACATGTCTGAGGTTATGGCCTTGTCTTCTGGTTTTTTCCAGCAAGCCGCGAAAAAGTCCTCTTGCTATAAGGATGGTAATAAAACCAAACCCTGCATATAAACCTATTGTTAGCCGGGAGAGACGATCTGGTTGGGTAAAATAAAGAAGAATTACAAATGCTGCAACGGCTTGAATCTGAGATTTAATAACTAAGAAAAACTCATTATACCAGGAAAAATACCGGCTTGATATATATAAATGATTACTGGTAGAAAACAGTACAACAAGTCCTGCTAGAACAAATGAATAATATAAAAAAATTTCAAACAACCCTCCTTGAGAATTATCCATTACAACGAAGCGTATATAATAAGAAAATTCCCAAGCAACAATTGTAGCAAGAATATCTGAGATCATCAAAACGAATGAAAGTGTATTGGTTAATTTTCTATTGCCCATACCTGATAACCCTTATGCTTATATGTGAGGATACTATTAAAAATTAATAAAAACAATATTCTGCTCCATAGGAATTACATACTGGGCACCTCTAAAAACCCCCATTTAGTTCTTGACTCGAATTTTCCGCCGCTACTGCGTTGTCAAAATGCTCACGTAGCCCAGCTACGCTCCGCTTTTGCCGCCCGACAAAAAATTTCTTCGTCAATTTCCTAAAGCTGGTTTTTAGAGGTACCCATACTATAAAATGCTTCTTCTCTCAAAACGTCTCCCGATTCATACCCCAAGGCAGTACGTAATTCATGGTTTACCGCAAGTATGATACGGCTCATATCCTGCCGTTTTCCGGTCAATTTCTCCAACGAGGTTACCCCGCGGGCCTTATCTGTTATCCCACAAGGAATAATCCATTTAAAATGGCTCAAATCCGTATTAACATTAAAGGCAAATCCATGTAATGTAACACGTTGACTCAACGCTATTCCTATCGCGGCTATCTTGTCCATTCCAACCCACACTCCAGTATATTTATCGTCATGATGGGCAATTATGCCATAGTTTTTTCTCAAAAATGTAATAAATCCAGTTTCTATATCCTGAACAAAACGCTTTACCTGGAATTGTCTGTTCTCCATGCTTATAAAAAGATATCCCACTAACTGTCCTGGGCCGTGATATGTTATGCTTCCACCGCGTTCAGTGGATATTATATCGATTTCCTGCGGGCAGAGGTTTGTGTGAATATTAGTGACTTGATTACTGCGTAAGCCGGTAGTAATAACTGGAGGATGTTCTAAAAGCCATATAGTGTCAGGGATTACACCTGCAACACGTTCAGCGTGAATGTGTTTTTGTCTTTTATATGCTAAAGAATAAGGAACAGGATTTATAGTATGAATTACACGTAATATCATAATAAATTATCTCATTAAGCCAAGGATTTTATTTTCACTGTTTACTATTACTTTGTACGATGTTAACGGTATTTGCGAATAGAATTCAAGAGTAAAGTGATAAAATCCAGGGCAATAGCATTTCATTTCTTTATTCTTCCAGCAGGCTTAGGATGTCTGCTTCGCTAAAATTTGGCATGCCGCTGTCGCCGAGGACGCTGGCGGCGAGATGTTTTTTGGATTTCTGGAGTTCAAGGACTTTTTCTTCGATGGTGCCGGCGGTGATGAGCTTGTAGGCGGTTACGGGGCGGTGCTGGCCGATGCGGCAGGCTCTGTCTATGGCTTGGGATTCCACGGCGGGGTTCCACCAGGGGTCGAGGAGGATGACGTAGTTGGCGGCGGTAAGGTTTATGCCTACACCGCCGGCACGGAGGCTGAGAAGGAAGACGCGGATGGAGGGGTTGTTGGCGAATTCAGCGATGGGGGTTTTTCTATCGCGGGTGGAGCCGGTAAGGCGCCGGAATTCCCAGCCATAGCGGCGGCATATTTTTTCAGTTCTGTCCAAAACGCCGAGGAACTGGCTGAAAATGAGGGCTTTGTGGTTTTCGGAGAGGATTTCCTCCATAAGGGAGTCGAGGAGGGTGATTTTGCTGGAGGCTATGTTGGCGAATTGTTCTCCAGCCAGGGGAGGGTGGATGGCGAGCAGGCGCAGTTTGCTCAAAATAGAGAAGATTTTTATCCGGGCGCGGTCTGGTCCCTGTTCGGCGAGGAGTCCTTTTATTTGCTGAAAGTAGAGTTCGCTCATGGCCCGGTAGGCGGCGGCTTGCTGGTCGGTCATTTCGCAGCGCAAGATAATTTCTTCTTTTGGGGGGAGATCGTCCAAAACTTCTTCTTTGCGCCGTCTAAGGATGAATGGGGCGACGATGCCGTTTAAGCGTTCCAGGGGTTCAATTCGGTCTTCCCGCTCCACGGGGCGGACATAGGTGCGCTCGAAGTCGCGGCGGGTTCCGAGAAGGCCGGGGTTGAGGAAGCTTAGTTGCGCCCAGAGTTCTCCGAGGTGGTTTTCGAGGGGGGTTCCGGTGAGCGAGATGCGGTGGGCAGCTTTGAGGGAGCGGATGGCTTTGAAGGTTTGGGAAGAAGCATTTTTTACGTAGTGGGCTTCATCGAGGATAATAATGTCCCATTCCCGTTCGAGAAATTTTTCTGCGTCAGAGCGCAGGGTTTGGTAGCTTACCAGCAGAATACCGCTCAAGGGTTCGGGGAAGGAGCGTTTTTCCGGTGTTCCATGATAGTGATGAGCAGGAAGTTCGGGGAAAAAGCGTTCTATTTCGGAAAGCCAGTTGTTCAGGGTTACAACAGGGCCAACCAATAGGATAGCCCCGAGTTGCTTGTCTGCATGCAGACGGCTGAGGAAGGCGAGGGTTTGGATGGTTTTGCCGAGGCCCATATCGTCGGCGAGGCAGGCACCCAAGTGGTGGCGGTGGAGGTGAAGCAGCCAGGCATAGCCATGAAGCTGATAGGCCCTGAGTGTGCCGTGAAAAGCCGAAGGCGGGGGCGGGGTGTCTTTGGGGGTGAAATTCATTAGGCTCTGGTAGGCTGCACGCTTTTTTTCCATGTCCATGGCGGTTTGTTCATCGGCTTCCGTAAGGGCGTATACGGCATCGATAAGGCTTAAATTCGCGGGGCTGGTGGAGAGGAATCCACTTTCGTTCATGCCATGATGGATAAGAAAGTTGAGCTGCTCCAGAGCTTTTGCATCCAGGATGAAGTAGCCGCGCTCCGTGAGTACAAAGCCTTCCCCCAGCATGGAATCGAGATTTATTTCCAAAAGTTCATTGTTTTCATCTTCAACGGCGGCCTGCAAGTTCAGTTTCAGGCCATTGTTTGCGGCGTTTATTCTGATCTTCCTCCCTGCCCGCACAGGCCGGTCTTCAAGGCGAATTTCAATACCTGCCTGAAGAAGTTGTGTGCCGTAGCCCGCAAGCATTTCGCTCAGGGGTATTTCAAGCTGTATCGGAACATCTCCGGATCCGGCGATAATCGAATACGGGCCCCGCCGCCAGCTTAGCGCTCCGCTGAGTATGCTTTCCGCTTTGGCGATGAGTTCGTTTTCGGCTTTCCAGTCGCGAAGGCCGATGGGGCGGCGGCTAGGCGGTGGTTCGGAGATAATTTCATCGGTTTGGCTTGCATGTATTATCGCCGTATCATAATGAAAACGGGGATGAAGACTGGTATAAATGTCTAGACCCACAATATCCAGCACCAGACGGGGGCTTAAAACGGGAAGGGTATCGGGGGTGTTCGGTTCTTCGATAACGATGCTGTTCAGGCTGTCTTGCTTGCGTTTCAGGCGGGCGCGGATGTCCCGGACGGAGAGGGCTGGCCGGGAGAGCAGGAGCCGAATAAACCAGGCTGAGGATGCCATGCCATCTGCCCGCGCCGCAGTATGGGCCTGGCTGTCGAGTATGAAAAGAGCATTGCCAGAGATAATTACTCCGCCGGAATAGTCATGAAACGCACCGCTGTCCATTGTAATGCGGATAAGAACTTCAGGCTCGCACAGCAAATCCCCAGCTTCGACGATGGGAAGCGGCTTGAAGCGGACATGAACCGTTCCACCTTCAACCAGAAGCCAGTTGTGTCCATGCGGGGTTAGCAGGATTTCATTGTGATTGAAATAGCCTGAAATTATTTCTGCCGCTTTTGAGTTGGAAATGAGATTCACTTCGCCGTGAGCGGGCCGAGTTCCTGGGTGTCTTGGGAGGCTGTAGCGGCCATCCTTTCGCGGAAACACTTCTCCGGGGGCGATACGCCATGTTCTCTGGCTGAGGTCTTTGAATTGGAGGCCTGCCGGGCTTACCGGATGGATGGGCTGGGCCAATGCCTGCTCCACTTCCCCGGATTCCCCCATGACCGTTACGGCGACAGGCTTCCTCTCTTCGGACGGAGGGAAGATGAATAGATGATCCAGCGGCTCAATATTGGCGGATTCGGGATATTCATCCAGAAGGTTTGATTCTTCTTCAGAGCGGGGCAGCTCCCCCAGTTTGACAAGCAGTGCCGCAAGATGGACACAGGGGTTCAGTCTTCCCTTGCTTTGGCATTCGCAGTCCCATTCATTTTCATTCCAGATAACCTGATACGGTTCGGGATGGGTATCCAGCACCAGCATTCCGGCAAACCCGGATGGGACTTGTCCTGCCTCCTGGCCGCCGCGGTTATCGGCGAATTTCCACGCTTTGCGTTCTTTCAGCAGCTTTTCAGCTTTTGCCAATGTTTCCGTGTCGAATTTATACTGCATGGGGTAGATGGATGATAGCAAATTCGGGGGAAGTGGAACAAGGCGGAATTCATGCGGTCCAAGATGAAATCCGATCGATTATCCTGGCAGAACACCTCCCGGCACTGGACAACAGGACCTGAATACACTATATTATAGGAATGAAAATAATCGCCGAGATTCCCTATAATGGAAGCTGTTCCAAAATCAAGCTGTTTCCAAAGAAGGCCATTATACCGGAAGAGAAAGTTTTATTGGTTTTTGACAGCAGTACCGCCCAGCTGTTTCCTGATAGAAATCCGGAATACTCGCTGGTGCTGCCGCCGGGAGAAGCCGCCAAAAACTGGGTATCAGTAGAACGTATTATTAGCCGGGCACTTAATTTATCTCTGGGACGGGACGGCATTATCATTGGCATTGGCGGCGGTGTGGTAACCGATGTTACAGCTTTTGCCGCATCATTGTATATGAGAGGCTGCCGTCTGATTCTTGTCCCTACAACACTGCTTGCCATGGTAGATGCCGCGGCAGGCGGGAAAACGGGCATTGACTTTCTGGGAATAAAAAACCTTATCGGCACCTTTTATCCGGCTGAAGAAGTAAGAATTTGTCCAGAGCTCCTAAAAACCCTTCCAACGAGTGAATACCGCTCCGGCCTCGCGGAAGTCATAAAGCATGCCATGCTCAATCCAGGCAAATCCGGCGGTTTATGGGACACTGTTACCGGAAAAAGAACAGAAATCCTTGCCCGCCAGGGTTCCATTCTTGAAAAAGTTATCATTGATGCTGTTAAAGTAAAGGTGGACATTGTTTCACGGGATTTGAAAGAAAACGGCGTTCGAGCTTACCTAAATCTTGGCCACACTTTCGGCCATGCTCTGGAGTCTGCAACGAATTTCAATCGCTGGAGCCATGGAGAAGCCGTTGCCTGGGGCATACTTAAGGCACTTGAATTAGGCGAACGGCTGTCAATTACCGATAAACAATGGGCAGATGAATGCCGAAAACTCATCGCGGATTATGGCTTCGAAATTATTACCCCTCAAGTTACTCCGGCAGAACTCAAAAAAGCCATGACAGGCGACAAGAAAAAACTTGGCGGCAAACTGAGGTTTGTCCTGATGCGCGGCTTGGGTGAACCCATCCTGCAGGAAGTGCCGGAAAAGGAACTTGATGCCGTCCTTAAAAGCAAAGTCCGCTGAACAGTATGTATTGGGGGCACCTCTAAAAACCCCCATTGAGTTCTTGACTCGAACTTTTCCGCCGCTCTTAAGTTGTCAAAATGCTCACGGAGCTTATCACTTTTCATTTTTCACTTTTCACCATTCCCTTTTGCCGCCCGACAAAAAATTTCTTCGTCAATTTCCTAAAGCTGGTTTTTAGAGGTACCCGTAAAGCGGTTTTTTAGAGGTACCCATTAAACTTCTCCCCATTCCCAAAGCTCTGCTTACCGTATATCCTTCATAAATATGTTTCATATTGAATTAACCGTTCGGGACTATGAATGCGATCAGCAGGGTATTGTAAACAATGCGGTTTATCTGAATTACCTTCAATACGCCCGGCATGAATTTGGCCATTCGGTGGGTATGGATTGGCTGGAGCTTACTGCCAGGGGTATCAATCTGGTATTACGGCGGGCGGAACTGGATTATATTCGGCCTCTGCGCAGCGGGGATCGGGTTAAAATTACGGCCCAGCCTTCCCGTAAGGGATTATTCCGTCTCTACTTCAAGCAGAGTATCTTACTGCTGCCGGAGGAAAATCCGGTGCTGGAGGCGTTGATAACTGCGGCCTGTGTCATGGATGGCAAGCCGGCGGCGCCAAAGGACATAGATGCCTGGTTTGGCCCCGCACGGTAATCAGGCTTCGGCACTGAGAGGGAGTCCGGTGGTTTCGGGGAAGCCGAAGCGGATGTTAAAGGCTTGAACAGCCTGGCCGGAGGCGCCTTTGAAAAGGTTGTCTATGGCGCTGAAGAGCAGAAGTATAGCATCGGTGATATGCCAGCTTATAACACAGCGGTTGGAGCCGACAGCATCGCGGGTGTCAGGAAGGCGTTGAGGGGCTATGTCGATGAAGGGACACTCATCATAGGCACGGGAGAAGATCACCTTAATATCCTTATCATTGAGGCCGGAGTTGTGAATGGGTACGCTGATGGAAGCGAGCATTCCGCGGCGCATGGGTACCAGATGGGGGGTAAAGCAGAGGGCTTCATGGCAGCCTGCGGCTTCCAGATGCGCGCGTATTTCGGGGACATGGCGGTGGCTTTGGCCGGGGCTGTAGGGGGCGGCACTTTCGGAGCGTTCGACGTAAAGTGTTTCCGTCTTGGGTGTTCGGCCAGCCCCTGAAATGCCACTGAGAGCGTTAATAATAACAGGGCCGCGGACAAGTCCGGCGCGGGCAATGGGTAGCAGAGGCAGCAGGCTGCAAGTGGGATAGCAGCCGGGCACGGCGATAATATCAGCTTTGGCAATATTTTCCCTGTAAATTTCGGCAAGGCCGTAAGCTGCCTGCCGCCGCCGCTCGGGGAAGGGGGGAGGGGTGCCGTAAGCGTTCAGGTGGCTCTGGGCATCGCTGAGACGAAAATCGGTCGATAAGTCGAAGAGAATGGACTTCCCGAAGAAGGGTTCGCAGAAGGAGGCAGATTCTCCGTGAGGTAGCGCGGAGAACACCGCATCGGGCTTGAGTTCGAGCACTTCTTCGCGGCGGAGAAAGCATTCCCCTTTGGGAAATTTAGCCGCTGTGCGAAGGCCCAGCCCGGGATCGGATTCGCGTATTTTGCTGCCGGCGGCCGTGGCGGATACCGGCAGAATTTGTTCCACTTCGGGGTGGTTTAACAGCAGACGGAGGAGCACCCGCCCGGTGTAGCCGCGTGCTCCGAGTACAGCAGCTTTCATAACGTGGCGGGCCAAAGGCTGTTTTGCAAAATTTCTACTCTTCCCGGCACAGCCTGCGCAGCACATAGTTGAGAATGCCGCCGCTGCGCCAGTAGGCCATTTCCACCTCGGTGTCGATGCGGCAGAGAACGGAAATATCCAGTGTGGAGCCATTACTTCGGCGCACGGATACCTGGAGTGCCTGGCGTGGTTTAAGGCTGTCGAGACCAGCAATGGTGAATTCCTCGCTACCATCCAGATTATGGGATGCCGCGCTGCCGCCTTCGGCGAATTCCAGCGGCAGAACCCCCATGCCAATAAGGTTGGAGCGGTGAATGCGCTCATAACTTTCGGCTATTACTGCCTTTACGCCCAGAAGCATGGGGCCTTTGCCCGCCCAATCCCGCGATGATCCGGTGCCGTATTCCCTGCCAGCTATTACCACCAGGGGAACATCTTTGGCGGCCCAGGCCATGGCGGCATCGTAAATGCTTAGCACCTTGCCGTCCGGGCCGCGGGTGTAGCCGCCTTCCTTGCCGTCGGCCATGGCGTTTTTGATGCGGATGTTGGCGAAGGTGCCCCGCATCATAACTTCGTGATTGCCGCGGCGGCTGCCGAAAGAGTTAAAATCAACCGGTTTTACCCCGTGGTTGGTTAAATAGAGGCCCGCCGGGCCGTTGGCGGGGATATTGCCCGCCGGGGAAATATGGTCGGTGGTGGTGGAATCGGGCAGAATGGCCAGGCAACGGGCACCGCTGATGGACTTTACTGTTTTGTCGGCATTGAAGCTGTCGAAGAAGGGCGGGCGGCGGATGTAGGTGCTGTCGGCCTCCCAGTCGTAGCGGTTAGACTGGGGTGAATCCAGTTCGCGCCAGCGTTCGGTACCGGCAAAAACATTCGCATAAACTTTTGAGAACAGCGTTGGGTTGACCTCTTCCCTCATGACGGCCTGCACTTCCCCGGTGCTGGGCCAGATGTCCCGAAGGTATACGGGCTTGCCGTCAGCACCCTCAGCGAGAGGGTCATTCTCAAAATCAATTAAAATGGTTCCGGCCAGGGCGTAGGCTACCACCAGCGGCGGCGAGGCCAGATAGCTGGCTTTGGAGTCCGGGCTTACCCGGCCTTCAAAGTTACGGTTGCCGGAAAGCACATTCACCGTTACCAGGCCGCCCTTGTCGATGGCCTCCTTAACTGGCGCAGGCAGGGGGCCGGAGTTGCCAATGCAGGTGGTGCAGCCATAGCCAATAACCTGAAAGCCCAGTGCGTCCAGATACTGGCTTAAACCGGCCTTTTCGAGATAGGCCGTGGCCGCCTGGCTCCCCGGCGCAAAGGAGGTTTTTACCCAGGGTTTGGATTTCAATCCCCGCTCATGAGCCTTTTTGGCTACCAGGCCGGCGGCGATGAGCACGGCGGGGTTGGAGGTGTTGGTGCAGCTTGTAATTGCGGCGATGGCCGCATCTCCGTGGGTAAGTTCATGATTCATTCCGCTTACCGGAACATGGACGTTCAATTTATCTCCGCTAACTCCGTACACCGATCCGAGAGACTGCCGAAAGTTTTCAGGTGCCTCGTTAAGGGGTACCAGATCCTGCGGGCGGCGCGGACCGGCCATGGCGGGCACGATACGGCTCAAATCGAGGCTGAGAGTGTCGCTGAAGCGGGGGGGCTTGGCATCGTCGCGCCACAAACCTTGTATCCTGGCGTACTGTTTTACCAGCGCTATCTGATCTTCCTCCCGGCCAGTTAATGCAAGGTAGCTCAGCAGTTCATCGTCGATGGGGAAAAAGCCGCAGGTAGCACCGTATTCGGGGGCCATGTTGCTGATGGTGGCGCGGTCGGCCAGGGAGAGGGCACTTAAACCGGGCCCGAAAAATTCTACGAATTTGCCAACCACTTTTTTCTCACGGAGCATCTTTACCACGGTAAGGACAAGGTCGGTAGCTGTGCAGCCCGGGGCAAGATTGCCTTCTAATTTCATACCTACCACTTCGGGGATAAGCATGGTAACAGGCTGGCCGAGCATGGCCGCCTCGGCCTCAATGCCGCCAACGCCCCAGCCTAGCACGCCCAGAGCGTTTATCATTGTGGTATGGCTGTCCGTGCCAACAACCGTATCGGGATAAACGAGCTTTTTGCCGCCGTTTTCCTGTGTCCATACCACCTGGGCCAGGTATTCAAGGTTTACCTGATGGATAATGCCGGTACCCGGCGGCACCACGCGGAAGTTGTCAAAGGCTCGCTGCCCCCATTTCAGAAAGCGGTAACGTTCCTGATTGCGTTTGAACTCCAGCATCACGTTAAGATCGAGGGCGGCGGCGGAACCATAATTGTCCACCATTACCGAGTGATCGATAACCAAATCGACCGGCACCAGCGGGTTGATGCGCGACACATCCCCGCCTGCCTCGGCCAGGGCATCCCGCATGGCCGCCAGATCGACAATGGCCGGTACACCGGTAAAGTCCTGCATAACTACTCGGGCGGGATGGTAGGCAATGCCATGCCCGGATTTATTCTCCTCACTCCAGGATGCCAGTGCCCGAATGTCGGCCTTGTCCACCGCGGGCGACTCATGGCAGCGCAGGAGATTCTCCAGCAGAATCTTAATCGAAATCGGGAGCCTGGATATGTCCAGCCCTTCAGCCTCAGCGTACTTCGCTATGCCATAATACTCGTAAGTCTTGTTTTTAATGGTAATGGTGTCTGTGTTCATGGGCTTAGTATACAGTATTGCGGCTGTTTGTGGTAGTGCTTTGGGAATAGATAATGGAAAATTGATAATTTGGGCTTGACAATTTTTTTTAGATGATCCAGAATGGCTATCTGTGAGCTTCAGGGGGTGCCCTGGCTTCGACGGGAGGTTCCGTAGGTTGTACTGCAGGTGGAGCGCCAACTCCTTAAACTAGCGCACAACTTCAAGTGCCAGAAAAGAAGAAGATGAGATTGTCGTCGAATTCGACGGTGCTCTCGCTTTGGCCGCTTAATAACAGTGGCCGCGAGGCTTCGTTACGCAGTTCCGAGGAACGGATGCCTTGTTACAAACCGGAACTTTACCTTGCGGCGGCCTGAAGCCGTATAGGGACAATTTTTCAGGATACGGTTCGGTTGGCTGTTTACCTCCTACCCGAACTCGACAACCTGCTGGTAGACTAAACCTGTAGACGTATGGCATACGCCCTACCGGACGGGGGTTCGATTCCCCCCACCTCCACTGAAAGAAACCCATCTCTCCAGAGTAATTCCTGGGTGGATGGGTTTTCTTTTTCCCCTTGTATTCAAAGGGTTTCGGCCGTTTTGACATCTTTCCGATATTGCTTGGGAAAGTATTCTTTGCCCGCCTGCCAGAGGTACTTGTCGACCTTTTTGAGGGTGAAGTCTTCCAGCCCATAGAACCTGCTGAACTCCATTAAAAT
>MUIB01000007.1 GCA_002084135.1 Spirochaeta sp. LUC14_002_19_P3 | reverse complement strand
GGCTCTGTGCAAACGATGGCTATTCCTGCGGCTAGCTCGGCAGCGGATATTGGCTTGTATATCCGCCAAAGCGGGACGACCTACTACTACAGCAGCGATGCCAGCAATTGGTACAGCGACCTGGCTTTAAGCACAGCGGCAACCCTGCCTGCGGATGCAAGCAACCCTATCGCTACTGATGCCCGCGGCACCGCTAGAAGCACCAGGCCAGACGCTGGCGCATTTGAAGTCCAGTAGGAGGTGCAGTAGGAAGCCCAATAGCTGGGCTTCCCCGATAATATAAAGGGCACCTCTAAAAACCCCATTTAGTTCTTGACTCGAACTTTTCCGCCGCTCTTAAGTTGTCAAAATGCTCACGTAGCTTATCACTTTCCATTTTTCATTTTTCACCCTTCACCATTCCCTTTTGCCGCCCGACAAAACTTTCTTCGTCAATTTCCTAAAGCTGTTTTTTAGAGGTACCCATAGTTCTGTACCTGTGCTGTTTTCCATTAAAATCTGGAGAATGGGGTTAAGCACCGAAACGCTGTCTTGAATAACAGTTTCATTTTGGGTATTCTTGGGACAGAGGAACAGGAGGAACAAAATGAAAAAAAATCTTCTTATGATATTTGCCATTATCACTCTGACGAATCTTTCAGCTCAGAGCCATCAAGGCAGCGGAGTAAACGGCACAACGCTCAACGGGGCTACAGGGCTGATCGTTGTTCCCGATGCCCAAATTGGATGGGATAGGGCGAAGTTAGGAATTGACCTAGGTTATAACCTTGTATTATCAAGAAATAACGCCATGAAACATTTGCCGCGGTATTCTTTTAATCTTTTTCATTTTCTGGAATTGTCCGGCTTAATGCAGATAGACAGAGAGCACGAAGCCATAGACAGCAGTGTAATAGGAACAAAATTGCAGTTTTTTCGGGGAGATAACACAGCTCTGGCTTTGGGTGCCAATATGGAGATTCCGGTTTCCAGCCGCTATAACGGCATTAATCTCAAAGCATTCTTTTCCGCCACATATAGCGGTGATTTGTTTTCCATGCCCACTTCAACCACTGTTACTTTCGGCTGGCAGATACTTGAATCAGACACATTGAGCAGTCAGCTTATCTACGGCATGGGTTTTGCTATGGCTATATTTCCCGAAGTTTTTCATAACTATCTGATATGGATTACCGATTTTTCCAACTTTTCTTATGCGCTGTACAATTCCGCGGTTGATGCTGATTACAGGGGTTCCTTTAATACCGGGATAAGATTTAATCCGATTAAAAAGGGTCGATTCAACTTGCTTATAGATATTCTCGGCACGGACTTATTTGAGACCACTCGGGGCTTCAGTATCGGTATCAGCAGCGGTTTTGCCATTGTACCCATGGAGAGCCGGGCACCTGTGAATACCATCACCAATGGGCAAGACAGCCTGTGACAAACACCATTATCTTAAAAGCTGAGGATTTAAACGGATATCTCACCAAATCGGATAAAGACAACATTGCCAAAATGCACTCGTACTACGATGAAGCCAGTGGCTCTTTCGGTGTTCTCGCCGCCGATGAATCCGACTCTTCCCGGATGCACGCTGCAAGAAACAAAATTATTGCTCTATACGATACAATGGGCGATTTTATGCAGGAAATAACGGCAGAGGAATCGCATATTCATGTCTACAGCTTCAAGACGCCTTTCACCCAGCACGGAGAGGTATCCCGGCTGATTGCCAAGCTACGGGATACGAAAACCGGAAACGATGAATTTATTTACTACATACAGCGGGCCTATGAGCTACTGTTCAATCTGGCCTGGGCGAATGTCGGCAGCAAGATGAAGAATCATCTGGTTGTGAAAACACCTGTCGATAAGCCGGTGCGCAATTATGCGGTGCACAAAATTCCCGATGTTGATGATCTCATTGAGGATACGGTAATGTGCGTTATGCTGCGCGGGGCCCTGCTTCCTTCGATGATATTGAGCAAGGAGATACAGGAATACAGCTCTGACGGCTATATTACTCCCTTTGCGCTATTCCGTATCCGTCGGGACGATACAAAAATGAAGGAAAACATGGAATACATACTGGATCTGGATTATTCCTATTTTGATCTTGATGCCCTCAGTGGAAAAAATCTCCTCTTCGCGGATCCCATGAATGCTACGGGCGGGAGTTTGGTTACAATAATAAACTATCTGCAATCGAAAAACATACAGCTTAAATCGGTTAAGGTGTTCAATGTTATAGCCTCACTTCAGGGAGCGTTGCAGATTGTCCGTTCCATCAGCAATGTCGATGTTTACACCCTGTGGATGGATCCGGTTCTTAACGACTCTGCCTACATACTGCCGGGTTTGGGGGATGCCGGAGACCGCATCAATGGCCGGGATGAAAATTTCCGCCGCAATCTGATTCAGCTTGTC
>MUIB01000133.1 GCA_002084135.1 Spirochaeta sp. LUC14_002_19_P3 | reverse complement strand
CAGCTTTAGGAAATTGACGAAGAAATTTTTTGTCGGGCGGCAAAAGCGGAGCGTAGCTGGGCTACGTGAGCATTTTGACAACGCAGTAGCGGCGGAAAAGTTCAAGTCAAGAACTAAATGGGGTTTTTTAGAGGTGCCCTTTAGTTATGAGGCAATTCGCCCTCTTGACTAAAAAATACAATTAATATTAGACTACCAGTAATATTTTAAAAAAAGGAGTAATCAATGAAAAAACAGTTCTTACTGGCATTGATACTTGTTTCATCGGCATTCGCAGCATTTGCCAATGGCTCCGATGAAAACGACGGCGCACCCGCTTCTGCCAAAGACGGCAAAATGGGCGGCGTGCTTGTTTTTGCCCGATCCGGTGATTCGGTAGGGCTCGATCCCGCCCGTGAAACCGACGGCGAGTCTTTCTATGCTTCCCATCAGATTTTTGACACTCTGGTGGAATTTAAAACAGGCACAACGGAAATTGTCCCGGCTCTGGCAGACAAATGGGAAGTGTCGAAGGATGGACTCAACTACAAGTTCTTTCTGCGCAAAGGAGTAAAATTTCACGATGGCACTCCTTTCAATGCGGAAGCAGTGGTTTTTTCCTTTATGCGGCAGCTGGATGAGAATCATCCCTACTATGAGTACGGCCCATGGAAGTACTGGGGCTACATGGACATGAGTGCTATTGTCGATACCATTACCGCTGTTAATGAATATACAGTTGAGTTCAAACTGAAGAAAGTGGAAGCTCCATTCATAGCCAATCTGGCCATGGATTTTGCCGCCATTGTTTCTCCAACCGCCTACAAGGCCAATCCGGAAGGATTTGCCTCCAAGCCGGTTGGTACCGGTCCCTTCAAGTTTGTAAGCTGGACCAAAGACTCCGACATCGTATTGGAAAAGAATAAAGATTACTGGCAGCCGGTATACCTGGATCGCCTTATTCTGAAAGTTATTCCCGATGCAACAGCACGCTGGCTGGCCCTGCAGAAAGGTGAAGCGGATATTATCGACTTCCCCGCTGCCGACGATTTGCCCGCCATGGACAAGGATGATAACATTCAGCTCATTCAGCAGCCCGGCCTTAACGTTGGCTATCTGGCTCTCAACAACGAGAAAAAACCCTACGACGACAAGAGAGTCCGTCAGGCCATGAACTATGCCATCAATCGGGATGAAATTATCAAGGCGGTATACGGCAGCGCTGGTCAGCCCGCCAAGAACCCCATTCCGCCAACAATGTGGTCCTACAACGATGATATAAAGCCCTATCCCTACGATCCCGCCAAAGCAAAAGCCCTACTCGCCGAAGCCGGTTATCCCAACGGCTTTGAAACAGAAATATGGGCCATGCCCGTTGCCCGGCCCTACAATCCCGATGCCCGCAAAATTGCCGAAATTATGCAGGCACAGCTGGCCAAGGTGAACATAAAAGTAGAAATTATCTCCTACGAATGGGGCACCTATCTCGACAAAACCGACACCGGCGAGCATCAGGCTGCCATGCTGGGCTGGACTGGAGACAATGGAGACCCCGACAACTTCCTGTTCGTACTGCTCTCCATTCCCGCCGCAGAAAAGCCCGCGGGCAACATTGCCTTCTGGCGCAATGAAGCGTTCAACAGCCTGATTGTCGAGGCCAAGGAAACAACGGATGCAGCAAAGCGTACCCAGCTCTACCGCAAGGCTCAGGAAATTTTCCATGAAGAAGCTCCCTGGGTAACTATTGCCCACTCAGTTGTAACGGTACCGGCCCGCACAGCAGTAAAAAACTTCAAGATATCACCCACGGGATTACGGGTGTTCAAGCAAGTCTGGATTGAAAAGTAGTTCATAGCGGCCCGCTTCGTAGTGGAGCGGGCCGTTTTCAGAATTTGTTAGAAACCATTTGAACCAAATAAAAAATCAATGAATAGACAATTACTACAAATATTGCTGCTTATCTCATCGGCATTGAATGTGTTTGCCAATGGCTCCGGTGAAGATGTCTCTGTTTCAGCCGAAGACAAGAAAATGGGCGGAGTTCTGGTTTTCGCTCGTTCCGGCGATTCGGTAGGGCTCGATCCCGCACGGGAAATGGATGGCGAATCATTTTATGCCACCCATCAGGTTTTTGACACTCTGGTGGAATTCAAAATCGGCACAACGGATATTGTTCCGGCTCTGGCTGAACGCTGGGAAGTTTCCCAGGATGGTCTCAGCTACAAGTTTTTTCTGCGCAAAGGGGTAAAATTTCACGACGGTACTCCCTTTAATGCTGAAGCAGTTGTTTTTTCCTTCATGCGGCAATGGGATGGAACTCATCCCTACTATGAGTACGGCCCATGGAAATACTGGGGCTACATGGACATGGATTCAATTATTCATTCCATCACCGCAATTGATGAATACACCGTGGAGTTCAAATTGCGGATGGTTGATGCTCCGTTCCTTGCCAACCTGGCCATGGAATTTGCCTCCATTGTTTCCCCGGCCGCCTACAAGGCCGATCCGGAAGGATTCTCCTTTAAGCCCGTTGGAACCGGTCCCTTCAAGTTTGTAAGCTGGAGCAAAGACTCCGACATTATATTGGAAAAGAATGAAAATTACTGGCAGCCAGTGTATCTGGACCGCCTTATTCTGAAAGTTATTCCCGATGCAACCGCACGCTGGCTGGCTCTGCGGAAAGGTGAAGCGGATATTATAGACTTCCCGGCCGCCGACGATTTGCCCGCCATGGCCGCCGACAGCAGCATTCAGCTCATCCAGCAAGCCGGTCTCAATGTTGGCTACCTGGCTCTCAACACCGAGAAAAAACCCTACGACGACAAGAGAGTCCGTCAGGCCATGAACTACGCCATAAACCGGGATGAAATTATCAAGGCGGTATACGGAAACGCTGGCCAGGCGGCCAAAAACCCCCTACCCCCGACAATGTGGTCTTACAACGATGATATAAAACCCTATCCCTACGATATAGCCAAAGCAAAAGCCCTCCTCGCCGAGGCCGGCTATCCCAACGGCTTTGAAACAGAAATATGGGCCATGCCCGTTGCCCGGCCCTATAATCCTGATGCCCGCAAAATCGCCGAAATAATGCAGGCACAGCTGGCCAAGGTGAATATAAAAGTAGAAATTATCTCCTATGAATGGGGTGCCTACCTCGACAAAATAGGCAATGGTGAGCACAAAAGCGCCTTGTTTGGCTGGTACGGAGATAATGGTGATCCTGATAACTTCCTGTTCGT
The DNA here is from genome assembly GCA_002084135.1 of Spirochaeta sp. LUC14_002_19_P3. Taxonomy (GTDB): domain Bacteria; phylum Spirochaetota; class Spirochaetia; order DSM-2461; family DSM-2461; genus UBA2779. The sequence continues at coordinate 10,595 of MUIB01000133.1, read as the reverse complement.
GCTGCTCTCCATTCCTGCGGCTGAAAAGCCTGCGAGCAACATCGCCTTCTGGCGCAATGAAGCATTTAACAAGCTCGTTGTTCAAGCCAAGGGAACCATGAATCAAACCAGGCGCAACCAGCTCTATCGCAAGGCTCAGGAAATTTTCCACGAAGAAGCTCCCTGGATAACCATTGCCCACTCGGTCGTAACAGTACCCGCCCGCACAGCAGTAAAAAACTTCAAAATATCCCCCACAGGACTGCGGGTGTTCAAGCAGGTCTGGCTTGACAAGTAATTAAGTCCGCTTTATAGTGGATGAACCTTTTGTTTATGGAGCCTTTATGAATAAAATTTTGCTAGCCATTCTGTTCACATCCCGGATTTTCTCTCTCACCGCCCAGTCCCTTGAACTGCCACTGGCCCTTAATCCTGATATGGTTGTAAAACACGCTTATTACACTCTGGAATATAGTGAAGCGCACAAAACCGCCCTCTGGACGGCTTATGAACTCACTGCCGAAGAAGTGTTGGGTACGGTATCCCGAAAGAATAATTACAGGGCAGACCCGCTCGTTCCCGGCGGCACCGCAAACGAAAACGACTACCGCGGTTCCGGCTTCGATCACGGCCATCTCGCACCAGCAGCCGACATGAAAATATCCGATACCGCGATGAGTGAATCTTTTTACATGAGTAATATGGTTCCTCAGCGTCCCGAATTCAACCGGGGAATATGGCTGAAACTGGAAAATGCTGTCCGCATCTGGGCAACGGAAAATGAAGCCATACTGATTGTCTCGGGCCCGATATACAAGGAAAATCTCGCAAAAATCGGCACTACCGGAATATCCATACCCAGCGGCTTTTTCAAGGTAATCCTCGACTATAGGGAACCCCAGCTCAAGGCTATCGGTTTCCTTTTTGCCAATGAAGGCAGCAATCTCCCTTTAACCGATTTTGCAGTATCCATAGACGATGTGGAACGGGCAACTGGTTTCGACTTCTTTTACCAGCTTTCCGATGACATTGAAGAACAGCTTGAATCCTCCTTCGATATCGGCCAATGGAATTTCACGAAACATTCAAACCGTGTCCGCACAGCAACCTCCGCCCCGCAACCGCTGGAAGCACCGTCCGGCAGGTACTGGATTAACACCAAATCCAATACCCGCCACAATGAAGACTGCCGCTATTACAACAATACCGCAGAAGGGCATTATACCGATGATGAAAATGAAGGAACACCCTGCGGCATCTGCGGAGGCTGAAGGGTCCTAATGTTATTTCAGACAGTTTTATGCTTTAACAATTTTTCCGGTTCTCAGGCAGCGGGTGCAAATTTTTACCGACTTGGGCCTGCCCTCAATTAAGGCCTTAACCTTCACCAAATTGGGTTTAAACAGCCGCTTGGATTTCACGCCGATGTGCTGGCCCGCGCCGCCCTTTTTCTTGGGCAAGCCTTTACGGGGAACGCTGTGCCCCGCAACCGTACCTTTTCCGCATATAGAACAATTTCTGGACATTTTTCCACCTTATATGGAAGCTCTGAAAAATCCCTCACCAGATTTTTCAAAGGTTCCGCTGGTAATTATATCAATTTCCGTAACATTGTAAAGTCTTTGTATCAGGAAATCAATGAAAATAAACTTTTAGTAAGCAATTCCGCTATTTCCCGCTTTCTCTCCGGAGGCAGGGAATCGTTTTCCCGCAGGAGACTTGTCCAGTTGGCTTCAAAACCGTCGGGCATAATTTCAAGCAGGGGAAGGGCGGCTGTATAATCCCGGGGACCGGACTCGAATGTATGGTTCACCGCAAAGAGCAGCTTCACCACGGATTGAAGGTATCCAGACAGCGACAGGTTGAAGTACAGGGCATCGTCCTTCATAGAACTGGCACCCAAATCACCTAAATAATGCTCAATGCGCCGCTGACAGGCATCAATGATGAGTTTCCAAAAAGAATTCGGAAGCTGATCGAGTTTATGCACCACTTTTTCCATCCAGTCATCCCTGGCCCATTCAATTACCCCGGTTGCTATGCGGTAAAACATATAGGTACCGCTTTCCATGCTCAGCCATTTTTCGCTGTCAAGTGCCTGGATAATTTCATCAATCTTATGGCAACTTTTATAGGATATCCGTATCGGCATATCCTGAAGGATAAAGCGATCTTTTTGGGTTAAGTGGGATGATTCAAAGAATTGGGCATCGGGAAACAGTCCTGAACGTTCATCCCTGTTTGGAATATCTCCATCCTGATACACATCGAGGCTTACTGAAAAATTGGGATCGTAAATATCCCGTTCAGCAAAGTGCTGAAGCACCACGGCTTTTACTCCGCTCCAAGTACTTACCGTGCTAACAATTTTATTCACATTTTGGCTTACTCTGGCCTTCATCTCGTTCTCCTTAACGTACAGCATCAATTTCTGATATAAGTTTAGCATGAACAGCCCGAGCATGTCATCTCCCCAGACATTTTACTGCATCGCCCTTTTGGCTCCCCAATCGGTGAACATTCCGGTGCTACGGCTCAAGGCCCTCTATGCCGCACAGGGGCCTATACCTGCCCCTCTCGATACAATAATTCCCCTGCACTGCACGAATACCCAGCCTCCGCCGCCGGTGCCTGGGCTTCTCCCCCGCTGCGACACTCCCATTCAGCTCTCTTCAGCACTGCATCGAAGCGGCAACTGGATAATACAGCAGGCTGAGCCACAGGAGTGGTTCGCGGAGCTTAAATCTTTTTTTACAACGGACACGGTTTCCCGGCTCCCGGAAAATCTTTTTCCTTTGGGCGAAGGCATTCCCCTTGCCGTATCCGAATCTGCGTCCCCACTTTTGTCCGATATTGAAGTTCCTTCCTGGCGAGCTCTTCAGTTAATTTGCTATGAAATAAGCTATTCTGCCCGGCATCCCTGGTATCTTTCTCTCTATTGGCGTCTGCTATGGCGGCGAAGACTGAGACAAGCCCCGCGAACGTTTCAGGACAATTGAACTTCCACAAAAAGACCTCTGGCGCAGCGAGGGGCATACCCTGCTTGAAAGTGCCGTGTTATACATAAGCCCAGGTTCTTCCGCCTGTTTCAGCGGGTTAAAATCCATACCAGCCAGGGCGGCAGCGTACAAATTATTCCCCAAATCAGCCCAAATTGGCAGAATGCTGCTCGCAAAGAGCCGGTTTTGGGAACAGCAATATCTGTCTTCAAAGCCTTATTATAGGCATTAACCTGACTCAAAAGCAGGGTATCCAGGGAAGCGAAAAAATTTTTCCAGGTTATTTTATGTTTTTCCTCAAGGATACGATCAAAATAATAGAAGCATCGTCCCAGTAAATCGCCCGGAAGGCCGGGAATTTTCAGAGCAGGGTGAATGGAAGCCAGTGAGATAAAAACCATGCCGGTTAAGCCCAGTCCCCGCAGCAGGCCGCTCCGCAGTGCCCCTTCCGTTATTTTGAACATACCAATTTCCACAATCACCCTGCCCAGCGGGGTAAGAAGATGAAAAAATGTTACCGAAACTGTGAAAAAAATAAAATAACCCCACTGAATGCGTTTTCCGGCCGCCAACACCCAAGCCCCATAGTAGAGCACAAGCAGCACCAGAAAAAGGAGGCGGTCAACAAGAAAAAATCCCGGCAGAGCCGCAAGCCCAAAGAGGAAGCGGGGAGCAGGGGCCGCCAGAGCACTGATGTAATCACGGCGTTTTTTCCGGGTCATGGCGGCGAATCCCTGTAATGTGATTTTAAGGCGGCCAGGAATTGGGAAGAGCGGGCAAAGCGCTCCGCGAAAATGCCGATTATCAAACCGGAAATCCAGCCGGATCCCAGAGCCAAAGGCGCAATTACCACCGCAGACTGGCCAAAAACAAGGACAATAGCCAAAAACAGCTGAACCAGGGAACTCGCCATTGCTCCGGCAAGGGAAACACCCACCATACTTACCCTGTCTTTTCCCACATAGCGGACAAAAGCCATAACACCCAGGGACGCGCTTGAACCGGCCAGTGAAAAAAGAAAAACATGAGATACCAGAGTGCCATTTATCAAGCCCTGCCCCAGCACCTTGAGAATAAGCAGCAGAATTAAATCCCCCGGGCTGAGAAAGGGCAATCCCAAAAGAATCGGCAGATTCGACAGTCCCAGCCGAAAAAACGGCAGCGGCTTGGGCACAAGATACTCCAAAGCCGATAAAAACAGGCAAAGCGCCCCAAGCAGAGCAACCGTGTCCCGGCGGGAAGACAGGCCTCTAGTAGGCCCCGGCATCCGCTTCTTCACTGTTTCTGCCTCCTTTTGCGGTAATTCTTAGAAATACCCTGTTCGGCAAACAGGCCGTCCAGGCGGCAGGACGCGAGATTTGTCCCATTGTTACGCAAATTTTATCCCGGCAGTCTGAATCGACAATTTGCGCGGCTCCATCCTTTACCCGGATAAGGGTTTCCCCTATGGGCCCATGGACTGTTAATTCTCCATCTTTATCCAGAGGAAGATAATACACCCCCTCTGCCGTTTCCGCCTCGGCATAGGCAGTTCCCCTGTTTGCGCCGACAGTGAAAAACATTGCACTGATTATCAGGGCAAGGAAAACTGCCGCGATAGTAATATCTAAAGGATATAAAGATTTCACGGGAAGCATTATAGCATTTTTTCAGATTTTTATGGCAATACCGGCTTTTTTTTGTTATATTTAACAAAATTTATATCATTATAAGGAGTTATCAGATGAAAAAACTGTTTATTGCGGTATTGTTTGGATTGCTTGTTTGCGGAATTGCCGCTGCTGGCGATTTGGATTTTCATGTTGGCGCAGGGTATCATTCATCCTATTTCGGCAATATTGATGGGATACCCAATTATCCCGACACATTAGCCTCGGCAAAGGCTATGCCTTTGGGAATAAGTGCTTATGCAGGTATTGGATTCGGCATGTTTTCTAAGCTTTTGAATATCGGAATTGAATTCTCTCCAAGCTGGGATTTCAATCTCGACGGCTACAAAATGTCCAATTTTGCCCTGCAGGGACGAGCTTATGTTAAATTAAAATTTATCGACCTTATTACTGCGGCGGTGATTGGCGGATATTCAATCAATCTGGCTGGCAGCCCGGACGATCCGGGTTCTTTTGCAGGCAATCCGCTTGTTGGTGTCCGGGTTTCCGTGGCAATAGTCTATGCCGAATACATAATGAATCTCCGATCAGCCCCTTTTGATGTTGCCAAGCATGAAATTGGAGTAGGGTTCGCTATTTTTCGATAAGGGAAGAAACTTAAAAAGGGTATGGTTCTCCATACCCTTTTTAACGGCCTTAATTCAATTATTCCAGATATCCTTCTTCTTTTATATACTTTTCAGCCATCTCCATATCCACAGAATCGATTCGACGTTCGTACAATTTCAGAAAATCCTGATTGTACTTGGTGCCGCACCACAGCAAGGTCCATGCTGAACTGTTTTTATGCGGCCCAAGAGACTTGAAACGATCGTATACCTGCATATAGGCATCCAGAATCATTTCGGTTTCCCTCTCGCTGTATTCATTTCCCTGGCCGAGACGATTGTAAATATCAATAATCTCATTGGGATAGATTTTATCCGGATCGTCGGAAATCATATTATTAAGAACATACAAGTCTGGCCACAAATAGATATCTTCCCAGTACATTCCGGTAACGAGAGAAAACGACTCCCCCTCCGCAACTGTGTGATTGCCCTTCACATAGCGGTTGGGTTCCGGCTCAGCTTCTGTAACAACCTCTTCCGCTGTTTCCATTTCAGCCGAGCTTACAGCTGGAGCCTCCGGATTGGCATAGCTGGCAATATCGTTGGATTTCCCCTTACTACAAAAGGACAAAACGAAAAGAGCACTGGTAATTGGAAACAAAATGCCAAGTCCAACCGTGAGTTTTCCAAGCATTGTGTTATACTTTTTCATGTTTGCATTATCGGCATTTTCATCCAGTTAGTGAAGAGTGTTTGAAGGAAATTCGTAAAAATTTTTCAGCCGCCGCACATCTTCCATGAAAGGCACGAAAGGGTTCACAGGATGATCTTTTTCAAGCCCCCCTTATACCTTCGGAAGCGGTCTTAACCAGGGTTCAGGAGCCTTAAAACATCCTCACTAGGCCATTCCTTTTTGGTCAATAAAATACTTCCCTTCTGGCCTCCATCTGGACATTGTTGCTTGAAGGAAAAATAAAAAGGGCCATCCAAACGGACGGCCCTTCATTCTTCCTTAACCAATTATATATCAGTCATAGAGAAGAGGAGCAATTGCCGGATCGTCCATATTGGCGGCGGTGTAAAATTTGGCACCGGTGTCAACATCGCTCACGGATTCGCCCTTGTACGCTTTGAAGGCCAGTTCAACGGCTTTGTAGCCAATCTGATAGGGATCCTGAGTAATGGAGCCCAGGAACATCTTCTTGCGGACGGCATTCTTCTGGCCTGCGCCAGCATCGAAGCCAATAACCACAATCTTGTACTTGGAGCCTAAATCGGCGCCGTCGTTGGTGGCGGCCAGCATACCCTTGGCGGTGGACTCATTGGAGCAGAACACGCCGAGCAGGTTGTCCTGTGCGGCCTTGTTCAGGAATGCGGAAACCGCGGCGGCCGCATCGGTGTTGTCCGCTGAAGCGGGAACAACCATTTCAATGATAACCTTTTTGCCGTTCTTCGGGCCGTCGGCTGCAATGTAGGCCGGATTGCCAATAACGGCGATATCGGCCATGCTGAGCATGGACTGGCTGTCGATGAGTTCAATCATTTTATCCCGGAAGCCTTTGCCGCGGCTTAAATTCGATTCGCCGGTAGCATCCTGGCTCATGGAGATAATCTTGACTGGGCTGGCTTCGGTAGCAGCTTCAATCTTGCCTTTGATAACCTTGAACATTTCCTCAGCGGCCAAACCGGCGGCGGCGGCATTGCTGGTGGATGCGTTGGCTACAATGGATCCTTCGGGAGCTTCGGGAACGCCGGAGTCGAATCCCACAACCGGAATGCCTTTGCTCTTAAGCTCAGAAAGCTGATCAATAACGGCGGTGGTGTTCAGCGCCGCCAATGCAATGGCAACCGGATTCTTGGCCATGGCGTTGTTGAGCATTTCCACTTGAATCTGCACATCGCTTTCCGTGGGCGGGCCCTCAAACGTTACATCAACATTCAGAGCCTTGGCCGCATCTACGGAACCACGTCGAACCTGCTGCCAGAAGTCGTGCTGTTCCCCCTTGGAAACAACGGCGATATAGGGCTTGCCGCCCCCCGATTCACCGTCCCCGCCTGCAAAGGCAAAGGAAGCGGCCATTACTAATGCGAATAGTATGAGAATTCCTTTCTTCATACAATCCTCCTTAAAATTTGTCAGTCTACCCAATAATTCATTGGAAGGACCAACGTTATCCCGGCCAAAAGCCGGGTTTTTTCCTTAATAAGTTATCTCTGAAAACTCTATGAATGGAGTTTTCAGGAAATTTTTGAGCCCGTGCATAGACGCAACCGCGAAAAACCCTGGAGGTGCCTTTAATTTTCCTCTTCCGGGTGTTTTTGGGTATGATGGAACACCTTTTCGGCGGCTTTTTCTTCGGCATGGATACGATGAAGCTGGGTTTTTTCTTCCATGCGTATTTTTTTATACGCTGCGTTCAAGGCCGCCCTCGCCGCAGCAATTTCCTCCCTTTTCCGTGCGGCATTCTCGCCCGACATGTGCGCCAGTTCGCTCTTCAGCGCGGCAATTTTTTCCCTTTCGGCGCGTTTGAAAGCCTCCGCAGGAGTAAGAATTTTTACCTCTGCCGCCTTCTTGTTGCGATAAATATCCAGCAGAACCGCGCCGATTACCACCACTCCGGTAAAGAAGGTTTGGTAATGGGCCTGCAAGTCCATAGACGGCAGCCCCACCCGCAGCACGCTCATAATGTAAACACCGATAAGGGTGCCGAACACCGAGCCAATGCCGCCTGAAAGCGAAGTGCCCCCCACAACCGCGCCAGCAATGGCATACAGCTCAAAGCCCTGCCCCTGCGCGGGCATAACGGTAGTGTACACCGCGGCAAAAGCAATGCCGCCAATGCCGGCCATTACGCCGCTCACCACATAGGCCATCATCTCCCAGAGTTTCACATTAACACCGGAAAGCCGGGCGGCCTCCTTGTTGGAGCCCACCGCGAAAATATAACGCCCCATCTTCGTTTTAGTGAGTATCAGCGCGGCGATACTTGCCACAACGATAAGGACGATGAAGCCGGTTGGAACGGCCTCGTTATCCTCGCTTAAGTATTTGAATATACTCTTGAACCAGCCGTCGGCCTCGGAACGGGTGGGAAAAGTGGCACTGCGGACATTGGAGACAATAGAGCCGATTCCCATGGAGATCATCATAGTACCCAAAGTGGCAATGAAGGGCGGCAGCCTGAGCCGGGACACCATTAAGCCATTGAAGAAGCCGAAGCCAATCGCAATAGCCATAATGGCAATTAAGGCCAGCCACATCGGCCAGCCCCAGCTCTTGTAGGCCGTACCACCGATAATGGAGGCGCACATCATAACCGTGCCGCAGGATAAATCAATACCGCCAGTAATAATAACGAAGGTAACTCCCATGGCCAGAAAGCCAATGTAATAGGATGCGTCCAGAATATTGATAAGGGAGCTGTACGAGAAAAAATTCCGCCCGAATATCCCGAAGAAGATATAAATAATAACCAAAGCCGCCGGTGCAAGAAACTTCTGCAAGTTAACTTCTCTTACCGTTTTTTGTAAATCTTTCACTTTTCACCTCTCTTTTTGACTGTACCTGAACGAAGGATTTCAGGTTCTTTCGTCAAATCAACCAATAAACCCAATATGTTTATTGGTTTTTCCAATACGATTCAAAGACGAGTTCCGGTACAGTTCCTATACAGACTCGCGCAGAGTAGCAAGCTCCATAATTCGTTCCTGACTGGCCTCTTCAATGGCCAGCTCTCCTGTAATACGCCCCTCGCACATAACCGCGATGCGGTCGCTCATGCGCAAAATTTCCGGTAGCTCGGAGGAGATCATTATAATAGCCTTGCCCCCGGCGGCCAGTTCGTTCATAAGCGTGTAAATTTCACTTTTGGCGCCAACATCAATGCCGCGGGTGGGTTCATCGAAAATAAGGATGGAGGCATCGTGAATAAGCCACTTGGCTATAACCACCTTCTGCTGATTGCCACCGGAAAGATTTTTCAATAGCTGATCCACCGAGGGGGTTTTTATCTTGAGTTTTTCAACATATTCCCCGGCAATTCCGCGCTCAAGAGCCGTGTGAATGAACATGCCCTTTTCGCATTTCTCATAAGAAGCCATGAGGGCGTTTTCCACCACATTCAAACCTGTGGCCAACCCGAAGCGCTTCCTGTCCTCGGACAGATAGCCGATACCGTGGGCCACGGCATCCATGGGCGAGCTGATGTGAACGGGAGCACCGTTAATGCGTATCGTGCCGCTTTGTATCTCATCGGCACCGAAGATGGCGCGGGCGGTTTCCGTCCTGCCGGCACCCATGAGCCCTGCGAAGCCGAGAATTTCCCCCTTACGGAGCTTAAAGCTCACATCCCGTACCAGTTTGCCCGCGTTGAGATGCTTCACTTCCAGAACAAGCTCCGCATCCGCGCCAACATTGCTCTTCTCTTTAGGCTTCTCATAGATGATGCGCCCCACCATCATGTTGATAATATCTTCCTTGCTAACCTGGCGAATCTCTTTCGTACCGACATACTCCCCATCCCGCATTACGGTTACCCTATCGGTTATCTGGCGAATCTCGTCCATACGGTGCGAGATGTAGATCATCCCAACGCCTTTAGACGACAAATCCTTCATAATGGCAAAGAGTTCATTGATTTCGGTTTCCGTTAAGGCCGCCGTTGGCTCATCAAGAATGAGCACCTTCAAATCGTGGGAAACCGCCTTGGCAATTTCCACCATCTGCTGCTTGCCCACCGTAAGACGGCTCAGCGTCTCGGTTGGATCAATATTCATATTGAGGCGCTTGAACAGTTCCGCGGCGCGCTGGTTCAGGCGCTTTTCATCCAGGAACACCCCGCCCCGCACCGATTCGCGGCCAATGAAAATATTCTGGGCAACCGTAAGATGCTCCATCATATTCAGCTCCTGATGGATAATTCCGATACCCGCCGCAAGGGACTGCTTGGGATTATGCGGATGGAAAAGCTGATCCTGATAATGAATATCCCCGGAATCCTTCTCGTAAATTCCAGTAAGAATTTTCATTAGAGTAGACTTGCCAGCCCCGTTTTCTCCCACCAGAGCATGAATTTCCCCGGTTTTCAGCTCAAAATTCACCCCTTTGAGAGCATGAACCCCCATAAAACGCTTGTGAATATCGTGAATTTTTAATACCAAATCGCTCATTAGGAAACCCCAGGAAACAACTGAATTTCAGCTGTAGGTTAGTTTTTATGTAATATACAGCAAGTATTTCATTCGTGTCAAGGGGATTTTGTAAAAATTTCTAACATGGTGAATTGTAACATTAACTGTCCGCGATAAAGAGGGCAAAAGAAGTCCCATGAAACTCATTATACTACTAATTAAAAAGACAGGAGTTAACATGGGACAAGAGCATAATAGCACAAGCT
>MUIB01000049.1 GCA_002084135.1 Spirochaeta sp. LUC14_002_19_P3 | reverse complement strand
TAGCTTGTGCTATTATGCTCTTGTCCCATGTTAACTCCTGTCTTTTTAATTAGTAGTATAATGAGTTTCATGGGACTTCTTTTGCCCTCTTTATCGCGGACAGTTAATGTTACAATTCACCCAAGCTAATGTTTGTTGAAATTTCGCTTGACAGAGAAAGAGACGACCCTCAGAGAATTTTTGAAAGCCTAAACTCAACAGGTTTGGAATTATCCCAGGCAGACTTAATTCGAAATTATATCTTAATGGGGCTGAACCCTAGAGACCAAAATAAAATCTATCAAAATTATTGGGAAGACATCGAAAGGCTTGCAAAGGATGAAACTAATGTTAGCCGTGTTTCAGACTATATCCGAGACTATCTGACTTTAAAGAATAAAAAAATACCCAATAAAGGAAAAGTATATCTTGAATTTAAAGCAAAATACCCATCAGCATCAATAGACGAACTTGAACGTAATTTGACTGGAATTAAAAGATTGGTCAAGCATTATAACAAATTGATTAATCCCAAAGAAGAGTCTGACAAAGATATACGCCTACAATTAGAGTATATCAACCGTCTTGAGATTGATGTTGCTTTCCCTTTCCTGATCAAAGTATATGATGATTTCGTTTCATCAATTATTGACAAACCCACCTTTTTGAAAGTCCTTGACTTACTCCAGTCATTTGCATGGAGAAGATTTATCCTTGGGTTACCAACTAATGCCCTGAACAAGATATTTATGAGCCTCTACGACAAGGTAGAGCCGGACAATTACCTTTATTCAATTCAAAAATCATTGCTACAAAAGTCAGGCAGTCAACGTTTTCCAAAGAACGCTGAAGTTATTGACGCTTTAAAGGTTAAAGACGTTTACAACATTAAATCCAAGAATAGGGTTTATCTATTTGAAAGACTTGAGAATTATGAAAATAGAGAGAGAGTAGCCATTGAAGGAAATCCAGATATCACAATTGAACACATCTTTCCTCAAAATCCAGACCCCAAATGGAATATACAATTGGACAATGAGGAATACATTTTTATTAAAGAAAATTATCTAAATACTATCGGTAATCTGACATTATCGGGCAACAATGGCAAGCTTGGAAATAAGCCATTTATTGATAAAAGAGACTTGGATGGAGCAGGATATAAAGCTAGTCGATTATTCATGAACAAATATCTTTCAAGCCTCGACAAATGGGACAAGTTAGAAATTGAAAAACGTTTTGAGTTAATTTCAGAGCGATTTTTGAAAATATGGGAATACCCCCAAATAGATATTGAAACAAATGAAGACAATGAAGAGCTGAACATATTTGAAGCGGACGATCCAAAGCATAAAAAATTGGAATACGCCATCTTTTTTGACCAAAAAATTGAAGTGAATCAGGTAACGAGACTTTATGAAGAAGTCTTTAAACAGCTTTTTGAGCGTCAACCAGAAACTTTTTTCACATCCGATTTGGGTGAGCGAATTAGTTTGACAAAGAATCCAGCAGAAATGGGATTAAGACAGCCAGTTCCAATAAATGACATCTATTTTATTGAATCTCACATGGATAGTATGAACAAATTTGACAGAATTAAGTACGCCCTGACAATATTCGATTTTGAAGACGAACTAACAATTAAATATGCGGAATAGATAGGCAGCTTCCACCACAAACACCCCCACCCCAAAGATCAGAAAAAACCCATACCCATCCATGCCCGCCCATACCCACCCATACCCATCCGTAATTCCCAAAAAATCCTCTCCCGCCCCTACACCCCCCACCCAAAACAGGCTATACTATCCCCATGACATCCAAAACAAACAGTATTCAGGCAAAGCTGGAACGGCTCTACGGCGAGGAACACGGCACGCAAACGGCAAAGAAGCTGCAAAGGCTTATGGCGCAGTGGAAAGAGAAACTGCCATCCCCCTCCGCCCCCCCGCGCGGCATTCCCGCCAGTCAGAGGGATGCGGTTATGATATGCTACGGCGACAACATCCGCGAACCGGGCCGCGCAGCTTTGGACACCCTGAGGCGCTTCGCTGAAAAGCGGCTCAAGGGAATAGTCTCCGGCATACACATACTGCCCTTTTCGCCTTATTCCTCCGACGACGGATTTTCGGTTATCGATTATCGTCAGGTGAAGCCGGAGTGGGGAAGCTGGGAGCACATCAGGGCTATAGCCGGAGAGTTCCGGTTCATGGCCGATTTGGTGCTCAATCATTGCAGCGCGAAAAGCGAGTGGTTCAGGTGCTTCCAGGCCGGCGACGAGGCTTACGCTGACTACTTCATTACCGTGGAACCGGGCACAGACCTGTCGAAGGTGTTCCGGCCCCGCACCCTGCCGCTTACCCATGAGTTTGAAGTGAAGGGCAAGAAGAAACAGATATGGACCACCTTCAGCCAGGATCAGGTCGATCTGAATTTCGCCAGTCCCAATGTGTTTTTGGAATTCGCCGATATTCTGCTCTTTTACGTGTCCCAGGGCGTACGGATGCTGCGGCTGGATGCCGTGGGCTTCTTATGGAAGGAAGCAGGCACAAGCTGCATGCACCACCCAAACACCCACGAAGTTATCAAACTGTTCCGGCTCATATTGGAAGAATGCGCCCCCGAAGTCATACTTATTACCGAAACCAATGTGCCCCACAAGGAGAACATATCCTACTTCGGCGGCGGCAGCGATGAGGCCCATCTGGTGTATCAGTTTCCCCTGCCGCCGCTCACCCTTTACGCCTACCTGAATGAAGATGCCTCCCCGCTCACCGCCTGGGCGGAAGGACTGCCCACACCCTGCGCCGACAACAGCTTTTTCAACTTTCTCGCCTCCCACGACGGTATCGGGGTGCTCCCGGCGCGGGGCTGGCTCAGCGAAGAACAAATCAGTACCATGGCCGAGGAAGTGAAACGCCGGGGGGGCAGGGTGAGCTATAAGTCCACCCCGGATGGAGATATTCCCTATGAGCTGAATGTAAACTACTGTGATGCGGTGTCCGAATCCTCGCTAGGGGAGGCAGAACGGGCGGCCAAGTTCCTTTCATCGCAGGCCGTACTGCTCTGCATGGCGGGCATACCCGGCATCTACATTCACAGCCTTCTCGGTTCGGGCAACTGGATTGAAGGCATGGAACTTACTGGCACTAATCGCTCCATTAACCGGGAAAAATTGAACCTTACCGAGCTAAACGCGCAGCTTGATAACGAAGAGAGCCTCAGGGGGCGCATATTCGGCGGCTATGCGCGTATGCTCAAGGCCCGCGGTGCCCATGCCGCCTTTCACCCCGCGGCCAATCAGGAGGTGTTGCGCCTCGGCAAAGGCGTGTTTGGGTTAATCCGCACCGCTTCTCAGGGAGAAGCCCTGCTCTGCCTTCAGTCCGTTCTCCCCTCCGTGCAGACGATAAAACTGCCGGGGAAGTGGTCGTCCCAAAAAATGCTGAAAAATATTATAAATGGCGCCCAGGTGCCTGTTTCCGGTGGTGAAATTGCCATGCAGCCCTGGGAGGTGCTATGGCTGGAGGTGTTAGAATGACCTTTTACGCTGCTCTCAATGCCGCTCTGGCCGAAAAAGGCGGACCCCTCTGTGTTGGCATAGACCCCCGTATCGCACCTTTAGAAAACAGTTTCAACCAGCTATACGACTACGGGCGCCGGGTGGTGGATGCCGTTCACCCCTACGCCGCGGCCTTCAAGCCCCAATCGGCCTTCTTTGAATGCCACGGCCCCGCCGGTTTGGAGGCATTGAACGCCGTCATTGCCTACATCCAGAGCATAGACCCCAACTATCCCATTATTCTCGACGTGAAGCGCGGCGACATCGGCTCCACCGCCGAAGCCTACGCCCAGGCCCTGCTGGATCGTCCCGGTGCCATCGCCGTTACCCTCTCGCCCTACCTGGGCCGCGAATCCATAGCTCCCTTCCTCCGCTATGAAAACGCCTTCGCTTTCATTCTCTGCCGCACCACCAACCCCGGTGCCGATGCCCTCCAGGAACTGCCCCTTGCCGACGGAACCCCCTTCTACATCTATCTGGCTCGTGAGGCCGCAGGCTGGGAGCTCAGTCCCGGCGCAAAGCAGATTGGCCTGGTAACCGCGGGCAACAACCCCGCCATCCTCCGGGCCGTGCGCGAAGTTCTCCCCGATACCTGGTTCCTTGCTCCCGGTATCGGTGCTCAGGGCGGCAAAGCGGACGAGGCTGTCGCCGCAGGTGCCCGCCGCGACGGCAAGGGCCTTCTCGCCGCCGCCAGCCGCTCCGTGGCCGATGCAGCAAATCCCGCTGCGGCTGCCCGTGAACTGCGGGACGCTCTGGACAAGGCGCGTTCTCTACCCCGTAAATCTTCCGCCCCGGCACAGCCCCTAAGGTCTGCCGCCGCCGAACGCCGGGAGCTTCTGGAAGGCCTGTTCCGTATCGGTGCCTTCCAGCTTGGCGAGTTTACTTTGAAGTCCGGCAAAAAGTCGCCCTTTTACATCGACCTCCGCCGTATCGGTGCCAGCCCCCGGCTGATGCAGCTCTGCGGCAGGGCCTATGCCTCCCTTTTGTCTTCCCTTTCTTACGAGCATTTGGCTGCCATTCCGGTTGCGGCCCTGCCTCTGGGTGCCGCCGCCGCCATGAGTGCCGCTGCGAGCCTCATCTACCCCCGCATGGAACAGAAGTTCCACGGAACCGGCGCCCGCGTGGAAGGGCTGTGGAAGCCCGGCGACACAGCCGTCCTTCTCGACGACCTTATCACTACAGGGGGCAGTAAACTCGAAGCGGCCGCCATACTCCGAGAGGCCGGACTCAGGGTAAACGATTTGGCCGTGCTCATAGAGCGGGGCAGGGGAGGGCGGGCTGAACTCGAAGCGGCGGGAATCCGTCTTTATGCCTGGGCCGATGTAGAGGAGCTTCTTCAGGCCGGGCTGGCCGCCGGTTTCGTGAACACTGAAGAGGCAGAACGGGCACGATGCTTTGTGGGTGAATTGGATTCGTAAGGAGGAATGCACCGACAGGGGCTTGCTGTCCTGCTATTTTTTTAGAGGTGCCCTAAAAAAAATGGTAACTTGTCAAGTTAACTGTCCACTTTTTTCATGAAACTCATGCTCTCTTATCCCTCAAGCTATCAGATGAATTCCGATAGCCTCATTGGCCGACTTACCACCCAGTATTCGCCGTGGG
>MUIB01000130.1 GCA_002084135.1 Spirochaeta sp. LUC14_002_19_P3 | reverse complement strand
TGGGCATACACCGATGATGCCATAAACGACATAAGTAATAGAAAAATTACACTAAAACCTTTAATTTTCATTTGTAATACTCCTTAAATAAAAAACCTGGCAACGGCCTACTCTCCCACATCAAGTGCAGTACCATCGGCGCTGGCGGGCTTAACTGCCGTGTTCGGAATGGGAACGGGTGTTGCCCCGCCGCCATAGTCACCAGGTATAAAATCAACATATAAAGAGCAAATCAAAGACAAACTCTGATAACTCGCGCAAAGGGTTATTGAGAATAATATGATCAAGCCTCACGGATAATTAGTACCGGTCTGCTGAATATGTTACCACACTTGCACAGCCGGCCTATCAACCTGGTCTTCTCCCAGGTTCCTTCAGTCCTCTTAAAGAGGATGGGATGTCTCATCTTGAGGAGGGCTTCCCACTTAGATGCTTTCAGCGGTTATCCCTTCCGAACGTAGCTACCCAGCACTTACCCTTGGCAGGATAACTGGTACACCAGAGGTTCGTCCATTTCGGTCCTCTCGTACTAAAAACAGACCCTCTCAAACATCCAACGCTTGTGGCAGATAGGGACCGAACTGTCTCGCGACGTTCTGAACCCAGCTCACGTACCGCTTTAAATGGCGAACAGCCATACCCTTGGGACCTGCTTCAGCCCCAGGATGCGATGAGCCGACATCGAGGTGCCAAACCCTGCCGTCGATGTGAACTCTTGGGCAGGATAAGCCTGTTATCCCCGGAGTACCTTTTGTCCGTTAAGTGACGGCCCTTCCACTCAGAACCGCCAGATCACTAAGACCTACTTTCGTACCTGCTCGAAATGTCTCTCTCGCAGTCAAGCTCTCTTATGCCTTTACACTTCATTCACGATTTCCAACCGTAAAAAGAGAACCTTCGCGCGCCTCCGTTACGCTTTGGGAGGCGACCGCCCCAGTCAAACTGCCCGCCTGACAATGTCCACAATCCCGATTCAGGGAATTATGTTAGATACATGTATCACAAAGGGTGGTATTTCAACAGTGACTCCATCTGGCCTGACGACCAAATTTCAAAGTCTCCCACCTATCCTACACATCGTAATCCATATACCAATATCAGGTTACAGTAAAGGTTCACGGGGTCTTTCCGTCTAACCACAAGTACCCGGCATCTTCACCGGGAGTTTAATTTCACCGGATCTCACGTTGAGACAGTGCCCAAATCGTTACACCATTCGTGCGGGTCGGAACTTACCCGACAAGGAATTTCGCTACCTTAGGACCGTTATAGTTACGGCCGCCGTTTACTGGGGCTTCAATTCGCTGCTTCAGCTAAAAGCCTGACAACTCCTCTTAACCTTCCAGCACCGGGCAGGTGTCAGTCACTATACATCCCATTACTGGTTCGCAGTGACCTGTGTTTTTGGTAAACAGTCGCTTGGGCCTGGACTCTGCAGCCTCCCCTCCCGGGGTAGGCCATACTTCTCCCTAAGTTACGTATGCATTTTGCCGAGTTCCTTAACGTGAGTTCTTCCGTGCGCCTTAGCATGCTCTGCTCGCCTACCTGTGTCGGTTTGCGGTACGGTACCTGATAACCTAACCTTAGAAGTTATTTCCTGGCACGACAAGTTATCCCTCTTCGATCCCCCGTAGGTTCACTCCTCTTCACGGCTCAGCTCTCGTAACGGATTTACCAATTACGATCAACGCCTAACCGCTTGAACCGGGGCAACCATCGCCCGGCTGGGACTCCCTCTATGCGTCACTCCATCGAAATTACCAGATGTACGGGAATATTAACCCGTTTCCCATCGGCTACGCCTTTCGGCCTCGCCTTAGGGGCCGACTCACCCTGGGAAGATTGACTTTACCCAGGAAACCTTCGGCTTTCGGCGGGGAGGAATCTCACCTCCCTTTTCGTTACTCATGCCTGCATTCTCCCTTCTGATACCTCCAGCATACCTTCCGGTACACCTTCTCAGGCTTACAGAATGCTCCCCTACCCCCATCGGTTAAAAACCAATGAGCCGCAGCTTCGGTACTATGCTTAGCCCCGTTACATTATCGGCGCATCATTACTCGACCAGTGAGCTATTACGCACTCTTTTAAGGGATGGCTGCTTCTAAGCCAACCTCCTGGCTGTCTTGGCAATTATACTTCCTTTTCCACTTAGCATAGTTTAGGGACCTTAGCTGACGGTCCGGGCTGTTTCCCTCTCGACCACGAATCTTATCACCCGTAGTCTCACTGCCATATTCTGGAATAGCGGCATTCGGAGTTTGACTAAGTTTGGTACCCTGTGACAGGCCCTAGCCTAATCAGTGCTCTACCTCCGCTATTAAACATATGACGCTGACCCTAAAGCCATTTCGGGGAGAACCAGCTATCTCCGAGTTTGTTTAGCCTTTCACTCCTACCCACAGCTCATCTCTGCCCTTTTCAACGGACTAGAGTTCGGCCCTCCACTTTGTGTTACCAAAGCTTCAGCCTGGCCATAGGTAGATCACTCGGCTTCGGGTCTGCCACACCATACTCCAATCGCCCATTTAAGACTTGGTTTCCCTCCGGCTCCGGCACTACAATGCCTTAACCTTGCATGATATGACAACTCGCAGGCTCATTCTACAAAAGGCACGCCGTCATCAGATTAAATCTGACTCCGACTAATTGTAGGTCCACGGTTTCAGGTTCTCTTTCACTCCCCTCACGGGGTGCTTTTCACCTCTTCCCTCACGGTACTCGTTCGCTATCGGTAGCTGTCTCGTATTTAGCCTTGGATGGTGGTCCACCCAGATTCCAGCAGGATTTCTCGTGTCCCGCTGTACTCAGGTACGCCTATAAATGCTTCAATCTTTCGCATACGGGGCTATCACCCACTTTGGCCAGACTTTCCTGTACTGTTCCGCTAGATATTCACATCCGTTATTAAGCGCCCTACAACCCCGGCAATGCCGTAACATCACCGGTTTGGGCTCTTCCCCTTCCGCTCGCCGCTACTCAGGGAATCTCGTTCCAGCCAACCCAACGGATCGGCTGGAACATATCTGATTTCTTTTCCTCTGGGTACTTAGATGGTTCAGTTCCCCAGGTATAGCCTCATACAGCTATGGATTCACTGCATGATATACGCCATTACTGGCGCATGGGTTACCCCATTCGGGCACCCCCGGATCAAAGGATGTTTGCTCCTCCCCGAGGCTTTTCGCAGCTTACCGCGCCCTTCTTCGCCGGACAGCTCCAAGGCATCCACCATGGACCCTTATTCGCTTGATCATATTATTCTCATAACCCTTCGCTAACCACACGGCATTCTTATGCCGTGCAGATTTTTTCATAGAACATTATAGACCTTAAAGCTACCGCTTTGGTCTGTATATTTTATCCGGCAAAGCCGTTTATCATTACCTAAAATGCAATTCCAAGATTTAAGGAAAAATACGGCGTAAACATTATATTTTCAAATAATGGCCAGCGAAAATAAAGGGCATTGCCAGGTATGTTTGCAAACATAAAACTTATACTTTTCCCATAATACCCAACTAGCCCCCCAGCCTCAATATTGAATACAGCACGCTTATCAAGAAACAGCCACTGATAACCAACACTAGCTCCAGCGACACCTCCTAGTATATGATTTCCATCAACTTGGTCGCCAAAGATACCAATCATATCAAAAGCTACAGGCACTCCAAGATAAAACCCCTCAAGACTCCCCAAGGTTTTACCCAAATAGAATCTTGTGGCTACCTCCAAGCCAATTTCAGAAGTCTTCGTAATCGCATCGGCACTAAGATAACCACCAAATGCCAGACCAATAAAATCGCCAAGAGCAACCTCATACTTCACCTTTACCCCCGGCTGAGCGTTCCTGGTGCCTAATGTAAGAACACCACGCCTGGAACCAGCACTCTGCGCAAAGCCCATCCCTGCTGAAAATACACAAAAAATCAAAACAAGGATTAGCAACCTGTTGAAAAAGCCTTTTTTGTAAAAATCCATATTACACCATCCATACAAAAAACAGAGACCTTACACAAATACCACCTTTTATTGGAGGCACGGGGACTCGAACCCCGGACCCCCGGCTTGCAAAGCCGGTGCTCTAGCCAACTGAGCTATGCCCCCGGCTTTCTTCAAGGACAATATCATTACCCCGAAGCATTTCCAGAAACCAGGGAAGAGAAGAAAGAGCCGCGCTTAGCCTTTCGGCTTACTTAAACCGAGACCGCAATTTGCGCCGGTTACACATCCGGCGACTTACCTTTCACATTGAAAGGAGGTGATCCAGCCGCACTTTCCAGTACGGCTACCTTGTTACGACTTCACCCCCCTTACTAAGCGTACCTTCGGCACCGTCCCCCCTTGCGGGTTAGACTAGCGACTTCGGGTACCCCCAACTCGGGTGGTGTGACGGGCGGTGTGTACAAGGCCCGGGAACGTATTCACCGCGCCATGCTGATGCGCGATTACTAGCGATTCCAACTTCACGGAGTCGAGTTTCAGACTCCGATCCGAACTGAAGGCCGGCTTTTTGCGATTAGCTCCACCTCACGGTTTCGCAACACTTTGTACCGACCATTGTAGCACGTGTGTAGCCCAGGTCATAAGGGCCATGATGACTTGACGTCGTCCCCACCTTCCTCCGGTTTATCACCGGCAGTCCCGCCTGAGTCCCCAACTTAATGGTGGCAACAGACGGCAAGGGTTGCGCTCGTTGCGGGACTTAACCCAACACCTCACGGCACGAGCTGACGACAGCCATGCAACACCTGTATAAGCGTCCCCGAGGGGAAACTCATATCTCTATGAGCGCCACTTATATGTCAAGACCTGGTAAGGTTCCTCGCGTATCATCGAATTAAACCACATGCTCCACCGCTTGTGCGGGCCCCCGTCAATTCCTTTGAGTTTAACCGTTGCCGGCGTACTCCCCAGGCGGTGCACTTAACGCGTTAGCTCCGACAGTGAAACCGTGCGGCCCCACCATCAAGTGCACATCGTTTACAGCGTAGACTACCAGGGTATCTAATCCTGTTCGCTACCTACGCTTTCGCTCTTCAGCGTCAATCTTTGGCCAGGTACTCGCCTTCGCCTCAGGTGTTCTTCCTGATATCAACAGATTTCACCCCTACACCAGGAATTCCAGTACCCCCTCCAAGATTCAAGCTTGCCAGTTTCCCTCGCAGCGCCAGGGGTGAGCCCTGGAATTTCACGAAAGACTTGGCAGGCCGCCTACGAGCCCTTTACGCCCAATAATTCCGAACAACGCTTGCACCTTACGTATTACCGCGGCTGCTGGCACGTAATTGGCCGGTGCTTATTCCTCATATAACGTCATCAAAACAGCATTACCTCTGTTCATTATTCTTCTATGAGAAAAGGGTTTTACAACCTCTCGGCATTCTTCACCCACGCGGCGTCGCTCCGTCAGGCTTGCGCCCATTGCGGAAGATTCTTAGCTGCTGCCTCCCGTAGGAGTCTGGGCCGTATCTCAGTCCCAATGTGGCCGATCACCCTCTCAGGCCGGCTACTGATCATCGCCTTGGTGCGCCATTACCACACCAACTAACTAATCAGACGCAGACTCATCTTCCGGCGAGGCCGAAGCCCCTTTCCTCAAACAGCCAAAGCCGTAAGAGATTATTCGGTATTACCCCATGTTTCCATGAGCTATCCCCAACCAGAAGGCAGATCATCTACGCGTTACTCACCCGTTCGCCACTCTCATCATGTGCAAGCACATGACTACCGTTCGACTTGCATGCTTAAAACGCGCCGCCAGCGTTCGTTCTGAGCCAGGATCAAACTCTCCATGATATAAATAGCGTCACAAAGACGCTAAACTTTCACTTAAAAATGCTGCTTAAACAGCATTGACGAGCAATTGGTGTATTATACACCATCCCGGTCAAGTTCGCTGACTACTTATTTCCAGTAAAAGAAACAAGTTTTCAACAAACGGCTTTTTATTCAGCAATCCGTAATTCAGCGGACTGCCGCTTCAAAGCCGCGCGTGGTCTCTTTCTTCCCTTCCCTGTTCTGAACCCGGCTCCAAAAAATAACTGGAACCAGGCAGTATTGTAAAGATCAATCAAAACAATACCTTAAGGTATTATCCGCCGCACTCCTGATTGAGGAACTCAATTTCGTCCGTCAGTATCAGGGTGCTTGAATACAATACAGGAATTCGCCAAACACTGTCAAGCGTTTTTTGAAAATTATTTAAAAATTTTTTGAGCACCTGCCTTAATGAAGCTGTGCAGGTAGGTGCAGAGCGATAGCAAAGCAGCAACGGCAGAGGCAATAAACAACCACCGGGTAAGATGTTCCGCTCTAAAAAGCCAGCTGGAATTCGGCTGCCAGACTTGCAGTGTAAGACAGATTAATCCGCCGATTCCGCTTATGGTATACAAAATAGCCTTAATTTTGCCATAATAGTTTGCGGCCAGCACTATGCCTTCCTTAAGCAGTATCATGCGCATGAATGCTATGCTCAGTTCCCGCCACAGAATAATTGCCATGGCCCAAACCGGCATCAATCCCGATGCAGTGAAGCACAGGAAATAGGTGAGTCGGAGAAAAGTGTCGGAAAAAGGGTCCAGGAGCTTTCCATGATCGCTCACTAATCCCCGCTTGCGGGCAATATGCCCGTCCATGGCATCGGTGATTTCGCTTATTATAAAGAAAAGCCATATCGAAACCGAGGCGGCGCGGGGAATCCAATTCAAATAAAATCCTGCGTACCAGGTAAAAAATATCACTGGTGTGAGCAGAATTCGGAAAAATGTTAGCTTATCGGGTAGGGTCATAACTTAGATTACATGATATTGCCGTTAAGGGGAAGTTCTAAAACAATGTCTATGTGGGTTCCTTCTGTTTTTCCGGGGGTGTAGGGAATGAAGCTGTTTTGGGCATTGTAAAATCGAATATTCATAGTGGGAAGCAGCTTTTTCGCAAGGTTCAGGCCCATGCCGAAGCGCGGGTTTCGGGCACTTGGAGCCAGTGGCGGCGGTTTTTTGGGACTAAAGCCACCGCCGCGGTCTGTAAGGCTTATTGCTATACAGCGCTTGTTTCTCCTGATTTCCAGTTTTACTTTGCTGGAGATTTGTTTCTCACGGTGGGCACGGATGGAGTTGGCCAGCAGTTCAAGGAGGGCTACGCGGATGGATTCATCGGAAATTTGAGCATGGAATTTCAGCGCATTCACCTGTTCAACAGTGCTGCTGAATGGCAGATATGGATTAAAGTACAGTGTAAGGGGAGGATTTTCGGTTATTGCTTTGGGTACCCGTTTTTCATTCATATTGGATGATTTCCACCCTGCCGCCGGAATTTTTGCTGATACAGCCTTGCTTTTTTGTAAATCATGCTATCAGCTTAGTCAAGGTTTTGCCAAACTTAAGGGTACCTTAAGCTTTGCAGTGCCTCTGTACCGAAAGCCGCATTTCGCGGATAATGAACAGATGGGAAATATCATTCTATGAACCGCCGCACTGCTCTGGTAACTGGATCGGCGGTTCGCATCGGCAAGGCCATTGCGCTCAAGATGGCATCGGAAGGTATTGATGTTCTTATCCACGCCCGCACACATTCACCCGAAGCGGAAACGGCGGTGAATGCCGTAAGGAGTATGGGGGTCCATTCCGAGCTTGCTCTTCACGATCTACGGGACAGCGAGGGTGTAGGCGGCTGGTTTGAAGAATTATATCACAGGACAGGCGGAATAGATATTCTTGTCAATTCCGCCTGTAGCTACCCGGAAGGCCGTTATGACACTCTCTGCGCGTCCACCCTGAACGAAGCCATGGCAGAGCAGCTTCTCTCTCCGCTGGCCATGATGCGGGTGATGAAGCACAAAATTCACCCTGGAACCGTGGTAAATATTCTTGACAGCCGCATTGCTGACCGAAACTCCGCCCATGCGGCCTATCATCTCGCCAAGCGCAGCCTCTTTACTCTTACCCGCGATCTCGCCATGGAATATGCGCCCTCCATCCGGGTGAATGCTGTGGCTCCCGGAATAATTCTGCCTCCCAAAGCTCACGGCGAAGAATGGCTCGAACGCATGGCGTCTACGAATCCCTTGAACACACACGGCAGGCCCGAAGATGTCGCGGAAGCGGTATTCTATCTTGTACAGGCTCCCTTTGTTACGGGGCAGATAATCTACATTGACGGCGGCCGCCATCTCAAAGGATGTGCTTATGGACATTGAGCGGTTCGACAAGATTCATCTCCGGGACATACGCTGCTACTGCATTCTGGGGGTCTACCCGGAAGAAAGAAATAAAACACGGGAAGTTATAATCAATCTTACCCTCTATTATATTCCTCCTGCGGCAGATAATTTGGAAGAGGCTCTTGATTACGATGCGATAACTCAGCGGGTTATCAGCCATGTCAACACCAGCCACTTTCGGCTGATTGAAACCCTCGCCGAATCCATTGCCGGTTTACTGATTCCCCTACCGGGACTGCATGCCTGCCGGATTGCGGTGGAAAAGCCCGGAGTGCCTGAAGGCGCACGCGCCGTGGCGGTGGAAATAATACGCCACGGGACTGGCTGACGGAAAAAGAGTTTGGGGAACCAAATTGGGTACCTCTAAAGGGTGCCCTTAAACTATTTCTGCAGAAATTCTTCCATTGGAGTATTCAGGGCATATTCCAGATCGAATAAACCAACGATGTAATTCAGTTTCGCCAGCAGGAGTTTCTGCTGGGAATCCAGATAATTATTCTGTGCGCTTTCAACGTCCAGTAGCTGCCGGGTTCCCACCCTGTAGGCCTCTTCGGTGAGTTCATAGTTCTTTCTGGCCAATTCCGTGCTGGAAGTGTTCGCTTCAATTGTAAGTTTGGAGGTAAGAAGACTGCCCACCAGATTCTCTATTTCTGTTTCCGCACCCTGCCGGGCTATTTCCCGGGCTAATTTAAGTTTTTCAGTATCATCCTTAAAGTCTTTCACCTGAACATTTGTTTTAGAGCCGGGAATTAAGCCGCTGAGCTGCCATTTAAGAGTTAGATCCAATGTTCCCCGATCGCTGAAATTCGTCCAGGGATCGATAGACTGCTGCGGAGTGTTAGTAGCAGCATTGGAGCCGTTCAGTGCATAGGTATAGCCTAAATTTAATGTTGGTAAATTGTTGTGAAGCGCGGTGCTTTTCCTCGTATATTCCAAAGAAGCTATTTGTTTATCCAGCTTGCGCAAGTCCAGACGACCAGCGGCATATTTTTGGATAAGTTCTTCGGCATCCAAATCATGGAGATCGCTGGGTAATTCCCCATCCAGAATTACCTCATCCCCGCGTTCTGCGCCGATAATGGTTTTGAAATTCAACAGCAGACTATTGTAAACCTGAACAGTATTATTGTAGTCTGGTTGCAACTTGGCCAGGGTAACTTCTGCTGAAAGGACATCAATTTCCGGTACAAGACCATTGCTAAAGTTCCGGCGTGCCTGTTCCAGCCTCTTTTGGGCTAGTTCTATATTAGCCTGTTGAATACGGATATTTTCCTGATTGGCCAAAATATTGTAAAACTGCTTTTGGACATCCCTCTCCAATTCCTTCACTGCGGCTTCATATTCAAGTAAACCAGCCTCGTAATCCAATTTAATCTTGCTGATACCCGCGCCTACTGCACTGCTGATTTGCAGGGATAAAGCCAGCCCTGCATTGATTCCCAGATTGCCGGGATCCGACATAGAGGACGGTGCATTTCCATTCAGAGTAAAAATACCGCTTTGGGCACTAAAACCCGTAGAAGCCGTAATTGACGGCAGAAAAACGTTCCAAACGGTTTTAACTGCCCGTTCAGCCTTCTGCAGAGTTAGTCCCGACTGCTTAAGCGGCAAATTATTGGAAATCGCCATGCCGACAGAGTCGTCAATGCTTAGCTGAAAAGTCTCCGCGCCTGCTATTACGACCGATAGACATACCAGCAGTAAAAAAAATATTTTTTTTGTCATTGAGTAAATTTCCTATGACTGTTTATTATATTTAAAGAGAATTTCCGTGTCAATCCCAAAAAATAATTTTTTCTTGTACGGGGATTCAGGGCAAACAGACCTTGCTTTTGAGAACCGTATACCAGCCTCCCCTTCCCGTACCGCCGCCGTAAAACACGCAACTTGCCAGTCAGCAGCAAATTGTCCACAGCCTCCTCTGCATCTTCCAACTCCCAGCCCCTCAAAGAGCCAAAGCCGCGGGTAAGGTGCAGATGCGCTCCCCGAATTTCCGCCGTGCGGCGGCCAATCAGTATCCGTGCCGCCTCTCCCTTGCGGAAACGCCCTCTGTTCCAGCGGAAAAAGCGCCGTATCGTATCCATCTCCGGTGGCTCCCCCCATGCCCCGCCGCCGCAGATATCGCAGCCCGTACAGTCCGAGGCCTCTATTCCCAGCGCCTCCAGCAAAAATTCCCGGCGGCAGCGGTCAGTTCCAGCGGCATACCGGCTCATTGCAGACTTCCCCGTTCCGGCAGACGCATCCTCCGGCGTATAAATTAGCCAGGCATTTGCACCTTTGCCGTCCCGTGAAGCCCGCCCCGATTCCTGAAGATAAGCCTCCGGCGAGCTCGGCGGTGCGAGATGAATAACCGTGCGCACATTCGACTTATCTACCCCCATGCCATAAGCACAAGTCGCGCACAGCACGCCATCCTCACTGTGCAGGTACCAGTCTTCCAGCCGCCGCTTCTCATCCGCAGACAATCCCGCATGATAGAAACAAATCCGCTCATCCTGAAACCGAAAGCGCAGAATTCGTGCCGCCTGCTGAACCGAAGAACGCGTAGGGCCAAAAACAATCGCGGGCCGCTGCTCCCGGCGAATCAGAAAATCCAACGCATGAAAACGGCTCAGCGAAGGCAGCACCCCATAGCGGATAGCCGGCCTGTCCGGATCGGCCAAGGCCTCTCTGGGGCTCTCCCCATTGAACAGCAGCTCCCGAATCCTGCCGCGGATATAATCCCCTGCCGTAGCCGTCAAGGCTAGCACGGCCGACGGATTCCAATCCTGCACCAGCCGTCCCATCCCCGCGCAGGCAGGCCGGAAAGACTCCCCCCACTGACTCACTGTATGTGTTTCATCCACCACGAGAAAAGCCGGTTTGAGTGCGGCCAGCCGCCTACTCACTTCCTCCGACTGTAGCACTTCCGGATTGGCAAGAATAATCTTAACCTCCCCCGACTCCAGGTTCTTCCATATCGCCTGCCGCTCCCCCTTCTCCTGCCCCCCTCGCAAGGTAACAGCTCTTACCCCCGCCGCATTCAAACGGCGCTCCTGATCTGCCATCAGCGACAGCAGCGGAAAAACCGCCACCGTAAGCCCCTCAATCATGACCGCAGGCAACATCCAGCACAGACTCTTGCCCGCCCCCGTTGGCAGCACGGCAATCTCCCGCAGCGGCTCCGGCACCTCATCCGTATTCGGGATGGGTGTAAAAGCATCCAGAACCGCCGCAATAACCAGCCGCTGCCACGGAAAGGGATAATGTATCCCAAACACCCTGTGCGCCGTTTCCGCGACAGGATCAGCAAATTCTTCTTGAAAAATGTCCATATATATAAAGAAGCCCGCTGAGGGGCTAAAAATTCAATTTTTTTGAAAAAAAATGAAAAAATTATAAAATAGGCGGGGCACTTGCCCCTTTCGCTGTGTTTTTGGCCATTTCCCGGTGTGTTCTGCAAGTTCCAATCAAGTTCTGGCACTTCCTGCGGCTATTCCTCAATCCATTCCCTGTCCCGGCATTTCCTTGCTGATTATTACCGTTAGCGAATAGGCTCCCGCCGGGTAGATTCTATTCTGGTTAAGGGGAACTTCTTCACCGGGGGGGACAATGTCTTCAGGCGGTTTACGGGCGGTGTCTATGGCGCGAAACCAATGCCTGCTCTTGGCGACTTTGGGGAGCCTGAACTGTATCCGCTTTGCCGAGGCATTGCAGCATATATAAATATCCGCATCGTCACGGGGGAAGTTGGTTTTTTCGCGGCTGCCGTTAATCCACAGGGCGAGAATGTTGTCCGGCCTGTTCCAGTCGGGGCTGCCGCCGCTTTCGCTGAACCATACAATGTCTGACATGTCTTTGCCTTTTTTATCCCTGCCGCTGAAAAATTCCCGGCGCTGCAAGGCGGGGTGTTGCTTGCGGAATTCGATTAAAAGCCGGGTAAAGCGGTATAGGTCGGCATGCTTGTCCAGCAGGGAAAAATTGAGCCAAGAAAGCTCATTGTCCTGGCAGTAGGCATTGTTGTTGCCTTGCTGGGTACGGCGAAACTCATCGCCGCCGAGCAGCATCGGGGTACCGCTTGCCAGCAGCAGGGAAGCCAGATAGCTGCGTACTATCCGGGTGCGGATTTGGCATGTTGGGCTTGTGTTGGTTTCGCCTTCAAGGCCCCAGTTAAAGCTGAGGTTGTTATCGGAACCGTCCTGGTTTTTTTCGCCGTTGGCTTCATTGTGCTTGCTGTTATAGCTTACCAGATCATTTAAAGTAAAACCATCGTGGGATGTTATATAATTGATGCTGTGATAGGGCTTTCTTCCTGAATAAGAGAAAATATCGGAACTGCCGCTCAATCGGGTGGCAAAGGCATTGGTTTTGCTTTTATCGCCGCGCCAAAAGGTTTTAACATCGTCCCGGAACCTGTCGTTCCACTCCGCCCAGCGGTTTCCGAAGCCACCCAGCCAATACGCCCCGCCTGCGTCCCATGGCTCAGCGATAATTTTGGTACGGTGAAGAACGGCATCCTCCGCGATGGCATGAATCAGCGGGGGATAATCCATAACATTGCCCTGCTCATCCCGGGTAAAGACGGAAGCCAGATCGAAGCGGAAGCCGTCTACGTGCATTTGCAGAACCCAGTAGCGCAGGGAGTCGATAATAAACTTTATTACCGCCGGATGGTTGCAGTTCACGGTATTGCCACAGCCGGAATAATTTTTGTAAAAGTGCTTATCCTCTTCCAGCTGATAATAAATACTATTGTCCAGGCCCCGAAAGGAAAAAGCCGGGCCCTTATGATTGCCCTCCCCTGTATGGTTGAAGACGACATCCAGTATAATTTCCAGCCCCGCCTTGTGCAGCTCCCGCACCATCATTTTGAATTCCCGCACCTGTTCCGGCGCATCGGCGGCGGCGGCATAGCTGCCTTTGGGGGCAAAAAAGGCCATGGTGGAATAGCCCCAGTAGTTCACTCTGCCATCGCCGAATTCATGCTCATCGAATTCATGGACAGGCAGTAGCTCCAGGCTGCTTACTCCCAGCTCTTTCAGGTAGGGAATCATTTCCACAACTCCGGCGTATGTGCCCGGATAACGCAGGCCGAAGCGCTTCACGGCTTCAGGGTGGCGGCTCAAGCCCTTTACATGAGTTTCATAGATAATGGTTTTCCACAGCGGGTAATTGAGCGGTTGGTCGCCCTGCCAGTCAAAGCTGTCGCTGATTACAACGCATTTCGGTATTGCCGAAACATCTGCCGCTGCTGGTTTTTCCTTCCCGGAAGGCTCATCCCGCTGAAATACCCACGGTTTTTTCCCCGCCACGGATTTAGCATAGGGATCGAGCAACATGCGGCTGCTGTTGAAGCGGTACCCCTCAGTCGGCTTATTCGGCCCGTCAAGCTGGTAGAGATAGGCCTGCCCCTCTTTGAGTCCTTCAACAAAAACATGCCAGCAGTCCCCGGTCCGGTTTGTTTTGGGGTTCAGGATAATCCTGTACGACGGCTGAGTATCATCGTTTTTCTTAAACAGCAGCAGGCAAACCTTCTCCGCATGCCGTGAAAAAAGTGAAAAATTTACACCCTTACCGGTGAGTTCCGCCCCTAAGGGCAGGGGGGTTCCGGGAAAAATCCGGTATTTATCCATGCCACATCCTTTCAGGTAAGGAATAATGCCATATATTCAGGATTATTCCAACTCTTCTATCTTCTAGGGACCTCTAAAAACCAGCTTTAGGAAATTGACGAAGAAATTTTTTGTCGGGCGGCAAAAGCGGAGCTAGCTTAAGCTACGTGAGCATTTTGACAACTTAAGAGCGGCGGAAAAGTTCGAGTCAAG
>MUIB01000026.1 GCA_002084135.1 Spirochaeta sp. LUC14_002_19_P3 | reverse complement strand
CCCACGGCGAATACTGGGTGGTAAGTCGGCCAATGAGGCTATCGGAATTCATCTGATAGCTTGAGGGATAAGAGAGCATGAGTTTCATGAAAAAAGTGGACAGTTAACTTGACAAGTTACCATGATTTTCTCCAACATATATGCTTTTCATCAGGACATCGTAAAGCACGCTCTATACAAATCAGTACAGTAATTCCGATTGTATAATATATAAATGAAATATCGGGTACCTCTTAAAAACAGCTTTAGGAAATTGACGAAGAAATTTTTTGTCGGGTGGCAAAAGCTTAAGCTATGTGAGCATTTTGACAACTTAAGGAGCGGCGGAAAAGTTCGAGTCAAGAACTAAATGGGGTTTTTAGAGGTGCCCATATTGTCTTCCTGGACGGCTTTCCCTGTATCTGTGGAGTTTCAATGGATGAGTGGTTTTCCGCGTTAGGGATTGAAGGGGCGCAAAGCGGCCTGCCAAAGGCAGGCGGAACCCCCGCAAAGCCCGACCCCGGCGCACCGCGGCGGGGTAACGCCCAAAATAAGCAGAAAAATATCCGCTATTGCAGTAGGGTCTCGGTTACTACGGTATTCGCCAGGATGCCTATGTGTTCAATTTCCACTTCCACTGTGTCGCCGGGGGTGAGGGGGCCTACGCCTGAAGGAGTTCCGGTAAATATCAGGTCGCCTTCATTGAGGGTAATCTGGCGGCTGAGATAGCTGATAAGGCGGGGAATGGGAAAAATCATTCTGGAGGTATTCGATGACTGCACGGTTTTACCGTTAAGACGGGTTTCAATGTTTAGAGATTGGGGGTTAACGCTGGTGCCGGCAGGGAGTATGCATGGGCCTACAGGGCCGAAGGTGTCGAAGGATTTCCCCCGAAACCAGCCAGCTCTGTCGCTGTTTTGGAGATTGCGCTGACTCACATCGTTTCCGCAGGTATAGCCATATATATGGCTTAAGGCATCTTTTTCGCCGATATGTTTCCCTGTGCGTCCCATGATAATAACCAGCTCTCCTTCGTAATCTGTACGAGCCTCCTGGTGCCAGGGATAGTCGTTCAGGCATAGCGGAATAACAATGTTTGCGCCGGGACCAATGAGAACATTGGGTGTTTTATTGAAAAATACCGGGGTTTGCGGTACATCGCTGTTCAGGCCGCGAACTTTGATAGACTCGCTTTCCTCTATGTGGGAGGTGTAATTGAGTCCTATGGCAATAATTTTGCCTGGATGAATCGTATAGCGTTTGTCGGCAGTGCCAATAATGGGAAGCTGAATATTCATAAGATAAGTATAACAGAGAGTATTTTTAATGACGACCTGCCGGTATGCCGAATTTACGAATAGAAGAGGTATTATAATGAAAAGACTTGTTCTTTTAGCTTTGATATGCACGGTTTCAACTATACTGTGGGCTAACGGCCAAAGAGATTCTCAGCCAGATTCTCAGCCTTCCTCTAAGCCTCAGCTTCTTGATATGATAAAATCCGGGAATTCCAGGGCAATTGAGAATGCCTTAAAAGTTGATATAGATTTGGAATATACCGATGAAAATGGTTTTACGGCTCTCCATGCAGCCGCTGAAATTGGCAATACTCAGGTTGTGAGAGAACTGCTTAAGCGCGGAGTTAAGGTAGACCCGATAGACAGTAGCGGCAGAACGCCTCTGTCTATCGCGGTGGAAAATCAGCATACGGATGTTATTACCGCTTTAATATCTTACCGGGCAAATCCTTTCGAAACCAATGAGCAGGGAAAAACAGCCGCTGAGTTATCTTTGGATATTCCCGAACAGAATATCAGCAAGCTGTTTAGTGCCAATACGGTTAATTCACGTTTAAAGAATGATAATACCGTGCTTCATATTGCGGCCGAACGCGGTCTTATTCCCCATGTTAACGAATTGATTGCTATCGGAGCCGATATTGAATTGAAGAATGCCGATGGCCTTATTCCACTGGATATGGCACTTACAGGGAAGGTTACCTTAAATAAAGCAACATGCGCCGCCCTGCTGTTGCAGAGCGGCTCGCCTGCTCCTTCAGATGAAAACTGGCAGTATATAACGGAACCTCTGCGTACCGACGATTATGAAATACGTTTTGAAACCGGTGTTTCCGCATTGCATAAGGCTGCTGAGAAGAATCAGGAAGGTATGCTGAGCTTATTCCTTTCAAAAGGCGCGAAGGCAGATATCCGCGATCAGCCCGGAAACACTCCTCTGCTTACCGCTGCAAGGAAAGGGTATAAAACCATAGCGACCTTACTCATTGAAAATGGAGCGGATGTTAATGCCCGGGATTACAGCGGAAGAACGCCGCTCCATGAGGCTGTCTATGTTCCGAATAGAATGGAACTGATGGAACTGCTCATTTCAAATGGCGCCAATGTTAATGCCAAAGACAATCTTGGCTATTCTCCTTTGCATCATGCTGTTTTAGTGATGGACGAATCCGCTGTGAGTGCCGTTCAGTATCTCCTTGACAACAAAGTGGAAATTGATGCCCGCAATATGGAAGGCAATACCCCTCTTATGCTGGCGGTTAAAAACGATAAAAAAGATTTAGCTCTGATGTTTCTTGCCAGGGGTGCCGGAATTTTTCAAAAAAACAACCAGGATATTACTCCGGCAGTTGCTGCCCTGAGAAACGAAAACAATGCCGTATCGTGGTTTTTTACTCCTGAAATGCTGTTCCAAACCGATAACGCCGGCAGAACCATTCTCCATCATGCTTTGCTTGAAGCTTCGGAAGTGGCCAAAATAAATACACTTCTGGCAATAGGTTCCAATCCTAATATGAGAGATTTTATGGGAGAAACCCCGCTTCATTACGCAGTTAAGTATGAATTAACCAATCATATGGAAGTACTTCTTCTTAATGGAGCCAATCTGTTCCTGGAGAATAATTCCGGAATTTCCCCGTTGATACTGGCATTTGAAAGAGGGATACCTTTAACACTGCAAATACTTGAAGGACACCTCAATATTGAAGATGAATGGGGTAACACTCCGCTTTTTCACGCCATTAGCTGGGAAGACATTAGAATTATAGATGCCCTGCTAACAGAAGGTGCCAATCCTAATCACCGCAATGCCCAGGGGGAATCGCCCATACACAGGGCTGCTACCGTAAAAGATATCAACATAACTTTGCGGCTTATAGAAGCGGGTGCCCTAACTAATATTCAGGATATACTGGGACGAACAGCAATGCACACTGCGGCGGAGTGGGGCAGCCGTGCACATATAAGCCTTCTGATTAGCCGCGGAGCGGATATCAATATTCAGGATATGGCGGGATTGTCCCCGCTCCATATAGCCGCCAATAAGGGATATTCCGATCTGTGCGGATGGCTTCTGGCCAACGGAGCTTCGCCAAATCTTCCCGACAAAAACGGCCAAACCCCGCTTTTTACTGCTAGCATCAGCGGACGCAAGAGGGTTCAGCAAGCTCTTATAGCATCTCATGCCAATATTTCTTTTCGGGATAATGATGGAAAAACAGCTCTTCATGCTGCTATCCTGAACAAATCCATCGACGGGACAATCACGCTCATAGATTTAGGTGCCGACATCTTCGCGGTAGATTCAGCAGGGCAAACCCCCTTTAATCTGCTTATCGAAGCCGGAATGGAATTTGCGAAGGTAGTTATTACGCCTTCCATTATTAACCTTCAAAACAATCAGGGCAATACGCTTCTGCATCTGGCGGTTACGGGCAAAGCCGATTCCGGGGTTGTGGAGATGCTTCTTTCCAAAGGTGCCGATAAATCCATCCGTAACGCCCGCGGAAAAACCCCTTACGATTTGGCGGACTCTGCCCGGAACGATTCCCTTAAAGCCCTGCTCATAACCAAAACGGCCAGATCCAGCACGGGAAATAATTAGCGGTTTTAAGACCATTGTGTGGTTTATACCTCTTACCGCAGTTTCAAGGCTCTTCCGCCTTTGCCCTTTACAGTGACTTGGAGGAAAAACATCCTTTTGTTATTATATAGGTCCGAGGAGCCTTAAATGAGAAAACTGGCGGCAATACGGAAAATTGACGGGATTATACCCATAGAAGGTGCCGATAAAATTGAAACCGCCGCAGTAGGCGGCTGGAAGGTTGTATGCAAAAAGGGCGAATTCAAGCCCGGAGATTTAGCCGTTTACTGTGAAATCGACTCCTGGATACCCCATGCAATCGCTCCATTTCTCTCAGAAGGCGAGCCAAAAGAATACAATCAGGTAAAGGGCGCACGGTTAAGAACTGTAAGAATGCGGGGGCAAACATCCCAAGGGCTGCTTCTGCCATTGGATGTGCTGCCCAAAGACATATTGGACAGCGGGAAAGCAGTCGGCACCGATGTTACCGAAATTCTGGGCATCCAGCTCTGGGAACCGCCCATGGATGGGTCTGTTGCCGGGGATCAGAAAGGGGCATTTCCCTGGTATGTTCAAAAAACCGATGAAGAACGCATTCAAAACCTGGCCGATTCCT
Source organism: Spirochaeta sp. LUC14_002_19_P3 (assembly GCA_002084135.1). Classification (GTDB taxonomy): domain Bacteria; phylum Spirochaetota; class Spirochaetia; order DSM-2461; family DSM-2461; genus UBA2779. The sequence goes on along the minus strand of MUIB01000026.1, from coordinate 705 downwards.
TTGAAAAACTTAAAAAGCTAACCTGGAACGTAACCGAAAAAGTGGACGGTACCTCCTTTACCGCCTTTGTCTTTGAAGGCCAGTTTGGAGTCTGCTCGCGCAATTTTGAGCTTAAAGATACCGCTGCCAACTTCCACTGGACAGCCTCAAAAAAATTGCGGCTGGAGGAAGCCATGAAAACTTATTCTGCCGGGAATTTCGACTTCGCGGTACAGGGAGAACTCATAGGGGAAAAAATTCAGGGCAATTGCTATGGTATTAAAGGTCAGAAACTCCTCGTATTCAATATTTACAATATTAGCGAAGGATTATTTCTAAGCTGGGAAAACGTTGAGAAACTATGCGAAGAATTAAAAATCGAAACCGTTCCGTTAGTTCACAGCACCTATACAATCCCATCAGAATATACCATGGACAGCCTGATTCAATTTGCCGATGGCCCCTCCGCCCTGTGCAACAAACGCCGGGAAGGGCTGGTATTCAAGGATGCTGGCAGAACAAACAGCTTCAAAATTATAAGCAATAAATACCTGGAAAAACAGAGGGACAACGCTTGAACGCAACCCCAACAAAACACGGACAAGGTAACTTGTCAAGTTAACTGTCCACTTTTTTCATGAAACTCATGCTCTCTTATCCCTCAAGCTATCAGATGAATTCCGATAGCCTCATTGGCCGACTTACCACCCAGTATTCGCCGTGGGT